>CAZCVG010000417.1:0-1503 GCA_964501735.1 uncultured Gemmatimonadaceae bacterium | reverse complement strand
TCCTACCGGAAGGACGTCTTCTCCCGCCTCAAGCAGAGGAATGACGTGCGCATCCGGGAGTTCATGAAGAAGGGGTTGGTGGAGGTGCTGTTCAACTCCCAACCGGTGGAGGTCCGGCCCGACTGTGTGCGCCTGCAGGTGCCCGGGGGCCATCGGGAGCTGCCCAACGACTTCGTCTGGGTATTTGCAGGGGGAACCCCTCCCAACGCATTCCTGGAGTCCATCGGGGTCCGGCTGGGCCGGCAGGAGCTGACCGAAGCCGCCCGCGAGGGGCGCGAAGTGGCCTGAGCACGCTATATTGAAACAGCCAACTACCGGAGTGAATCATGAAGGCCGGGCACAAGTTTCTCATCGGAGCCGGGGTCATTGTCGCCAGCGTCGCCGTTCTCATGGCGCAGGGCGTGAAGGAATTCGGGCAGTACTCCCTCAAGCCGTCCGAACTGGCCCAGCGGGTCTCCCGCGACCCTGGGTTGTATGAGACCGGGCTCAAGATGGAGGCCAAGGTGGTTCCGGGGACCATCCGGCGGGATGCCGCCACCCAGACCATCGAGTTCCAGGTGACCGACGGTACCCAGACCTATCCCGTGACGTATCGTGGCCTCGCCCCGGACACCTTCACCGATGCCCAGGAAATCGAGGTTGTGGTGGAAGGACGCCTGGGTCGGGATGGTATCTTCCGGGCCACGACCCTGCTGGCCAAGTGCGGTTCCCGTTACGAGGCGCAGTACAAGGAGGAAGGCAAGCAGGCCTGATTCCGGCAGCGGGGCAGGCGGCGGGAACAGCGCGGGCGGACCTTCTCGGGTCCGCCCGCGCTGTGTTCATGGACCCCGGGGCGAGCGGCCCGTCGGCTCAGTCGTCCCCGGTGGGAATCGCCCGCCCGTGGCAGGCGGCGCAGGTCTGCGGGTTGCGGCGGCGCAGGCGCTCGGGGTTGAAGCCCGGGCCGTGGGGGTTGAACCGGCGGCCTCCCTGGACCGAGTGACACTGCAGGCAGTCCCGCTCGGTGTGGCAGGTGATGCAACTCTCGATGGACTGCCGGGCCGCGACGCCATGTCCCACCAGGAAGGCAGGGGCGGCGTCGTGATATCCCGGCCCGATGTTGCCGGTGGAGGAAAGCCCGGCCTGCACGTGGCACGAGGCGCAGAACTCGCTCTGATTGTGGCACTCGGTGCAGTCCGACTGGCGAGTGAATGCCGAGGCCGGGTGCCGGGTGAGGAAACCGGCCGGGTGATAGCTCCCCGTCCCACCGGTGCTCGGGCGGTGGCAGTCCAGGCACTCGCTCCGGGCGTGGCAGGCGCTGCAGCTCGCCGGAGTCGCGCCGGCCAGGGGGCCGTGATTTTCCGCGAACCCCGCCGTGTGACTCGAGGGCCGGGTCCGTTCGATAGACGCCCCGGTCCCGCGTCCTGGTCCCGCCGCCGGGAGCAGCCGGGCAACCGCCGGGCTGGACCGATGGCAGGCAACACAGCTTTCGGCCGTGTGGCAGGTGGCACAGGCCGTGATGTCCCG
>CAZCVG010000416.1:0-1509 GCA_964501735.1 uncultured Gemmatimonadaceae bacterium | reverse complement strand
CGATCTCCACCGCCACGTTGAGCTGGGCCTCCTCGGTGCTGGCGCCGAGGTGCGGGGTGAGCACCACGTTGGGCAGGGCGCGCAGCGGATGGTCGGCCGGGAGCGGCTCCTGGTCGAACACGTCCAGCGCCGCGCCGGCCAGCTTGCCGCTCTTGAGCCGCTCCAGCAGCACCGCCTCATCCAGCACCCCGCCCCGGGCGGCGTTGATGATCACCGCCGTGGGCTTGACCAGCGCCAGCTGCTCGGCCCCCAGCATGCCGCGGGTCTTGTCGGTGAGCGGCACATGGAGTGAGAGCACGTCGGCCGCCTGCAGCACGTGCTCCAGGGTGGTGAGTTCCGCGCCCATCTCGGCCGCCGCCTCGGGGCTCAGGAAGGGGTCGTAGGCCACCACCTTCATGCCGAAGGCCCGGGCCCGGCGGGCCACCTCGCCGCCCACCCGGCCGGCGCCGATCAGGCCCAGCACCTTCCGGTTGAGCTCGATGCCGCCGAAGCTGGTGCGGTCCCACTGCCCCGCCTTCATGGACTTGTCCGCCGCCGGCACCTTCCGGATCAGCGAGAGCAGCAGCGCGAAGGCCAGTTCGGCGGCGCTCACGGTGTTGCCGGCGGGGGCGTTCATCACCGCCACGCCCCGCTCGGTGGCGGCCTCGACGTCAATGGTGTCCACGCCCACGCCGGCCCGGCCGATCACCTTGAGCCGGGTGGCCAGGGCCAGCGACTCCCGGGTGATCTTCGTGGCGCTCCGCACCAGCACCGCGTCGGCCTCGGCGATGGCCCGGGCCAGGTCGTCCCCCTTGAGGCCGGGCCGCTCCACCAGCTCGAACCGCACGTCGCCGGCCAGCGGCGCCAGCCCCTCGCGCGCGATCTTGTCGGCCACCAGGATCTTGAAGGTGCTCACGCGGCCAGTACCTCGCTCAGCACCGCCAGCAGCTCGTCCAGCTCGGCCACGGTGTGGTCGCCCATGTGGCCCACCCGGATGGTGGAGTCCTTGAGCGCGCCGTAGCCGGCGCTGATGGTGTAGCCCCGCTTCTTCATGGCCTCGTTGACCGCCGAGCCGGTCTTGCCGTCCGGCACTGTCAGGCAGGTGACGGTGGGGGAGCGGTACCCTTCCGGCGCCAGCACCCGCACGTCCCGTCCCTTGCCCCGCTCCGACTCGGCCCACTGCCAGGTGCGCTCGGCCATGGCGGTGTGGCGGGCCCAGCGGGCCTCGATGGTCTCGGCGTCAATGTGCTCCACCTGGGCGGCCAGGGCATACAGCAGCGACAGCGCCGGAGTGTTGGGCGTCTGGTTCTTCTGGATGTAGCTCTCGAACTCCAGCAGGTCGAAGTACACCCCGCGGCTGGCGGCGCCCTTCGCCCGGGCCAGGGCCCGGGGATGGGCCACGCCCAGCGCCAGGCCGGGCGGGAGGGCCAGCGCCTTCTGGGAGCCGGTCAGCACGAAGTCGAGCTGCCAGGCGTCGGTCTCGACCCGGGCGCCGGCCACGCCGGTGACGCTGTCCACCAGGAGCAGCAC
>CAZCVG010000415.1:0-1518 GCA_964501735.1 uncultured Gemmatimonadaceae bacterium | reverse complement strand
TGACTGGCACCGGCTGCTCTGGCTGGTCACCGCCTTCACCCTCGGCCACTCGGTGACCCTCGCCCTGGCCACGCTGGACCTGGTGCGGGTCAACGCCAGCCTCGTGGAGGCGGCCATCGCCGGGACCATCGTCGCCACCAGCCTCATGGCCATCGCCTTCGCGGCCCGCGCACCGGCGGGCGCGGCGCTGCCGGTGTCGGATCAGGGGCAGCGGCTCCGCTACGCGCTGGCGGCCGGCTTCGGGATGATCCACGGGCTGGGCTTCTCCAGCTTCCTGAGGAGCCTGCTGGGAGACGAGGAGTCCATCCTGGTGCCGCTCCTCTCCTTCAACGTCGGGCTCGAGGCCGGCCAGCTGCTGATCGTGGCCGGCGTGCTGGGCCTGGGCGTGGTGGTGGAGCGGGTGTTCCGCCTGAGCCGCCGGGACTGGGTGCTGGTGGCCTCCGGCGGCATCGCCGCCATCGGTGCCGCGATCATCGCCGAACGCCTGGCCGGCTGAGGCCGGCCTACACATGAATGCAATGCCCTTTCGCCTACCTTCCCGAGAGCGCCTGATGTCCAGATTCCTGCGTCCCGCCGTTGCCCTTTCCTGCCTGCTGGCGCTGGCCGCGCCGCGCGCCGCCGCCCAGCAGTGGCTCAACGCCGAGCCCAACCCCAAGACCAACCAGTCCAGCTTCCGCGCCATCGAGGAGCTGCCCGATCCCAACGAGTTCCGCACCGCCTCCGGCGGCCCCGGACCGCGCTACTGGCAGCAGCAGGTGGACTACGTCATCCGGGCCTCGCTGGATACGGTGGCCCACCGGGTCACCGGCTCCGAGCGGGTGACCTACCACAACAACTCCCCCGACCACCTGGAGTACCTCTGGTTCCAGCTGGACCAGAACATTGACGACGCCGCGGTGAGCCGCACCATCGCCATCTCGCCGGCGCTGCCCAAACAGCTCTCGCCCCAGGCCCGGCGGTTCCTCGATCCCGAGCCGTTCGACGGCGGCCACAAGATCACCCGGGTGCAGCTGGTGACCGGCCGGGCCCGGCAGGAGCGCAAGGCCGACGCCCGGTACGTCATCAACGGCACCGTGATGAAGGTGCTGCTGCCGGCGGCGCTGGCCCCGGGCCAGCGGGCGGTGGTGGAGATTGACTGGAACTTCCTGGTGCCCGAAGGGGGCCGGAACGGCCGGGGCCAGCGCGAGCTGGTGAAGGACGGCTGGCTGTACGAGGTGGCCCAGTGGTTCCCGCGGGCCTCGGTGTACGACGACGTGAGCGGCTGGCAGACCGACCAGTTCCTGGGCCAGGGCGAATTCTACCTCAACTTCGGCAGCTACGACGTGGAGCTGACCGTGCCGAGGGACCACATCGTCCAGGCCACCGGCACCCTGCTCAACCCGGTGGCGGTGATGACCCCGCTGCAGCGCCGCCGCCTGGCCGAGGCCCTCACCTCGGAGACCCCGCGCTTCATCCTCACCAGCGATGAGGTCATGACCCCCGGCAGCCGGCCCGCCGGCACCGGCCCGCTCACCTGGA
>CAZCVG010000414.1:0-1524 GCA_964501735.1 uncultured Gemmatimonadaceae bacterium | reverse complement strand
CCTTGAGCACCGAGTCCCAGGGCTTGAACGGATCCTTGGGCTCCGCCGGCTTGGTGGCGGCGGCGGCCGGGGCCGGGGCCCCCGAGGGAGCCGGTTGCGAACCCGGAGGATAGACCTGAATGCAGGCAGTGAGGACGATCAGGCCAGCACCGGTGAGCAGAGTTCGACTGGGCATGTTGCGGCTCCGGGAAGAAACAAGGGCGGCCAGCCACGGGCACTCGACGCTCGCGTCCCGCGACAGCGCGATTGGATCAGGGTCGGGTCAGGGAGTGAGTTTGCCCCGGCGGCGGTGGCGGGTCAAGGCAGCCAGCGGGGATCCCTCAATGGGCCCTCGAGGCCAGCCGGGCGGCCACGCCAGGGTCGGGGGCCGGACCGGGACCGGCTCTCACGCCGGCCCCGGCCGAAGCGCCTCGGCAATCCGTTCGGCGATTTCCGCCAGTACCACCGGCTTCGAGATCACCGGGGTCGCGGCCCAGGGCTCTCCGCGACCCTCGAGAACGCCGGGCGTGCCCGACATCAGCAGCACCGGAAGGCCCGGCCAGCGTTCGGCCGCCTTCGCGGCGAGCTCCATGCCGGACATCCGCGGCATGACCAGGTCGGAGAGGACCACCTGCACCGATCCCGCATTGGCGTCGAGATAGGCAAGCGCCGTGACCCCATCCTCCCGCACCTCGACCTCATACCCTACTCGCCCCAGGTAGCGGGCCACGATCAGGCGCACCGCCTCGTCATCATCCACCAGCAGGACCCGGCCCTTCCCTCCCCGCACCCTGGCGACCTTCTCTCCGCCCCCCATCCCGGGACCCGGCGCCACCAGGGGCAGCCAGATCGAGACCTCCGTTCCCGCCCCGGGCCGCGAGTCGAGCACCACGCATCCCCCGGCCGTGTCCACGATCTCACGAACCGAAGCGAGACCCAGCCCGGTGCCGCGCGAGGGGTCTTTGGTGCTGAAGAATGGCTCGAAGGCGTGGGCCAGCACCTCCGGCGGCATCCCACGGCCGGAGTCCCGCACAGTCAGGCAGCACCACCGGTCTCCCCGGTCGCCTGGCACATCGGGCGGAGGCCCGCATTCCACCAGCCCGACCGCCAGCTGTCCGCCATCGGGCATGGCGTCCCGGGAGTTCAGCGCCAGGTTGAGCAGGATCTGCTCGGCCTGAACCTCGTCCAGCCCGACCACCACCGGTGCCGCGGGCGCGCTGACCGTGCATTCCACCGACGACGGCAACAGCAGGCCAAGGGTCCGGGCGATCGCCCCCACGGCCTGGGACAGGTCGGTCGTGACGGCGGTAGTGGTCCGCGGGCGGCTCAGCGCGGTAAGCTGGCGGGCCAGGGTTGCGCCTCGCTCGGCCGCCGCCTGGACCTGGTCCAGCTCGCTGCCCTGGCCGGCACCGGTCAGCCGGAGGAATTCGAGATTGCCGCTGATGACCGTGAGCACGTTGTTGAAGTCGTGGGCCACGCTGGAGGCGAAGCGTCCCACCGCCTCCATCTTCTGGGCCTGCTGCAGCTGGGCCTCCAGCCGGGCCC
>CAZCVG010000413.1:0-1531 GCA_964501735.1 uncultured Gemmatimonadaceae bacterium | reverse complement strand
GCATGAAGGCCACGAACAGGTTCAGGTACGCGAAGTAGCGCGCGTAGCCCGGGTCCGCCTTCATGTAACCCACGCTGAAGAGGTGGATCAGGCTGCCCACGCCGGTGATCACCAGCAGCATGACCATCGAGAGCTGGTCCAGCTGGAAGGCAAAGTTGAGCTGCAGCGTCCCCACCGGCATCCAGCGCCACAGCTGGACCACCTGGGCCGCCTCGGGGGTGGCGTGCCACACCCCGGAGAGCTGACTGAAGAGCCGGAGCGAGACCGCGAAGGCGGCGAGCAGCACCCCGGGCCCGATCAGCGAGACCAGGGTCTTGGCACCGGGCCGCCACAGGGCCAGGGCCCCGTTGAGCAGGAAGCCCGCCAGCGGCAGCCCCACGATCAGCAGGGCCGGCAGCCGCCACACCGCGGCGGCGTGCTGGACCAGGCCGGCGGCCTCGGCGGCCGGAAGGGCGAGGAGGTCGGCGTGCATCAGCCCCTGAGCAGGTTGATGTTCTGGAGGTCCACCGACTTGTGATGCCGGAAGATCGCGAGGATGATCGCGAGGCCGACCGCCGCCTCGGCGGCGGCCACCGTCATCACGAAGAAGACGAAGACCTGGCCCGAGATGCCGTGGGCGGTGGACAGCGCCACGAAGCTCAGGTTCACCGCGTTGAGCATCAGCTCCACGCACATGAAGATCACGATGGCGTTCCGCCGGAGCAGCACCCCGGCCACGCCGATGGTGAACAGGATGGCCGAGAGCGCCAGGGAGGGCCCGAGCAGCATCAGATCCTCCGCTTGGCCAGGACCACCGCGCCCACGATGGCCGTGAGCAGCAGGACGGAGGTCAGCTCGAAGGGGACGAGGTAGCGCTCGAACAGCGGCTGGGCGATGTCGCCGGGGATGCCCCGGGCCAGCGTGGCCGCGCCGGCCGACTGGGTGGAGTCGAACACGATGGCCGGGTCGGCCAGCGAGGTGGAGCCGGTGTACTCGAGCGCCAGCCGCTCGGCGCTGTAGCCCACCAGGGGCCCGAGCTGGCTGGCCAGGACACCCGCCAGCACCGCCACGCCCAGCCACGCCGGCACCCGCTTGAGGTCGCTGTCACCGCGGCCGAGGTTGAGCAGCATGATGACGAACAGGAACAGCACCATCACCGCCCCGGCGTACACCAGCACCTGGATGACCCCCAGGAACTGGGCGTTCAGCAGCACGAAGATGCCCGCCAGGCAGAGCATGGTGCACACCAGCCAGAACGCCGAGGCGATCGGGCTCCGCATGACCACCACCAGCAGGGCGGAGACCAGCGCCACGCCGGCGAAGAACCAGAAGACCGCCTCGGTCATCTATTCGCCTTTCGGGTCGGTGGGGTCCCAGAGGGTCGAGACCTGGTGGGTCTGGGCCGTGAGCCGTTCGAGGTCGTACACAAAGCGGTCCCGGCTGTACTCGGCGTTCTCGTAGTGCACCCCGACGTGGATGGCCTCCTCGGGGCAGACTTCCTGGCAGTAGCCGCAGAAGACGCAGCGGAACTCGTCGATCTCGTAGATCAGCG
>CAZCVG010000412.1:0-1539 GCA_964501735.1 uncultured Gemmatimonadaceae bacterium | reverse complement strand
GGCTCGATCTCCCGGATGAAGGCGGTGATCTCCGCCGCATGCTCGAAGTTGAGCCGCTGCTGCTCGAGCAGCGTGGGGTGGGAGAGGTCCACCAGCGTGGAGGTGTCCACGTCAATGTTGTAGAAGCCGGCGCCGATCTCCTCGGCGATGAGCTTCTTGACCTCCTCGACCTCCGCCTTGGGGTCGGCCTGGTATTTCTTGGCGTTGACCTGGCAGTGGTCGCCCTGGATGAAGATCGGCAGGGTCCACCCCTCGCGCAGCGCCGCCCCGATCATCACGGCCACGTACTCCGCCGGCCGCTGCTCGGTGTAGGCGATCTCCGACCGGGCGATCTCGAGCAGGATGGCCCCGCCGTCGCGCGCCAGGGCGGCGCGGAAGATGGCCCGGGCCGTGTCGTAGGCCATCATCCGGACGTTGATGGCGGGCACGGTGAAGCCGCCGCACTCGCCCCGGCCCCGGGCGAAGTAGATCGGGCCAATGGAGGACGGCCGCACTCCCACCGCCTGCCCCAGTTCCCAGAGCAGCCAGCGGGCCGCCTCGCGGCTCCCGCCCTCGCCGAAGACGGCCTGCCAGACCAGGCGATCGGTAGCCTCGGACTTGAGCTTCGCCGCATCCAGCACCTGCACCCGGTTGCCGTCCTGCTTGACGGCGCCACCGAAGAGGGCGATGAGCGGAGCGCGGTGATCGGCCATAAGTCTCTGTCCTTGTAGGAGTTACACGACGACGACAGTACAAATCTACGAGGCCGCCCCCCGGCTCGCTAGCGGCTCGCCTCCACCGACAGCACATACGACCCGGTGGTCTTGCCGAACGAATTGGCCCGCACCCAGTACTCCCCGTCGTCAGGCACCGTGACGGTCATCCGGGCCTCGGCGCCCCGCACCGCGCCCTTGGTCTCGATGGAGGAGAAGGTCACCCCGGGCGCCGGCGCCCGGCCAAACAGGACGTAGCTCCCGAACGCGGGCGACATCATGATGATGTCGAGCCGCTGGCCCCGCGTCCCCTGCACCACGTAGGTGTCCACGTACGTCGAGTCGAAGTTGAACTCGTCGGCCGGGGTGAGTTCGCCACGCACCGTCTGGCCCACCTGGATCGCCACCCGGGGCGCTCCGGCCGCCGGCCGCGGAGGCGCCTGGCTGGGCGGTGCCGCCTGGCTGGGCCGGGGCGCGGGTGCCCCGCCGCCCGGGTTGGCCGCCCCGGGCGTGATGCCCTGCTGCAGCGGTCCGGCGGAGGGCATCGGTGGCTGGGCCTGGCTGGGCCTCGGGGTGGAACTGGCCACCGGCGCCTGGGCCGGGGCCGCCGACGGGGCCCGGTCGCTGGTCACCATCAGGGTGTACGGCCCCACGCCCTTGTTGAGGGCGTTGGGCCGCACCCAGTACTCCCCGTCGGACTTGAGCGTCACGACCAGCTTGGCATCGGTGCCGCCGGCGTCATTGTTGTTGCTCTCGCTCCAGACCCAGCGGCCGTTGCTGACCGGTCCGGCCGTGAGGTAGGCGTCGTGCGCGCTGGAGCGCTGGATCATGGTCAGGGTCTCCCCCT
>CAZCVG010000411.1:0-1540 GCA_964501735.1 uncultured Gemmatimonadaceae bacterium | reverse complement strand
TCCGGCACCAGCTGCCGCAGGCGGGTCTCGATGCCCTGCTTGAGGGTCACGGTGGAGGCGGAGCAGCCGTGACAGGTGCCACCCAACCTCAGCAGCAGCAGGCCCTGGGATTCATCGAAGTCGACGACCTCCACGGTCCCCCGGTGGGAGGCGATGTACGGCCGCAGGGTATCGAGGGTGTGTTCGATGCGCTCGAAGATGTCGGGTGTTGCTGTGTTTTCAGTCATTCTGCCAGGTCCGGTTGCCATCCTGCCGCAGGCGCTGAGGGGAAACAAACGCCTCGTCAGGGCGCGGTCAACGGGCGCCGTTTCCGCCGAGGTAGTCGCGGGCCGCGGCCAGGATCTGGGCCTGCACTTCCGCCAGGGAGCCTTCCAGCGACAGCCCGGAGGCCTTGGTGTGCCCCCCGCCCCCGAAGGGCTTGGCGAACGCCGCCACGTCCACGGTCCCGACCGAGCGGAGTGACACCTTCACCCGGCCGGAGGCAATCTCCCGGAACAGCAGCGCCATCCGGATGCCTGAGATGCTGCGGGGAACTTCCACAATGCCGTCGAGGTCATCGGCGGTGGCGCCGTGGCGCTCGAGCGCGCCGGGGGGCACGGTGACCCAGGCCAGTCCATGGTCGTGCTCCACCACCATGGTCTGGAGGGTCTCGGCGAACAGCCGGGCCCGGCCCTCGGGCGCGTTGGCGTAGACATCGAGGTAGATCTGCTCCGGGTCGAGTCCCACCTCCAGCAGGGCGGCGGCGGTGCGCAGGACCGCCGGCCGGGTGTTGCTGAACCGGAACCCGCCGGTGTCGGTGAGGATGGCCACGTAGAGCGCCCGGGCCGCCGCCCGGGTGAGCGGCCAGCCGTTGGCCTCGGCCAGCTGGAAGATCAGTTCCCCGGTGGCCGAGGCCTCGGGATCCACATAGCGCGGCCCGTCGGGGAGATGGCCCTGGCTCACGTGGTGGTCCACGCAGGCCACCGGGACCCCGCGCTCGACGACGGTCTGGCTCAGCATGCCCAGCCGGCCCACGTCGGAGATGTCGAGCACCAGGATGAGGTCGGCCCGGCGCAGCTCCTTCACCGCGCTCTGGGTGCAGTCCACCCCCGGCAGTCCCTCGAAGAGGAAGTGATAGCGGTCGGGGGTGGGCGAGGGGTTGGTGACGACGGCGTCCACCCCCTGGGCCCGGAGCAGGTGGATCAGCCCGACTTCGCTGCCGAGGCCGTCGCCATCCGGGTTGACGTGGGTGGTGAGGCAGATGCGCCGCCCCGGCCGCAGGCTTTCAGCGAACGTCCGGGCCTCGAGGAGACGCGCGGGGGGCAGTGCCGACATTGGGCGGAAGTATAGTGCGGTCCCCGAAAAGGTCGAGGCCGCGGCGTCACGCCGCGGCCTCGGCCGGCCGGGCCGGGGGCCGGACGCGCGAAGGAACCGCGCCCCGGCCGAGCCGGATCAGGCCTTGTTGAGGCTCGAGTGCCGCCGGCCGTAGGCGAAGTAGATCAGGAGGCCGAGCGCCATCCAGATCGCCAGCCGGAGCCAGGTGTCCAGGGGCAGCCCGGCC
>CAZCVG010000410.1:0-1545 GCA_964501735.1 uncultured Gemmatimonadaceae bacterium | reverse complement strand
CCCAGATCTCCGGCGGCTGCGGCCGCCTGCTCTGCTGCCTCAAGTACGAGCACGAGTTCTACGTGGCGGCCCGCAAGCGCTTCCCCCGGGAGGGCAAGACGCTGCTCACCCTCCAGGGCCCCGAGAAGGTGATTGCGGTGGACATCTTCCGGGAGCGGGTGTTCCTGAGGGGAGAGGCCCAGGCCTCCCGGATCATCCCCCTGGTGGTCCTCAGGGAGGAGCAGGAGGAGGCCGAGCGGCGGCGCGCCGAATCGGGAGAGCCCCCGGCGACGGCCGGCACAGTGCCGGCCCGGAAGCCGGCGCCCGGTCCCCGGCAGGAGACCCGCCCTGCCCCGCCCGACCGGGCGTCGCGCGGCGACCAGCAGCGCTCCCGCGGCGGCCAGGCTCGCCCCCGGCCGGAGGCGCCGGGGCGGCCGGCAACGCCGCCGCCCCCTGCCACAGACCAGCCCCCCGCCACTCCCCGCCGGCGGCGCCGGCGCGGCCGCCGGGGCCGGGGCGGCGGCCCCTCCGGCTCACCCCCTCCCACCGAGGGCTGAGTGACCCGGTTCTTCATTACGACCGCCATCGACTACGCCAACGGCGACCCCCACATGGGGCACGCGTTCGAGAAGGTGGGCGCCGACTGCATCGCCCGCTACCGCCGGATGCGGGGCGACGCGGTCTGGTTTCTCATCGGCATGGACGAGCATGGGCAGAAAGTGGCCCAGACTGCCGCGGAGCGGGGAACCACGCCCCAGGCCCTGGCTGACGAAGTGGCGGGCGTGTTCCAGCAGACCTGGCGCGACCTGCACATCTCCCACGACCAGTTCATCCGGACCACCGCCCGGCTGCACCACGAGGGGGTCCGCGACCTGATCGAGAAGATCTTCGCCACCAGCCCCGACGATTTCTACGAGCACAGCTACACCGGGCGCTACTGCGTGGGGTGCGAGGCCTTCAAGACCGACGCCGACATCGTGGACGGCCGCTGCGCCCTCCACCCCACCCGGGTGCTGGAGGACGTGGAGGAACGGAACTGGTTCTTCCGGCTGTCGCGGTACCAGGGATTCCTCGAGCAGTTGCTGGCGGACCACCCGGAGTTCATCCAGCCCGAGATCCGGCGGAACGAGATCCTCGGTCTGCTGCGCCAGGGGCTGGAGGACGTCTCCGCCAGCCGGAGCCGCTTCGACTGGGGCATTCCCTTCCCCCGGCCGCTGAGCACCGGCGAGGCCCAGACCACCTACGTCTGGTTCGATGCCCTGCCCAACTACTGGACCGCGCCCCGCTTCCCCGGGTCGGGCGCCGCCTGGCCGGCCCAGCTCCACATCATCGGCAAGGACATCACCCGCTTTCACTGCGTCATCTGGCCCGCGATGCTGAAGGCCGCGGGAGAGCCGCTGCCCGAGCGGGTGTGGGCCCACGGGTTCATTTACTACGGCGGCGATCGGTTCTCCAAGAGCGCCGGGGTGAAGCTCGACCTGCGGGAGGCGATGAACCGCCACGGGCCGGATGCGCTGCGCTACTTCCTGCTGCGCGAGGTGGGGTTCAGCAACGACGGCAACTTCA
>CAZCVG010000409.1:0-1551 GCA_964501735.1 uncultured Gemmatimonadaceae bacterium | reverse complement strand
GGGAGCGGGTGCGCCAGCGGCTGGAGAAGATCATTGATGACGGGGACCTCCGGCGGTATATCCTGTAACCCGGGGCCGCCCGGCCCGCCGGTCCCCCTCGCCCCCCGACTGCGAGATCGCGCCATGACGCTCGACCGCCGCCACTTCACCGGCCTGCTCGCCGGCGCCCTCGGCGGCAGCACCCTGCCGCTGGAGCGCCTGCTCGCCGGGCAGGCGCCCCCGGCCGACCCGTGCAACCTTCCCGCGCCAGTCCAGGCCCTCAAGCCGATGACCGAAGGCGTGGTCCCCATCACCGCCGGGGAGCGCCGGGCCCGGATGGACCGCGCCCGCCGCCTCATGGGGGAGCAGGGCATCGCCGCCATCCTGCTCGAGCCCGGCACCAGCATGATGTACTTCACCGGGGTAAGCTGGTGGCCCTCGGAGCGGCCCTTCGTCGCGATCCTGCCGGCCGAGGGGGAGCTGGCCTTCGTCTGCCCCGCCTTCGAGGAGGCCCGGGCTCGGCAGCTCATCAAGTTCACCAACGACGTCCGGGTCTGGCAGGAGGACGAAAGCCCCTACCTGGCCATCGCCGGGATCCTGGCCGACCGCGGCGTCCGCACCGGCCGCGTGGGGGTGGAAGAACGGGTGCGCTACTTCGTGGTGGACGGGCTGGCCCAGGTGGCGCCCGCGCTCCGGCTCACCAGCGCCGACGGCGTCACCGCCGGCTGCCGGATGTTCAAGTCTGCCGCTGAGCTGGCCCTGATGCAGCGGGCCAATGACATCACCCTCGCCGCCTTCCGGGCCTCGTTCCAGCTCTTCCGGGAGGGGATGACCCAGTACGAATTGGGAGAGATCCAGGAACAGGCGCTGCAGCGCCTCGGCGGGCGCGACACCTGGGTGCTGGTGGGGTTCGGGGAGGCCTCGGCCTTCCCCCACGGATCCAACGTGCCGCAGAAGCTCAAGGAGGGAGACATCGTCCTGATGGACTCCGGCTGCGCGGTGCAGGGCTACCAGGCCGACATCACCCGGACCACCGTCTTCGGCACCCCGACCGCGCGCCAGACCGAGATCTGGAACCTGGAGCGCCGCGCCCAGGACGCCGCCTTCGCCGCCGCGCGGGTCGGGGCCACCTGCGAATCGGTGGATGCCGCCGCCCGCAAGGTGCTCACCGATGCCGGCTTCGGCCCGGGCTACAAGGTGCCGGGGCTCCCCCACCGCACCGGCCACGGCATCGGGATGGACGGCCACGAGTGGACCAACTTCGTGAAGGGCAACACCACCCGGCTTGAGCCGGGGATGTGCTTCAGCGACGAGCCAATGATCGCCATCTACGGGGAGTTCGGCATCCGGCTGGAGGACTGCCTCTACATCACCGAGGAGGGACCGCGGTTCTTCACCCCGCAGAGCCCGGCGGTGGACCGGCCGTTCGTCTGATCCCGGCCGATTCGGCCTTGCGGCGGGACCGATCCCGGCGATACTTCACCACCGTAAGCGACCTTCGCGCGCAGGGGATTCCGCACTGACCACCGACACCCGCGCCTGTCCGGCATGTCACACGCCGCTGCCGGCCCT
>CAZCVG010000408.1:0-1552 GCA_964501735.1 uncultured Gemmatimonadaceae bacterium | reverse complement strand
CTGGTGGGCCACTACCTGTACGCCGACTACTGCAGCGGCTGGGTGCGGAGCTTCCGCTACTCGGGCGGGCAGGCGGTGGACCGGCAGGACCAGCCGGCGCTGTCGCCCGGCGGGAACATCACCAGCTTCGGCCAGGACGCCACAGGGGAGCTGTACGTGCTGACCCACGGCGGGGTGGTGTACCGGATCGTGCCGCTCTGACCCTGCCGGGGTAGCTTCCGGCATGGACCCGGCGGACGAGCGTCGCGACTTCGAGGCCCTGGCCGGACGGCTCCCGGCCGAGGTGCTGTTCGGCACCTCCTCGTGGACCTACCCGGGGTGGAAGGGGCTGGTGTACCGGGAGGACTACCCCAAGTCGGCGCCGGCCGCGCGGATGCTGGCGGAGTACGCCCGTTTCCCGCTGTTCCGCACGGTGGGGATCGACTCCACCTTCTACCGCCCGGCCTCACCCGCCACGCTCGCCTCCTACGCCCGGGTGCTGCCGCCGGGCTTCCGCTGCGCCAGCAAGGTGTGGGACCGGATCACAGTGCACACCTTCCCCGCCAAGCGCTACAAGGACACCGGCGGCGAGCTGAATCCCGACTTCCTCAACCCCGAGCTGTTCCTCCAGGAAGTGCTGGATCCCTGCCTGACGCACTTCGCGGAGCATGCCGGGCCGTTCATCTTCGAGTTCCAGACCATCGGGCGGGGCGCCGGTCTCACGGCCCAGTCCTTCGCCGACCAGCTGGACCGGTTCTTCTCCCGGCTCCCCCGTGAGGCGATGTACGCGGTGGAGCTGAGGAACGCCGAGTTCCTCACCCCGCCCTACTTCGCGGTGCTGCGGGAGCACAACGTGGCCCACACCTTCAACTCGTGGACCCGGATGCCGCCGGTGGGGGAGCAGGGCGAACTGCCCGGGGCGTTCAGCGCGCCGTTCACCGTTGCCCGGATCCTGCTCCGGCCCGGGCGCACCTACAACGAGGCGGTGGACGCCTTTGCCCCGTACGACCGGGTGCAGGATCCCAACCCCGAGCTGCGCCGGGACGTGGCCCGGCTCATCGAGCAGGCCATCCGGCTCAGGATTCCGGCCTATATCCTGGTGAACAACCGTGCGGAGGGCAGTGCGCCGCACACCATCGCGGCGATCGCCCGGCTGGTGCTGAAGCAGTCAGCGGAGGCGGACGGGAGCCGGCCCGCCGGCGGCGGCAGCAGGTCCTGAGCGTCCGGGAGAAGCGGGGGGTTCAGGCGTCCGAAGGGGTCCGGCGGGCGGGGCTCCGGCGCTTGGGCGCGTGGCGGCGCTTGCGGGGCCCGTCGTGATGCGGGCTCTGCGCCAGCGCGTGGGCCGCGGCGGCGAGCCGGATGGCCCGCGACGCGGCCTCGCTCCCCTGGATGGCGGCCTCGACCCAGCGGCCGAAGGGGGCGTTCTCGTGGGTCAGGAAGGGACGGGCCGCGCGGGTGTCCAGCACCGACTGCCGGTCCGATTCCGGCAGCTTCAGCACGATGGCTTCGTCGAACAGGAACGCGAACATCCGGCCGTTGGTGAAGAACGCCTCGGCGCCGAACATCCGCTTGG
>CAZCVG010000407.1:0-1577 GCA_964501735.1 uncultured Gemmatimonadaceae bacterium | reverse complement strand
AGGCCGGGGACGAACTTGGAGTAGGTGGTATAGCGCATGCGAAGTGGGGCCCAGGGAATCAGGGAACTGGTAACCGGGAACGCAGGCCGGGGGAGGGCGTGATCGGGGGACCTTCAGTCATCTCAGATCTTTGGTACCGTCCGACCGTCCGACCGTCCGCCTGTCCGCCCGTCCGCCCGTCCGCCCGTCCGCCCGTCCTACCGTCCTACCGTCCTACGCCCCCCCCTCCACGATACCTCCCCCTGCCCGCGGACCTCAACCTCCCCCCCCCGGGTCCCGTTACACTTCGGGCGTGTCCGCCCCATTCTCTGCCCTCCGGCACCGCAATTTCCGGCTGTTCTTTGCGGGGCAGTTCGTATCCCTGGTGGGCACCTGGATGCAGGTGGTGGCCCAGGGCTGGCTGGTGCTGGAGCTGACCGATTCCGCCTTCCTCGTGGGGCTGGTAAGCGCGCTCGGCTCCGTCCCGATCCTGCTGTTCACACTTTGGGGCGGGGTGCTGGCCGACCGGGTGAACCGGCGGCGGGCGCTGCTCCTCCTCAACGGTTTCATGCTGTGCGATGCGCTGGCCCTGGGGCTCCTGACCCTCACCGGCCACATCACCACGGGCTGGGTGATGGTACTCGCGGCACTGCACGGCACCTCGGCCGCGTTCGAAGTCCCGATCCGGCAGGCGTACCTGGTCGAGCTGGTGGGCCGGGACGACCTGATGAACGCCATCGCGCTCAACAGCTCGAACTTCAACCTCACCCGCATTCTGGGTCCGGCGCTGGCCGGCCTCCTTATCGCCGGGCTGGGCATCGCGGTGTGCTTTCTCCTCAATGCCGCGAGCTTCCTCGGCGCGCTGGCCGCGCTGCTCCGGATCCGGGGTCCGGCGGCGGGAGATACCGGCGGGCACCGCACCGCAACCTTCGCTGAGGGGGCCCGCTATGCGCTGGGCCCCGGCGAACCGAGGCCGCTCCTCCTCCTCACCGCCACGTTCAGCGTGTTCGGCTTCTCGGCGTTCAGCATGCTGCCGGTCTATGCCCGCGACGTGCTGGCCACCGGGGCGACGGGGTACGGCGGGCTCATGACCAGCGTCGGGGTGGGGGCCAGCTTGGGGGCGCTCACCATGGCCGGGATCGGGCACCGGTTCCCGCGGATGCCGGTCATCCGGGTGGCGGGCGTCCTGTTCGCGCTGGCCCTCACCGCGGTGGCCTTGGTGCGGAGCTGGCTCCCCGCGGCTCTCGCGCTGGCCCTCGCGGGCTGTGCCATGATCCTCAACAACATCAGCACCAACAGCCAGCTTCAGACCGGCGCCCCCGACCACCTTCGGGGCCGGGTCATGGGCTTCTATTCCCTCATGGTGCTGGGCGTGGCCCCGCTTGGCTCGCTCCAGGCCGGCTGGGTTTCCGAGCACTTCGGCGTTCCCGCCTCCCTGGGCGCCGGCGCCGCGGCCTGCGCCCTCGCCACTGCGGTCCTGCTCCGGCCCCGCCGGGAAGTCACGGCCCCGGTGGCCGGCGGGGAGGCGGAGTCTTGCCCGGCTCGCGGGCAGGGATAAGACTATAGGGGCGGACAGGCGGACAGGCGGACAGGCGGAC
>CAZCVG010000406.1:0-1582 GCA_964501735.1 uncultured Gemmatimonadaceae bacterium | reverse complement strand
CAGGTCATCAAGGAGGGCCAGGCCGGAAAGGTCATCCTCCGGATCGCCGGAGACTGACCGCCCGCTGCCCCCCGTCCCCTCCCCTCCCCGGCGCTTCCCATGACCCTCGTCACCCGGCTGCAGTCCGACCTGGCCCAGTTCCGCCAGGACGGCGTCTACAAGCATCTGCTCTACCTCGACAGCCCCCAGGGCCCCCGGGTGAAGATGGAGGGCCGGGGCGAGGTGATCGTGCTCTCCTCCAACAACTACCTCGGCCTGTGCGACGTCCCTGAGGTGGTGGCGGCCGGCAAGTCGGCCCTGGACCGCTTCGGGGCGGGAACCGCGTCGGTGCGGTTCATCTGCGGCACCTTCACCGTCCACCGGGCGCTGGAGGCCGCCTGCGCCCGCCTGGTGGGCACCCCGGCCTCGCTGAGTTTCGTGAGCTGCTGGAACGCCAACGAGGCCCTGCCCGCCTCGGTGCTGGGGGAGGAGGACCTGGTCCTCAGCGACCAGCTCAACCACGCCTCGATTATTGATGGCATCCGGCTCGCCAAGGCCATCACCCGCTGCCAGACCGGCGTGTACAAGCACGCCGACCTCTCGGACCTCGAGGAGAAGCTCCGGGCCGCGAAGGACCGCCGCACCCGGATGGTGATCACCGACGGCGTGTTTTCGATGGAAGGCAGCATTGCCCCCCTGCCCGACCTGGTGGCCCTGTGCCGCCGCCACGATGCCGTGCTGGTGGTGGATGACTCGCACGCCACCGGCGTGCTGGGCCGGACCGGCCGCGGCACGGCCGAGCACTTCGGCATGGTCGGCGAGGTGGACATCATCACCTCCACCCTTGGCAAGGCCCTCGGCGGCGCCGCCGGCGGCTTCGTGGCCGCCGACGAGGCGGTCTGCGATTACCTCACCCAGCGGGCCCGGCCCCAGCTTTTTTCCAACGCCCTCCCCCCCACCGTCGCGGCCAGTGCTTTGGCCAGTGTCGAGTACCTGGAGCGCCATCCCGAGCGGGTGGCCACACTCCGCGAGAACGCCAGCTATTTCCGCGACCAGCTCCTCGGCGCTGGCTTCACCCCGCTCCCGGGCGAGACCCCCATCATTCCCGTCATCCTCGGGGAGACCGCCAAGGCCATCGAGATGAGCCGCCAGCTGCTGGATGAGGGGCTCTTCGTGACCGGATTCGGCTTCCCCGTGGTGCCGCAGGGCCAGGCCCGCATCCGCTGCCAGATTTCGGCGGCGCACAGCCGGGCGGACCTCGACGAGGCGCTGGCGGCCATGAAGAAAGTGGGGCGCCGCTTGGGCCTGGTGTGAGGCGCATCACATTTTCGGGAAATGTTCGGGAAACAAGGTGCTTGCTGGATTGCGGCACTTCAAGTAGTTTGGTAGCTCGACTTCCCAAGCAAAAGCTGCCAAAGCCTATAGGGGCTCCAAGCCCACATCCTGGAGGCATCGCGATGCGCATGCTCGGCCGCACCGGCACGGTGCTCGGGCTCGCCTGCCTGATTCAGCTCCCGACCCTCGCCGCCCAGACGACAGGGTTCGAGTCGTTCAAGTGGTATGTCGGAGCGCAGGGCGGTGTGACCATCTTCGAGACCCCGAC
>CAZCVG010000405.1:0-1595 GCA_964501735.1 uncultured Gemmatimonadaceae bacterium | reverse complement strand
TGTCGGTCAGCCTGTTCGGCCGGCCGACGTCGGTGGAGCTGGATTACCTGCAGTTGAGGGGGCACTAGGACGGTCGGCGGACGGGCCGGCGGGCGAGTTCGCCCGGCGGCCGGGCCCGCCACCTGCAGCACCGCGACCGCACGGCTTTGCGGCAGCCCTGGGGGACTACCCCCGGCGACATGAAGGAGCAGTATGGCCAAGAAGGTCACCGCAGTCATCAAGCTGCAGTGCCCCGCCGGCGCGGCGAATCCTGCGCCGCCGGTCGGGACGGCCCTTGGTCCGCACGGCGTGAACATCATGGAGTTCTGCAAGCAGTTCAACGCCCGGACCCAGAGCCAGTCGGGGATGGTCATCCCCGTGGTCGTGACGGTCTACCAGGACCGCACGTTCAGCTTCATCACCAAGACCCCGCCGGCGCCCAACCTCCTGCTCAAGGAGGCCGGCCTGGAGAAGGGCAGCGCCTCGCCCAACCGGACCAAGGTCGGCCGGGTGACGCGGGCCCAGGTGAAGAAGATCGCCGAGATCAAGATGGTGGACCTCAACGCCTCCGACCTCGACAGCGCCATGCGCATGATCGCGGGCACGGCGCGGTCCATGGGCGTGGAGGTGGTCGACTGATGCGCACCCACGGCAAGAAGTTCGGCGCCGCCATCGCCCGGGTGGACCGGGCGCGGGAGTACCCCATCTCCGACGCGGTCAAGCTGGTCAAGCAGGCGGCCTTCGCCAAGTTCAACGAGACCGTGGACGTGGCGGTGCGGCTCGGGGTGGACCCCCGGCACGCCGACCAGGTGGTCCGCGGCACCGTGGTCCTGCCGCACGGCACCGGCAAGTCGGTCCGGGTGCTGGTGATCACCCAGGGGGAGAAGGTCAAGGAAGCGGAGGCGGCGGGGGCCGACTTCGCCGGCATCGAGTTCGTCCAGAAGCTCAAGGACGGCTGGCTCGAGTGCGACGTCATCGTGGCCACCCCGGACGTCATGGGCCAGCTGGGCCAGCTGGGCCGGATCCTCGGCCCCCGCGGCCTGATGCCCAATCCCAAGGCGGGCACGGTCACCCTGGATGTGGCCAGGGCGGTGCGGGAGATCAAGGCCGGCAAGATCGAGTTCCGGGTGGACAAGACCGGCAACGTCCACGCACCCATCGGCAAGATCAACTTCTCGGAGCAGCAGCTGGCCGAGAATCTGCAGGCGTTCATGGAGACCATCGTCCGCGCGAAACCGGCCGCGGCGAAGGGTCAGTACCTCCGGGGTGCCACGGTGTCGAGCACCATGGGCCCGGGTGTCCGGCTAGACACGGCGGTGTATCGATGAGCAGGGCTGAACGGGAGGCCGAGGTCGAGGCGCTGACCACCGCCATCGCCACCTGGCCGAATATCTACGTCACCGACTTCGCCGGGCTGGACGTGAAGCGGATGACCGAGTTCCGCCGCCGCCTCCGGGTGGCCGGCGCCAGGTATGTCGTGGTCAAGAACACCCTGGCGGAGCGGGCCCTGCTCGCCAACCGGGTGCAGGGGCTGGAGGAGCACTTCACGGGGCCGACGGGGCTGGTGCTGTCCACCGACCCGCTGCCGGCCGCCAAGGTGCTGACCGAGTTCGCCA
>CAZCVG010000404.1:0-1600 GCA_964501735.1 uncultured Gemmatimonadaceae bacterium | reverse complement strand
TGGACTGGCCGGCCTTCGTGGTGGTGAGCGCCCGGGTCTCCGGGTTCTTCCTGGCGGCGCCGCTCTGGTCCACCACCGGCATGCCGCGGACCCTGCGGGGCTCGGTGGCGGTGGTGCTGAGCCTGGTCCTGGTCCCGCTGGTCACCCCGCTGGCGCCGCTCCCTGATGACACCGTGGCGATGGCCTTCGTGCTGGCGGCGGAGACCCTGCTGGGCCTGGCCATCGGGCTCACCGGCTCGCTGTTCATCCACGGGGTGACGGTGGCCGGCGAAGTGGCCAGCCTCCAGATGGGCCTGTCGCTGGGCCAGGCGCTGGGGACCGTGCCCGAGGGGGCCACGGTCGGCGTGGGCCAGCTCAAGGGGTACTTCGCCCTGCTCTTGTACCTGTCGCTCAACGGCCACCTGGTGCTGTACCAGTCGCTGGCCGGGAGTTTCGCCGCGGTGCCGGCCGGCCGGGCGGCGCTGGGGGTCCCGGGCGGGCTCGAGGTGGCCACGATGGCCGCCTCGGTGTTCAGCACCGGCGTGCGGGTGGCCGCGCCGATCATCGTGGCCCTGCTGCTCGCCAACCTGGCCCTGGCGATCCTGGGCAAGGCGGTGCCCCAGCTCAACGTGATGATGCTGTCGTTCCCGGTGATGATCTCGATCGGGCTGATCACCCTCGGGGCGTCGCTGCCGTTCCTGGCGCACTTCCTCTCCGGCGAGATCGCCGGCCTGCCCGAACAGGTGCGGGCCACCATCCGCGCGTTCACCGCCGCCGGGGCGGGGAGGTAGCCGGTGGCGGAACAGGACGGCCAGGAACGCACCGAAGCCGCGACCCCGCGCCGGCGCGAGGAGGCCCAGCGGGAGGGCCGGATCCCCCGGAGCCACGAGCTCTCCAGCGCCACCCTGCTGCTGGCGGGCACGGGAACCCTTGCCGCCCTGGGCGGGGCCAGCCTGGCGCGCCACACGGTGGACGTGATGCGGACCGACATCGCCTGGCTCACCGCCCAGCCCCTGAGCGCCCTGCAGGCGGTCACCATCCTCCAGCAGCTGGGCCGCACCACCCTGATGGCGCTGGCCCCGTTCCTGGTGGGCATCGCGGCGGTGTCCCTGCTGGTCAACGGGCTGCAGGCCCGGGGCGTCGTCTCGGCGGAACCACTCACCCCCAAGCTCTCCCACATTGATCCCATGGCCGGGCTGGGCCGGTTGTTCAGCCTCGACGCGCTGGCCAACCTCATCAAGGCCCTGCTCAAGGTGACGCTGCTGGGCTTCGCCACCTGGCTGGTGCTGAAGCGGGCGTGGCCGGAGGTGCTCTCCAGCGGCGGGGCCGAGGTCCCGATGATCCTCGGGCTCACCCGGACGCTGGCGATCCGGATGGCGCTCCTCGTGGGGCTGGCCTTCCTGCTGATCGCCGCGGCCGACTACGGCTACCAGGTCTGGCAGCACGAGAAGAAGCTGCGCATGACCAAGCACGAGGTCACCCGCGAGCACCGGGAGACCGAGGGCGACCCGCAGGTGAAGGGCCGGGTGCGGCAGCTGCAGCGCCAGATGGCCCGGAAGCGGATGCTGGGCAAGGTGGCCACCGCCGACGTGGTGGTGACCAACCCGACCCATATCGCGGT
>CAZCVG010000403.1:0-1603 GCA_964501735.1 uncultured Gemmatimonadaceae bacterium | reverse complement strand
GCACCCAGAGCAGCGGAGTGTCGGGTGCGACATCCACGCGCGCGGACTTGCCGTTAATGGTGAGATCGATCGCCACAGGACCCTCGGGATGGAAGGTGGATGGGGCAGCAGGCGGAGATGTTCGCGCCCGAAACGGCGCCGGTCAAGGGCGGCCCGCCGTTTCACCGCTGGACGGGCAGCTCCTCCAGCTCCGCCCACTGCGTCCAGGAGCCGGCGTAGATCCGGACCCTGGGATAGCCGAGCAGGTACTTGAGGGCGAAGAACACGTGGCTGGCCTCGGTGCCGCTGTTGCAGTAGACGATAATGTCCTTGTCGGGGGTAATCCCCTGCATGCCATATTCCTGCCGCAGGATCTCCACCGGCTTCCAGACCAGCGCGAAGTCGCGCTGCTCGAGGTCGCTCTTCCAGGGATGGCTGATGGCCCCGGGGATGTGGCCCCGCCGAAGCTGGGCTCCGGCGGCGCCGCTGTACTGTTCGGGGGGCCGGGCGTCCACCAGCAGGGTGAAGCTGCTGCCGAGAGCGGCACGAACCTCGAGCAGTGTGGCGGTGGCGAACCTCCGATCCATGGGAAGCCAGCCGGCGGCATTCCCCTTGCGCCGTGGATAGCGCTGGGTCACCGCGCGGCCTTCGATCTCCCACTTCTGGTAGCCACCATCCAGCAAACGAACGTCCGGATGTCCCATGGACGCCAGGATCCACGCCGCATAGGTCGCGTCGATGTCGAGCTGGTCCCCGGCGCTGTAGACCACGACGGGCCGGTTCCGGTCAATCCCGATCCGCCCAAACAGTTCCAGGTAGGCGTGCTCGGACAACAGCTGGAACGGGAGTTCTCCCTGCTGGGCCCGAAACGTCTCCACGTTGAGCCAGGCGGCACCCGGCAGGTGATTCTGCAGGTAGCTGCTCCACGCCTGGCGCACGTCCACCACGACCACCTGATCGAGGCTCGCGGCCAGCTCTTCGGTGCTGATCAGCCGGGCTTGGGCGGAAAGCGGCCCCGGGAGCGCGGCGAAGAGCAGCGCCGCGAGGGCGAACCCGCGCCCCCGCCTGCAACAGCCACCCGCCACCCGACGGTACGTCCTCGTCATTCCTCCTCCAATCCGAACGCCGCGCGCTCCATCTCCTGGTATACCCGGGCGGCGTTCCGCCGGATGCGGCTGTTGCGGGTAACGGGGCGCCGTTCATCCGCGGCCGGATAGGCCCCCACCGCGCGGCGCTGCGAGGTGCCGCGCTTCACCTCCGCCGTCATGGAGTCGCGCAGGGAAGTGATGTGCGCCCGTGTGATGCGGGTCAGGTAGCGCGGGTCCCCGTCCAGCCGTCCGTGCCCGGGCACCACGACCCGTGGCGCCAGGGAGTCGATCAGGTCCAGCGTCCGGAGCAACGTGGCCGAGTTCCCGTCCACCACCATGGTGACGCCATCCTCCAGCAGGATGTCGCCGGCGAAGAGCACCCGGGAGGCCGGCAGCCAGAGCATCAGGTCTCCCCGGGAGTGCGCCGTGCCGGGATGAATCGCCACCACGGTGGCGCCACCCACCCGGAGGGTGTCCCAGCCGGTCACCGGCCGGTCCGGCGCGTTGGCGAACTCGAAGCCGAGCAGCTCCTGCAG
>CAZCVG010000402.1:0-1612 GCA_964501735.1 uncultured Gemmatimonadaceae bacterium | reverse complement strand
GCTGCTGGAGGAAGCCCGGACGCGGTACCAGGCGGCCCTGGAGGCGCAGCGCGCCGGTGACTGGGCCCGCTACGGCGAGGAACTGCGCCGCCTGGGTGAGTTGCTGGACCGGCTGGCGCGGTCGAGGTAGCGCCCCCGGGGGAGTCGGGGACGCGCCCGGGCACCCGGTCTGGTCAGCAACCTGGGAACCCAGTCCAGTTCTCCGGAGGTGATCCAATGCGCTACCCCTTGCGGCTCGCCGCCGCCCTCACCCTCCTCGCCGCCTGTTCGGACCCCGCGGCGCCCGATCCGGTCGGGAAGTGGGGCGGCCCCGAAGCGAATCTCCAGTTGACGGCCGGGGGCGGCAGCGTGGACTTCGGCTGCGGCTCCAGCGAGATCGACAGCGGCTGGACCATCGGCGCCCATGGCCGCTGGAGCGCCACCGGGCTCTACTATGCCGGCGGCGGCCCGTCCCCACCTCCCGGCGCCGGCCAGCCGCGCCCGGCCACGTTCACGGGGCAGATCCGCGGCCCGGCGCTGACCTTCTCCATGGTGATTCCCGACATCCCCGATACCCTCGGGCCGTTCACGCTCCTCAGGGGCCGGACGGTGGACCTGTACCGCTGTCTCTGAGGCGGGCCAGGACTGCCAGCTCCGGCCCGCGGCTGGCGCGGGGATGGGCGGGGGGCCTACAATGCAGGCATCCCAGCGCCCGGCCCGCCACCGCATGCCCAGGAGCGACCATGAGGGTGATCCTCGCGGCCATTCTCAGTGCTGGCCGGCTGTCCCCGCCGCTCCAGGTGTGCCTCGCCCTGGCCACGGTCATCGCGCTGGGAATCGTGGACTACGTCACCGGGTACGAGGCGTTCTTCGCCGTCTTCTACCTCTTCCCGATCTCGTTCATCGCCTGGCACCTCGGCCAGGGCTGGGGCCTGGGCTTCTCGCTGGTCTCCGCCACGGTGTGGGTGGCCGCGAATGTTGCGGCTGGCGAGGTCCACA
This sequence comes from uncultured Gemmatimonadaceae bacterium, assembly GCA_964501735.1. Classification (GTDB taxonomy): domain Bacteria; phylum Gemmatimonadota; class Gemmatimonadetes; order Gemmatimonadales; family GWC2-71-9; genus JADJOM01. The sequence continues at coordinate 634 of CAZCVG010000402.1, read as the reverse complement.
GCAGTGTGTGGATTCATGTCTGGAACACCTTCACCCGGGTTGCTGTCTTCTCCGTGGTGACCATCCTCCTCACCTCGCTCCGCGCGGCCCATGAGCACGAGCGGCACCTGGCCCGGACCGATTACCTCACCGGCGCCGAGAACAAGCGGTCGTTCTGCGACCTCACGGAACGGGAAATGGACCGCTGCAGCCGCCACCAGCGGCCGTTCACGCTGGTCTACGCCGACCTGGACAACTTCAAGGCCGTCAACGACCGCTGGGGCCACTCCACTGGCGATGCGTTGCTGCGCGAAGTGGTGAGCACGGCACGGCGGGAGCTGCGAGCCCTGGATGTCGTGGCCCGGCTGGGCGGGGACGAATTTGCGATCCTGCTCCCCGAGACCGGTGCCACGGCCGGGCTGGACGTGGCGGAACGGCTGCAGCAGGTCTGGCGGGACGTCATGCGGGCGCGGGACTGGCCGGTGACGGTGAGTCTCGGGGTGCTCACCTGCGCAGACCCGCCGCCGACGTTCGATGGGCTGCTGCACCGGGCCGACACCCTGATGTACGACGCCAAGCGGTCCGGCAAGGACGCCATCCGGCACGAGGTGCTGCAGTTGCCGCCCGGTACCGGCCGCGCCCCGCCACCGCGGAA
>CAZCVG010000401.1:0-1667 GCA_964501735.1 uncultured Gemmatimonadaceae bacterium | reverse complement strand
CTCCAGGAATCGCTCCAGGACCGCTACGCCATCCAGCGCGAGCTGGGCCGCGGGGGCATGGCGACGGTCTACCTCGCCACCGACGTCAAGCACGACCGCGAGGTGGCCATCAAGGTGCTGCACCCGGAGCTGGGCGAGACCATCGGCCCCGAGCGCTTCGCCCGCGAGATCCAGATCGCCGCCAAGCTGCAGCATCCCAACATCCTCGGCCTGTTCGACTCGGGCGCGGCGGACGGGCTGCTGTACTACGTGATGCCGTTCATCTACGGCGAGTCGCTCAGGGACCGGCTCACCCGGGAGAGCCTGCTGCCGGTGGACGCCGCCATCCGCACCGCGCTCGAGGTGCTCGACGCCCTGGCCTACGCCCACTCGATGGGCATCGTCCACCGCGACATCAAGCCCGAGAACATCATGCTCTCCGGCGGCCACGCCCTGGTGGCCGACTTCGGCATCGCCCGGGCGGTCTCCGAGGCCGGCAGCGAGCAGAAGCTCACCCAGACCGGCACCGCCGTGGGCACCCCGCTCTACATGAGCCCGGAGCAGGCGGTGGGAGAGAAGGCCGGCCCCACCAGCGACCTCTACAGCCTGGGCTGCGTGCTGTACGAGATGCTGGCCGGCACCCCGCCCTTCACCGGCCCCAACGCCCGCGCCATCATGGCCCGCCACGCCATGGAGCAGGTGCCCAGCATCCAGGTGGTTCGCGACACGGTCCCGGACGAGGTCGAAGACGCCATCATGGCCTCGCTGGCCAAGGTCTCCGCCGACCGCCCCCAGACGGCGCAGCAGATGATCGAGATGCTGCAGGCGGGGCTGCAGGTGACCGGGATGGCGTATACCGCCACCCGCGCCGCCCAGCGGCGCACCGCGGCCCGCACCGCCCAGCACACCGCCGCCCACCGGGCCGCGATGCTGGCGCCGCAGGGCCGGCGCCGCTGGTGGATCGCGGGCGGAGCCGTGGCGCTGGTGGCGGCGCTGGGGGCCGGCGGGTTCGCCCTGTTCCGCGGCCGGCCGGCGGGCCCTGCGGTGACCGGCGGGCTCGATCCCGCCAGCATCGCGGTGCTCACCTTCGAGGACTTGAGCCGGGACAGCTCGCTCGGCTACCTCGCCGAGGGCCTGACCGACGCGCTGATCGCCTCGCTCAGCTCGGTCCGGGGGATCTCGGTGGTCTCCCGGGGCGGCGTGGAGCAGTACCACGGGACGTCGGTGCCCCGGGACAGCATCGCCCGGGCGCTCCAGGCGGGGACGCTGATCGTGGGCAGCGTGGAGCCGCGGGGCAACGAGGTCTCGGTGGGGCTCCGGCTGCTGGACGGCACCGGGACCGACTTCGACCGGGTGACCATCTCGGCCCGGGCCGACGACCCGCTCCGGCTGCGCGATTCGCTGGCCGGCGAGGCCGCCCGGCGTATCCGCCGCCGGCTGGGCACCGAGATCCAGCTGCGCCAGCAGCGCGAGGGCACCACCATCGTGCAGGCGTGGTCGCTGCTGCAGCAGGCCGAGCAGCTGCGGCGGCGGGGCGAGGCGGAGGCGAAGCAGGACACCGCGGCGATGCGGGCCACCTACCGGCGGGCCGACTCGCTGCTGGCGCTGGCCGAGCCGCTCGACCCCAAGTGGCCCGACCCGACGGTGCTCCGGGCCCGGATCGCCTACAACCACTCGCGGGTCCTGGG
>CAZCVG010000400.1:0-1678 GCA_964501735.1 uncultured Gemmatimonadaceae bacterium | reverse complement strand
TGGGCATCCTGGCCGGCATCGCCGGGCCGCTGGCCGAGGCCGGGGTGAGCATCTTCGCGATCTCCACATTCGACACCGACTATGTGCTGGTGAAGAGCGCGGACCTGGAGCGCTCGGCCGCGGCGCTGGCCGGGGCCGGGCACCGGATCGGCCAGGGGTAGTACCCGCCGACCGGCTCGAGCGGACCGGCGTATTCGTGGAGTACCTGGGTGGCGACACACACCGGGCGGGACCCGAAACCCCCGCCCTGCATTCCCGTCCTATCCTGTCCCGGCCGCGGCCTTCGCCGGCAGCGGCGGACACTCCCAGGAGCCCGAACGATGGAAGCATTCCTCGACCGGCTGCACCGGCGGGCCCGCGGTCAGTTTGCGCTGCAGCGCCTGGCCATCCTGAGCCGGATCCTGCTGGCCCTGGCCTTCGTGCCCACGGCGCTGGTCAAGGTGCAGGGACTCCCCTTCACCACCATGTCCACCGACACGCCCATCGGCCACTTTTTCGATGCCATGTACCGGACCGGCGGCTACTGGCGGTTCATCGGCGCCGCCCAGCTCCTCACCGGGGCGCTGCTGCTCCTCCCCCGTACCGCTACCCTGGGCGCGGTGCTGTTCTTCCCGGTGATCCTCAACATCTTCGTGATCACGGTGGCGCTCCGGTTCACCGGGACGCCGTTCATCACCGGCGGGATGCTGCTGGCCGCGCTGTTCCTGCTCTGCTGGGACTATCACCGGCTCAAGGCGGTGCTGGTCTGGCCGGCGGCGCCGGCCGGGCCGCTGCCGGAAAGTGTTCCCGTAAGCCGGCTCGAACTGGCGGGCTACCTGCTCGGCACCGCGGCAGGACTGGTCGTGCTGGGCGCGGTCCGCGGGCAGGTGCCGGTCGCGGCGGTGCTGCCGGCGCTGGCGGCAGGCGGCGTAGCGGCAGGGGTGGTGCTGGTGGCGTGGGTGCGGATCCTCCGCAGGCCCACTGAAGATGCGGAATAGCCCGCGCGCCACCTTCCCGGGCTGCATGCGTAATTTTCGCCGATCCAGGATTCGCCGGTTCACCGTCCCCTTTCACCCAAGGCATCCCCATGCGCACCTCCTCCATTGCCCTCGCCCTGCTCCTCGCTGCCGGGAGTCCGCTCGCGGCGCAGGACTACGGCCCCCAGCCCGACGCCGCCACCCGGGAGCAGATCCTCACGCTCCGTGAGGCGGCCTGGCGGACCTGGTTCGCCAACGACCAGGCCGGTTTCATGCGGGTGGTGCCGGAGGAACTGCTGGCCCTCAACTGGGGCGGCGGCCCGTGGACCGACCGGGCCCAGACCCTGGCGCAGATGGCAGCGTTCGCCACCAGCGGGCAGACCCTGACGACGCTGGAGTTTCCCCGCACCGTGTTCCAGGCCTATGGGGACGTCGTGATTGTCTACTCCACCTTCCGGGTGGTGCTGCGGGACGAGGCGGGCCGCACCAGCGAGACCACCGGCCGGGGGACGGAGGTCTTCGTCAGGCGGAATGGCCGGTGGATTCACACCGCCTGGCACCTGGATACCATCGGCGGGTAGCGAGCCGGCGGCCCTGCAGGGGAACCGGGCGGCCGGCCGGCCGCCCGCGGCCGCCGTGCGGTTGTGACTTTTCACGCGCCGGCGGCGCCCGCCGAGGCCCGAACTTTTCCCGATACCCGGGACCAAACCGCTCCGTCCCGG
>CAZCVG010000399.1:0-1682 GCA_964501735.1 uncultured Gemmatimonadaceae bacterium | reverse complement strand
GCCGGGGCGGCGGTGCATGAAGGAGTCGAGGTCACCGGCATCAGGGTCGAGGGCGCGGGCCTCAGCATTGCCCACCGGGGCGGCAGGATGCTGGCCGGCCAGGTGCTCATCGCCACCAACGGCTACACCGGGCGGCTGCTGCCCTGGCTGGCCCGGCGGGTGGTGCCGGTCGGCAGCTTCATCATTGCGACCGAGCCGCTGGCGCCGGAAGTGCAGCGGCGGCTCATCCCCGGCAACCGCATGATGTCGGACACCCGCAACCTGCTCCACTACTTCCGGCTGTCCCCCGACGGGAGGCTGGTCTTCGGTGGCCGGGCGGCGTTCCTGCCCACCGCTCTGGAGCGGAGCCGCGCGATGCTCGAGGCGGGCATCGCCGAGGTCTTCCCCGACCTGGCCGGCGTTCCGGTCGAGTTCGCCTGGGGCGGCACCCTCGGCTTCACCCTGGACCAGCTGCCGCACGCGGGGCACCGCGGGCCGGTGTCTTATGCCCTGGGGTACGGTGGGCACGGCGTGGCGATGGCCACGTGGCTCGGCCACCAGGTGGCGCTGGCGATGGCGGGTCAAGCGCCCTGGCCGGCGATAACCCAGGTGCCGTTCCGGGCCATCCCGCTGTATGAGGGACGGCCATGGTTCCTGCCGCTGGCGGGTACGTACTACGCTTTCAAGGACTGGCTGTTGTAGCCGGCGTGGCTCGCCCGCGGGCGGAACTCGCCGTACATTGCCTGCCGGGATCCCGTCTCCGGGCCACCCGAACGACCCGAAGATCCACCCTCACGAAGGCTGGAAGGAGCGCCGCTTAATTGCGTCTGTCGAACCAGCAGGCCATCCAGCAGGGCCAGCGCTATCTCGACCTCATCGGCGGCCGGGAGATGTCTCTCCCGGAGAAGGAGGCCTTCATCGCCGAGACGGTCGAGGCCTACGAGAAGCACGTCAACCGCGGCTTCCTCACCTACCGGAAGTCGGTGACCCAGGCGGGCCAGTTCGCCGCGCTGGAGTGGTCCGGCCAGGGGGCCATGCTCAAGGACCTGCTGGGGCGGGAGTACATCGACGCGCTGGGCGGATACGGGATCTTCTCCGCCGGGATCAACCATCCCCGGATTCTCAAGGCGGTGCAGGACCAGATGGGCCGGATGGCGCTCAACAGCCAGGAACTGCTGGAACCCTGGCGCGCCGGGCTGGCCAGCCTGCTGTCCGCGGTCACGCCCGGTGAGCTGGGCTGCTGCTTCTTCATCAACAACGGCACCGACGCCATCGAGGGGGCTATCAAGCTGGCCCGCCTGTACACCCGGCGGAACGTGTTCATCTCCACGCTGGGCGGCTTCCACGGCAAGTCCATGGGGTCGCTCTCGCTGATGGGGAAGGCCAGCTTCCGCGAGCCGTTCGAGCGCGGGCTCCAGGATGTGCGATTCGTGCCCTACGGGGACGCCGACGCGCTGGACCGGGAGATGTGCATCCTCGAGGCCGTGGGCCAGCTGCCGGCGGCGGTGGTGGTGGAGCCGGTGCAGGGGGAGGCGGGCGGGGTGGTGCCGCCGGACGACTATCTCCCCAGGGTCCGCGAGATCTGCACCCGGCACGGCACGCTCTTCATTGCCGACGAGATCCAGACCGGCATGGGCCGCACCGGCAGGCTCTGGGGCGTGGACCACTGGGACGTCACGCCCGACATCATGTGCCTGGGCAAG
>CAZCVG010000398.1:0-1688 GCA_964501735.1 uncultured Gemmatimonadaceae bacterium | reverse complement strand
TCCAGTGCACGGCCGGGATCGAGCGACTCAAGTCGCTGCTCGGCCGGGGAGAGTCCTGACATGATCGGCGCGATCTGGGGAGTGCTGTCCCGCCTCAAGGGACGGATCGAGGAGGCTCGGCTCCGGCGGCGGTGGCAGAACCTGCGCGCCCGCGGCATGAAGATCGGGAAAGGGGTGCTGCTTCCGGCGTCAACGACCATCGACACCAGCCACTGCTTCCTGATCAGCATCGGGGACCACTGCGGCTTCGGGCCCGAGTGTGTCATCCTGGCCCATGACGCACAGATGGACGAGTACCTCGACGCGGCGCGGATCGGCCGGGTCGTCATCCACGAGTCCTGCCACATCGGGGCGCGCAGCATCATCCTGGCCGGGGTCGAGATCGGCCCGCGGACCGTGGTCGGAGCCGGCTCGGTGGTGTCCCGCTCGCTGCCGCCGGACACGGTCTGCGCCGGCAGCCCCGCGAAGGTGATCTGCACGCTGGAGGAGTACCTGGAGAAGCACCGCGCCCGCATGCGGGAGCGGCCCGGCTTCGACTACCTCAAGTACGACGAGCGGTTCCTGACCCCGGAACGGAAGGCGGAGCTGATCCGGGCGGTCGCCGACGGCGACGCCTACATGCTGGGCGGGTTCTCGGCGGAGCGGCGCGGGCTGGGCGACACGATGCGGACGGAGCTGTAGAGCTCCTCGTACGCCCGGGTCATCGCGAGCAGGCTGAAGCGTTCCACCACCCGCGCCCGCGCCCGTCCCGCATCCCGGGTGCGGGCGCCTTCATCTCCCAATGCCTCCCGCCATCCCGCCGCGATGTCCGCCGGCTGGAGACTCGCCACCAGCCGGTGCTGCAGTGACGGACCGAGCACCGCCGCGTTCCCGCCCACCGGTGTCACCACCGGGCAGAGCCCCGAACTCATCGCCTCCAGCAGGCTCACCGAAGTCCCCTCGCTGCGCGACGTCATGGCGAAGACGCTGAACCCCCGGTACAGGCGGGCGAGGTCCTTGCGCCAGCCCAGGAGGAACACCCGGCCCGCCAGGCCCAGTTCCTCCACCCGCGCCGCCAGCCGCTCCTGCTCACTGCCGTCGCCGGCGATGACCAGCACCGGCGGCCTCGGCCCGGTCCAGTCCCGGCAGAGGAGCGCATGGGCTTCGACCATCAGGTCGTAGCCCTTGATGTGCTCCAGCCTGCCGATGCTCCCGATGACCGGGACGCCGGCGGGGATGCCAAGCTCGGTCCGGAGTGCGCCGTCGTCCGGCCGGGGGGCATACTCCTCGGTATCCACGCCGTTGAGGATCGTGCGGACCCGTTCCGGGTAGGCCACCACCGTCTGCCGGAGCTGTGCCGCGAGCACGTCGGAGACGGCCACGACGACCGCCGTGTTCCGGGAGGCGATCCGGTCCACCAGCCGGTCCTGCCACGGATCGGGCCGCTTGCGGCCGTGGTCGGTGTGGATGATCGGCATGGTCCCCGCCGAGCGGCCCACGGCGCGCGCCACCTTGTACCAGACGCCGCTGTGGGTGTGGATCACGTCGGGGGCCAGCTGCCGGAGCTGGCGCCGGAGCGCCGCGGGCCAGACCATCGAGAGCTTGCCCATGGGCGGGGCGGTGTGAAGGGAGGCGAAGTCCTCCAGCCCCTCGGCAAAGCGGCCCAGGAACCGGAGCGCCAGCACCTGGTACTCGAAGCGGCCGTGGTC
>CAZCVG010000397.1:0-1690 GCA_964501735.1 uncultured Gemmatimonadaceae bacterium | reverse complement strand
TGGCGTTCCTGGCGGTGTACCGGGAGGGGTTCGAGACGGTGCTCTTCTACAAGGCCCTGTTCCTCGCCAGCGCCGGCTCGGCCGTCCCGGTGCTGGTGGGCATGCTGGTGGGCGGCGTGGTGCTGGCGGTTGTGTACTTTGCCATCAACCGCTGGGGCGTGCGGATTCCGCTCAAGCCGTTCTTCGGGTTCACCAGCGCCTTCCTGTACTACATGGCCTTCGTGTTCGCCGGCAAGGGGATTGCCGAGCTGCAGGAAGGCGGGATCATCGGGACGAGCATTCTTCCCTGGGCTCCGCGCCTGCCCGCCCTGGGGATCTACCCTACCGTTGAGTCCCTGGCGCTGCAGGGCGTCCTGCTGCTGCTGCTGGTCGCGGGGCTGCTGTGGACGTTCGTCATCGAGCCCCGGCGACTCCGGGTGACCCGAGTCATGGTGCCGGACGAGGTGCCGCCGGTGTCCCCTGAGGCGCCCGTTCCGGCGGAACGCCCGATGCGGCTGGAGCAGGACATCCTCCGCTCGCTGGACCGCATGGATGCCGATCTGGCGCAGCTGCGTGCCGAAGTCGAACGGCTCAAGGGCCTCCTGACCCAGGGCTCCTCGAGGCGCTCCGGCGCCTGACCGTAGCCAGCACACCGGGGGACAACGACAGAACGCCGGCTCTCACGAGCCGGCGTTCTGTCGTAGTGGGGTGGCAGACCGCCCCCTGAGTTTAGACGAAGACGAACAGAATGTCCGCTTCACTCTTCTTCGGCCCGCCACTTCCGGTTGGCGCGTTCGTGCGCCGTTGCCGGAAGCATTAAGCAGGCGATGTGCCACAGATCACATTTCTCTAACTTGTTGCTCTGCAATGCTTTGTATTTTCAGACTCAGATAGGCACTAGGATGTTTTTGCCGGTCCGGCACAAATTGCCGGAATAAGTTGCCGGTTTGGTCAGGCTGCCTGAGTCCTGGTCAGGTATGGACCGGGGCTCAGGTTGTCCTCGGTGCGGAGCCGGCTGAGGAGGACCGCGCCGCCAGCGATCAGCGCGACGCTTACCACCTGCGCCACGGTGAGGGGACCGAAGAACCGGTCGTCCTTGGCGCGCAGGACCTCGATGAAGAACCGTTCGGCCCCGGCACAGAGCAGATAGATCCCGAAGATCCAGCCGATGGCGCGTGCCTGGAGCCGCAGCCGCCACAGGAGCGCGAAGACCGCGAGCATGATCGCCGCCTCATACAGCTGGGTGGGATGCACGGCCAGCACGGTGGCCGGATCGGTGCCCGGCGGGACCGCGATGCCGAACTGATGGGTCATCTGCTCGGCCGTCGAGGGCGGCAGGCCCTGCGGGAACTTCACGCCCCATGGCAGGTTGGTGGGATGGCCATAATCATCGTTGACGATGAAGCACCCGATCCGGCCCAGCGCGTAGGCGGCCGCCAGGGCGGGGGCGCACAGGTGAAAGGTCCAGCGGATCGGCACCTTGAGGCGCCAGCCGTTGATCATCACCGCCAGGAAACCGCCGACGAACCCGCCGTACCACACCAGCCCGCCGCGGGAAAAGAGGCTGCCGCCGTTCATTACCCAGAACCACAGCTTGGCCCCGACGATGCCCCCGATGACCGCGGCCACCGTAATATCGGCGGCGTACTCCTCGTACAGGCCACGGCGGCGGAGTTCGAGGGTAATGAGCCATCCGCCCACCAGGAAGCCG
>CAZCVG010000396.1:0-1694 GCA_964501735.1 uncultured Gemmatimonadaceae bacterium | reverse complement strand
GTCACCATCAACACCATGACGCTGGGCGGCATGGCCATCGCCATCGGCGCCCTGGTGGACGACGCGATCATCGATGTCGAGAACGTCTTCCGCCGCCTCAAGGAGAACCACCACCGGCCGCCGGCGGAGCAGCAGCCGGCTGCCGCCGTGGTCTACGAGGCTTCCCGGGAGATCCGGGCATCCATCGTGAACGCCACCCTGATCATCATCGTCGCGTTCCTGCCGCTGTTCTTCCTGGGGGGCGTGGAAGGGCGCCTCCTGCAGCCACTCGGCTTAGCCTACGTGGTCTCGATCCTGGCCTCGCTGGTGGTGGCGGTCACGGTGACGCCGGTGCTCTGCCTCTACCTGCTCCCCGACTCGCGCGCCGTCCGGGAGGAACGGGAGAGTGCCCTGGTCACCTGGCTCAAGGCCCGCTACAGCCCGACCCTGGAGCTGGTGCTGGAGCGGCCGAAGCCGGTGCTCGCAGGCGCGGCCGTGGCCCTCGGGCTCACCCTGGCCGTGATCCCGTTTCTGGGCAGCGCCTTCCTGCCGGAGTTCAACGAAGGCGCGCTCACCGTGTCGGTGGTGACCGTGCCGGGGACATCGCTGGCGGAGTCGAACGCCATCGGCCAGCGGGTGGAGGAGATCCTGCTGGCCAGTCCGGCGGTGCTGAACACCGACCGGCGTCAGGGCCGGGCGGAACTCGACGAACATGCGCAGGGCGTCAACGCCGGCGAGATCGATGTCACCCTGAAGGACGGGATCGACAAGGAGGCGGAGCTGGCGGACCTGCGGGCGCAGTTCTCGGCGATTCCGGGGACCAACGTGACCATCGGCCAGCCGATCGGCCACCGCATCGATCACATGCTCTCGGGGACCCGGGCCAACATCGCCGTCAAGATCTTCGGCCCCGATCTCTACCAGCTCCGCCAGATCGGCGCCCGGGTGCGCGACGCGATGACGGGCGTGCCGGGCGTCGTGGACCTCCAGCTCGAGGAACAGATCGACGTTCCCCAGCTCCACGTCCGCGGCAACCGGCTGATCCTGGCGCAGTACGGCATGACGGTGGGCCAGCTGGCCGAGTGGATCGATGTCGCCTTCAACGGCGAGGTGGCCTCCTCGGTGCTGGAGGAGGGCCGGAGCTACGACCTGGTCGTGCGCCTCCCCGCCGCGCTCCGCTCGAGCGCGGAGGCCATTGCCGGGGTGATGCTGGATACCCCGGTCGGCGTGCGGGTTCCGCTGTCCCAGCTCGCGGAGATCACGGTGGATCGCGGGCCGAACACGGTGTCCCGGGAGAACGTCCAGCGGAAGATCGTGGTGCAGGCCAACGTCAGTGGCCGGGACCTGGGCAGCACGGTGGCGGAGATCGAGCGGCAGGTCGCGGCCAGGGTGGTGCTGCCCCCCGGCTATCACCTGTCCTACGGCGGGCAGTTCGAAAGCCAGGAGGAGGCCACCCGCACCATCGGCGCCCTGTCGCTGATCGCCATCACGGCCATCTTCCTGATCCTGTTCAGTGAATTCCGCTCCGCCCGCTCGGCGAGCCTGATCATGGTCAACCTGCCGCTGGCCCTGATCGGCGGAGTGCTGGCGGTGCTGGTCACCAGCCGGATCGTGAGTGTCGCGTCCCTGGTGGGGTTCGTGACCCTGTTCGGGATTGCCACCCGGAACGGGATCCTGCTGGTGGCGCACTACCAGCGGCTGTTGTCGGAGGGGGT
>CAZCVG010000395.1:0-1700 GCA_964501735.1 uncultured Gemmatimonadaceae bacterium | reverse complement strand
GACGTGCTGCAGCAGATGAAGCGCGGCCGGGACACCCGGCTCGACCAGACCGTGGCGCGCGAGGTGGCCACCCGGGCGGGGGCGGCGGCGGTGCTGGGGGGCCGGCTGGCGCGGGTGGGCACCGGGTACGCGGTGAGCCTCGATCTCACCAGCACCGCCGACCAGGTCTCGCTGGCGTCGTACCAGGGCACCGCCGACGGGGCGAAGGACCTGCTGGAGGTGGTGGACGACCTGTCGCGAAAGCTCCGGGGCAAGGTCGGGGAATCGCTCCGGCGGGTGCAGCGCAGCATCCCGCTGGCGCAGGCCACGACCAGCTCCCTCGACGCCCTCCGCAAGTACAGCGAGACGGTGCAGGCCAACGACGTGGACCAGGACTTCGACCGGGCGGTGCGGCTGGCGCGGGAGACGGTGGCGCTCGATTCCACCTTCGCGCTGGGGTGGCGGAAGCTGTATGTGGCCCTCGCCAACTCGCAGAGCTCCCCCGCGGCGCAGGACTCCGCCCTGGAGCGGGCCGCGCGGTATTCCGACCGCCTGCCCGACGTGGAGAAGTACCTGGTGCGGGGCGCCTACTACGAGGGGAGCCGCACCGCCGCCCACCGGGGCAAGGCGCTCGCGGCCTACCAGGCGGCCTATGCGGCGGACAGTTCCAACACCACGGCCACCAACCAGCAGATGATGCTGTACAGCTCGCGCCACGAGTACGACAGCGCCATGCGCTACGTGCGCCGGCAGCTCGCGCTCCAGCCGGTTCCGTCCAACGCGGCGCGGGTGGCGGGCATCTTCATCTCGCTGGGCCGCCCCGACGACGCGCAGGCGATCCTCGATTCGATCGTCCGGGCGGTGCCGGAGGCCGCCACGACTTTCGCGGTCCTGGGGGGCCAGCACGCGGTGCAGGTGGCCCGCGGGCGGCGGGATTCCGCCGCGGTGATCGCGGCGGAGATGAGCCGGTCCCCGGCGATCCCGGTGCGCCTGGCGGGCCTGCAGCGGGAGGCGGGCGGAGCGGCCGTCGCGGGACGGCTGTCCCGGTCCATCGCGGTCAACGCCCAGATCAGTGCCCTGCTCGCGGAGCGGGGAGGGACCAGGTTCGACGGCCTGGCGGAAGCGACAGCGGATATTCTCTTCCGGGGGCGGCCGGGGCCGGGAACGCAGCGACTTGACGCGGTCGTGGCGAGTCGGGAGTGGGCCGGCACCAGCCCGACGGACCGTCCCCACGTCTGGGTGGCCACGCTGTACGCCCGCGCCGCCAGGCCCGACCGTGCCCGCCAGCTGCTGGCTCGCTACCAGGCCGAGGACCCGGCCGCCCAGGCGCCGAGCAACGAGCAGCCGGTCAACCTGCTGAAGGGGGAGATTGCGCTGGCGGACCGGAATCCCGCGGAGGCGCTGCGGTATTTCCGGGCTGCCAGCGTTGAGGAGGATGGGGCACCCACCGAGTGCGAAGCCTGCACCTACTTCAACCTGGCCCGGGCGTTCGACCTGGCCGGACAGGCCGACTCGACCATCACCTACTACGAGCGCTACCTCTCGGTGCCCGCGCCCAGGCGGCAGGACTGGAGTGCCCTGGCGCAGACCGAGAAGCGGCTGGGCGAGCTGTACGACAGCCGGAACGAGCGCAAGAAGGCCATCACCCACTACGCCGCGTTCGTGGAGCAGTGGAAGGACGCCGACGCCGAGCTGCAGCCGGTGGTGGCCACGGTGAAGCG
>CAZCVG010000394.1:0-1702 GCA_964501735.1 uncultured Gemmatimonadaceae bacterium | reverse complement strand
GTGGTCAGCCCAGCGCCTGCTCCAGGTCTGCCATCAGGTCAGCCGTTTCCTCCACCCCGCACGACAGCCGGATGAGGCTGTCGGTGAGGCCCATCGCCTGGCGGAGGGCCAGCGGCACCGCCGCGTGCGTCATGCTGGCGGGGTGCCCGATCAGGCTTTCCACCCCGCCCAGCGACTCGGCGAGGGCAAAGACCCGGGTGCGTTCCACCACTTGCCGGGCCACGGCGGGATCTCCCAGCTCCACCGATATCATGCCCCCGAACCCGCTCATCTGGCGCCGTGCCAGGTCGTGCTGGGGATGCTCGGGGAGGCCGGGGTAGTAGACCTTCCGGACCCGCGGGTGGCGGGTGAGCCACTCGGCGACGGCGCGGCCGCTGGCATCGTGCTGGCGCATCCGCAGGGGCAGGGTCTTGATGCCCCGGAGGCAGAGCCAGCAGTCCATCGGGCCGGGCACGCCGCCGGCCGCGTTCTGGAGGAAGCCGATCTTCTCGGCCAGGTCGTCGCGAGTGGTGACCAGCATCCCGCCCACGATGTCGCTGTGGCCGTTGAGGTACTTGGTGGTGGAGTGGAGAATGATGTCCGCGCCCAGCTCCAGCGGCCGCTGGAAGTACGGGGTGGCGAAGGTGTTGTCGACGGCGAACGGGATGCCCCGGGCCTGGGTGATGTCGCCGATGGCCGCGAGGTCGGCGAGGAACATCATCGGGTTGGTGGGGGTCTCGCCGTAGACCAGCCGGGTGGCCGGGGTGATGGCCCGGGCCACGTTCTCCGGGTCCCGCATGTCCACGAACGAGAAGCTGAGCCCCAGCGGCTGGTAGACCCGCTCCATGAGCCGGTGCGACCCGCCGTAGAGGTTCTCGCCGGCCACCACATGGTCCCCCTGCCTGAGCAGCTTGAGCAGGGTGTCGAGCGCCGCCAGCCCGGAGCCGAAGGCGAAGCCGTGGCGGCCGCCCTCGAGGCTGGCGATACAGCGTTCCAGCGCCTCCCGGGTGGGATTCTGGGTGCGGGCGTACTCGTACCCCTTGTGCCGGCCCAGCCCCTCCTGGACGTAGGTGGAGGTCTGGTAGATGGGGGTCATGACCGCGCCGGAGAGCGGGTCGGGGGCCTGGCCCGCGTGCACCGCCCGGGTGGCGAAGCCGTGGGCGGAGTCTTCCTGCCGGAGCTGGGTCATGCGTGGGGGGCTGGGGGAGGCGGGAACGTAACCAGCGGGCTGGGGCAGCAGCAAGCCGACGCCGGCGGGACGGGGCACGGCTGATGCTGCTCAACGAAATCGCCCAGCGGCTGGAGCCGCGCGCGCTGGCGCCGCGTTGCCTCGTGGTGGACGACGATGCCACGGTGCGCCGCACCATCGCGCGGGTGACCGAGCTCATGGGGCTCTCGGCGCTGGAGGCGGGCGATGGCGGGGAGGCGCTGGCCCTGCTGGAGTCGCAGGGCGAGGTGCCGCTCATCATCAGCGACATCAACATGCCCGGGCTCAATGGCCTGGGGTTCCTGGAGGAGGTGCTCAAGCGCTTCCCCGACACCGCGGTGATCATGCTGAGCGGGGTGTCGGACGTGACCACCGCGGTGGCCTGCCTCGACAAGGGCGCCCTCGATTACATCGCCAAGCCGGCCATGATCGACGAGGTGCGGGTCCGGGTCAACAAGGCCCTGGAGAAGCGCGACCTGCTGATGCAGAAGCGCTTCTACCAGAAGAACCTCGAGC
>CAZCVG010000393.1:0-1731 GCA_964501735.1 uncultured Gemmatimonadaceae bacterium | reverse complement strand
CCACGGCGTGGACCGCCTCGGTTGGGCTTCCCCCAAGGAGCTCGACTCCCGCCGCGGCCGCCATTCCAGCCGCCGCCCCGGTCTCGGCCTGGCATCCGCCCTCGGCGCCGGAGAGGGAGGCCCGCACCGCCACCACCGCCCCGACCAAGCCGGCGGTGGCGAGCGCCAGAACCAGCTCCCGGTCGGTGACGTTCCGGTGCTTGGCTATCCCCAGCAGCACCCCGGGAAGGACCCCCGCCCCGCCGGCCGTAGGCGCGGCCACGATGACCCCCATGGCCGCGTTCACCTCCTGGACCGCGAGCGCCCGGGCGATGGCATCGATGAAGACCGTCCCGGCCAGCGGGCCAACCGCCCGGGTAACCATGGCGGCGTCCCCACCGACCAGGCCGCTGACACTCTTGAGGTTCCCCGGCAGGCCCTGGGTGACGGCGCCCCGCATGACCTCGAGGGCCCGGCCCAGAGCATGTTCCACCTGATCCCGGGTGCGGAACCCGGCATCGGCCTCGGCCCGGAGGCCGAGTTCGCCGAGGGAGATCCCCGCCGCTTCCGCATCGGTGACCGCCTCGGCGAGGGACTCGTACTTCACGAAACCCTCGGGATGGCGCGGAGCTGCCGGACGGCGGACAGCGCGCGGATCACCTCGATGGCCCCCTGGCTGGCGGGCTGGTCGAGTTCATAGATGTGGATGGCGTCTCCGCCCTTCTGCCGCCGGGACACCTTGATCGTGGCGATGTTGTCGCCCTGGCGGGCCAGGGCCGTGGTCACGGCGGCCACGATCCCGGGCACGTCCATGGCGACGAAGATCAGCGCGGGGAGCGCGCCGGTGATGTCCACGCCGAACCCGTCAATGTCGGTGATCTTGATCCGGCCCGCGCCCAGGGAGGATCCGGTGACCACGGCCTTCTGCTCGGCCCGCACCACGCTGATGCGGGTGGTGTTGGGGTGGTGCTCACCGCGGAGCTTGGCGTTGCGGAACTCGATGGCCATGCCAGCCTGTTCGGCGAGTTCCAGGCTCTGGCGCAGGCGCTCATCGTCGGGCGCGAACCCCAGCAGCCCCCCGGCGATGGCGCGGTCGGTCCCATGGCCGGTGCCGGTGCGGGCGAAGGAGCCATGCAGCTCGACCAGGGCCTTTTCCGGCTGGCCCCCGACGAGCTCCCGCACGAACAGCCCGATCCGGCAGGCGCCGGCTGTATGTGATGAAGAGGGCCCGACCATGACCGGGCCGATGATGTCCAGGAGGGAAACCATGAAGGGAACTTACGGTCTGGATGAGCGCCGTCAAAGGGCGGCGGCGCCGGGGAGGCGCCGCCGCCCGGGATGAGGACCGGCCAGCCGGCGGAGCGGCTACATCAGCTCCACCTCACGGATGGCCCCGAGGCTCATGGCGATCTCGGTCGAGTCGTCGTCCAGCGGGTGGAGGTAAACCTCATGGGCGGTGATGTGGGTGTCCACGCTGGTGGGCACGCCGGTCACCTCGGTCCGGTCAGTGGTCACGATCCGCACGGCCCGGTCGTGGCTGCCAGCGTAGCCCAGCACGGAGACGATCTCCTCGTAGGTCATGACGCACCCCCGCGTGAAGGGATAGTCCCAATGTAGGAGGGTCGCCCGGGGCCGCAATCGGGCCGTGCCCGAAGATGCGCCGCCGGCGGCCGCGGGACAGCCGCCCCGCGGCCGGGGTCAGTTGGTCAGCGGCCCCGCCGCCGTCGCCGCCGGCATCGGCCGGGGCGGGCC
>CAZCVG010000392.1:0-1734 GCA_964501735.1 uncultured Gemmatimonadaceae bacterium | reverse complement strand
GAGGCGTACGCCGCCCGGCAGGGGGAGCTGTCGGCCATCTTCGACGAGCTGTTCCTGCTCAGGAGCCGCACCGCCAAGAACGCCGGCTTCCCCGACTACGAGGCCTACGCCTTCCGGGCCAAGTGCCGCTTCGACTACACGCCGTCCGACTGCCGCCGCTTCCACGAGGCGGTGGAGGCGGTGGTGGCCCCGGCGGCGGCGCGGGTGATGCAGCGGCGGCGGGAGCGGCTCGGGGTGGAGTCGCTCCGGCCCTGGGACACCACCCCGGATCCGGAGGGCCGGCCGCCGCTCCGGCCGTTCCGCGAAGCGGGGGAGCTGATCGCCGCCGGGGAGCGGATCTTCGAAGGGGTGGCGCCGGAGTTCGGCGGGCACTTCCGCACCATGGCCCGGGAGGGACTGCTGGATCTCGCGGTGCGCAAGGGCAAGGCGCCGGGCGGCTACTGCGAGACCCTGCATGCCCGCGGGCGGCCGTTCATCTTCATGAACGCCGTCGGGGTGGTGGAAGACGTGAACACCCTGCTGCACGAGGCGGGGCACGCCTTCCACGCCTTCGAGGCCCGGGCCCAGCCGCTCATCTGGCAGCGGCACCCGGGACTGGAGATGTGCGAGCTGGCCTCGATGTCCATGGAGCTGCTGGCGGCGCCGTACCTCCACCGGGACCAGGGCGGGTTCTTCGCCAGTTCCGAGCTGGCCCGGGCCCGGGCCGATCACCTCGAGGACGTGCTCACCACCCTGGGCCACATCGCCTCGGTGGATGCGTTCCAGAGCTGGATCTATACCTCGGGGCAGGGGCACGACGCGGCGGCCCGCGACCGGGCCTGGCTCCGGCTGCGGGACCGGTTCGAGCGGGGGATTGACTGGGGCGGGCTGGAACGGGAGCGGGTGACCCGCTGGTACCGGCAGCTCCACGTGTTCCTGTACCCGTTCTACTATATCGAGTACGGCATCGCCCAGATCGGCGCCCTGCAGGTCTGGCGCGAGTCCCGGCGCGACCCGGCGGAGGCGGTGCGCCGCTACCGGGCCGCCCTCGCCCTCGGCAACACCCGCTCCCTGCCCGAACTCTACCGGGCGGCGGGGGTGGAATTCACCTTCGACACTTCGGTGATCGGCGAGCTGGTGGCCCTGGTGGAGGAGGAACTGGCCCGCTGGCAGGCGGCGGGCTAGGGGGCCGGGGGCGGGAGCAGGGGACACGAGGGATTCGGCCCTCACGAGAGGGCCGGGGACGGTGGAGGGGGAGGTCCCGCCCTTGCCGGTGGGCCCGGACCCAAGGCCGGTCCCGCCCTTGCCCCCCACCTGCCCCAAGGCAAGATTCCTCCCCCGTCAGCGGGTCCCTGTCACCTGGTCCGAGAGGCTGAATGGCGAAGGAAGAAGGCATCGAGATGGAGGGGGTGGTCAGCGAGGTGCTCCCCGACCGCAACTACCGGGTGCTCCTCGAGAACGGGCACTCCATCCTGGCCTACGCCGCCGGCAAGATGAGCAAGTTCAAGATCCGGGTGCTGGAGGGTGACCGGGTAACGGTCGTGCTGTCTCCCTACGACCTGACCCGCGGGCGGGTGATCTACCGCCACAAGTAGGCCTCCCCGGGGGGCGACCAGCGGAAACGACGAAGGGCCGGTCTGACGACCGGCCCTTCGCGTTACCGGATGCCGGGGGAACCCCGGCGCCGGCTGGCCTACTGGACCTTGGTGACGTTCTCCGCCGCAGGACCCTTGGCCCCATCGACGATGTCGAACT
>CAZCVG010000391.1:0-1736 GCA_964501735.1 uncultured Gemmatimonadaceae bacterium | reverse complement strand
ACGCCGCTGGAGGCCAAGACCATTCTGGAGAAGGAGCGCCCGGTGACGCAGTTCGTGATCACGGCGCAGTTCCAGCGGGCGGATTCGGCCTATATCCGCACGGTCCCCCTCAGCCAGTCGGTGAGGTAACCCATGGCTGGTATCCCGCAGGAAAGACAGGTCCCCATCCTCATGGTGATGCTCGCCATGGGCGTGGGCTACCTCGGCTACACTGGCACGGGCCTCGACACGCTCGGGCTGCGTGGCGTCCAGCAGACCCGCGACAGCGTGGTCGCCCGGCAGAAGACCATCGACTCGCTCACCGCGCTCACCGACACCGCCAAGAAGCTGCTGGCGTCGGGCAGCGTGGAGGACCTGCGCCGCCGCCTGGACGGCTACCGGGCCAGCCTGGAGCTGCTCCGCCGGCTGGTACCCGACCGCAATGAAGTGGCCAACCTCATGGATGAGATCTCCACCCGCGCCAAGATCCGCGGCGTGCACGTGGCCACCTTCCAGCCGCTGCCCACCGAGGCGGGCCCGGCCCCGTTCGAGACCTACAAGTACCAGTACGCCGTGGTGGGTCGGTACGACCAGCTCGGCGAGTTCATGTCCGACGTCGCCAGCCTGCAGCGGATCATCGTGCCGGTCGAGCTGAGCCTCGACGCGGTGGATGCCAACCGCGCCAAGGCCCTGGGCGACAGCTCGGGAGCGCTGCTCGAAGCGCGCTTCCAGATCCGGACCTTCGTGAAGACCGCCAGCCCGGAGGACTCGGCCAGTGGCAGCTGATACGCTTCGGCGCGCCGCCTTCCTGGGCCTGGCGCTGGGGAGCCTGGCCTGCGGCGACAAGCAGGACAACCAGCCCCCGGTGGACCTCGCGGCCAACCGCGCCCGGCGGGATTCCCTGGCCCGCGCCGCGGTCCAGGATTCCACCCTGCGCGCCCGCTTCACGGCCTGCAGTGATTCGGTGGTCCAGGTGCTGAGCCGGAGCGCCGAAGGCAAGCGCCGGATCGCCGCCGCGCCCCAGGGCATGATCCAGCCGGAAGTCATCCAGGCCTGCGGCAACCCGCCCGCGCCCAAGCCGGCGCAGGTCGCGGCCAAGCCCGACACCGCCAAGCCGGCCGCCGGCAAACCCGCGGCCCGGCCGGATACCACCAAGCCCGCCGCCGCCGCACCGGCCAAGCCGGCCACGGCCACGGCCACGCCGGCCAAGCCCGATACCGCCAAGCCGGCCGCCCCGGCCACCGCTACCAAGCCGGCCCTCACCCCGCAGCAGCAGCAGGTCATGCGGGCCGACTCGATCCGGCAGGCCCGGGAACGGGCCCGGCAGGATTCGCTCCGGCAGGCGGCCGAGCGGGCCCGGCAGGACTCGGTGCGCCGCGCCCAGGCCGACAGCATCCGGGCCGATTCGCTCAAGCTGGCCCGCGAGACGGAGGTCCTGCGGGAGACGTTCACCTACAGCGGCGGCGCCCGCGATCCCTTCGTGTCGCTGATCACCCAGGACAAGATCGGGCCCGAGTTCGGGGACCTGCTCCTGGTCGGGGTGTACCTGGACCAGCGCCGGGCCAGCAACAGCATCGCGGTGCTGCGTGACAAGACGACCCAGAAGCGCTGGAGCCTGCGCGTGGGCGACCGGCTCGGCCGCCTGAAGGTGGCCCAGATCCGGCAGTCGGATGTGGTCTTTACCGTCGAGGACATCGGATTCGAGCGCCAGGAGACCCTGTCGCTCCGCAAGAGGGAGGAGCAGACCCCATGACGCG
>CAZCVG010000390.1:0-1743 GCA_964501735.1 uncultured Gemmatimonadaceae bacterium | reverse complement strand
CGACGATGTCGAGGGGTGGGTGAAAGCGGTGCTCGGCCACCTTGCGCGCCGCGATCTCGGCCGGGTCCTCGTCGGTCACCCAGCCGGTGTCCACGGCATTCATGTGGATGCCGTCGGCCTGGTAGTCGGCGGCCGAGGTGCGGGTCATCATGTTGAGCGCCGCCTTGGCCATGTTGGTGTGCGGGTGGCGGGTGGTCTTGAAGTTCCGGTAGAACTGCCCCTCCACCGCCGACACGTTGACGATGTGCTTCTCCCGGCCGGGGGTGCGGAGCATCAGCGGCTTGAGCCGGGCATTGAGGATGAACGGGGCGATGGCATTGACCAGCTGCACCTCCAGCAGCTCCACCGCCGGCACGTCGGCCATCAGCATCCGCCAGCTGTTGTGCTCCCGGAGGTCCACCTGCTGCAGGTCCTGGTCCAGCCGGCCCTCGGGGAAGAGGTCCCGGCGCGGGCTCTGCTCCTCGGGCAGGAGCGGCACCTGCGACAGCTCCGCCGGGCTGGCCAGGCCCGCCAGGTTGGCCAGCCGCCGCTCGAACACCACCGGCGTGGTGGTCCCGCCGTGGAGGTGGAGGTGCGCCCCGCGCCACCCCTCGTAGCTCCCCAGCAGCCGCCGGGCCTCCGGCGGCAGGGCCTGTTCGGCGGCGGTCTCGCCCGCCAGCATGTGCTCGTAGAATTCCGGCGGCCGGCGCACCGTCTGGCAGGCGTTGTTGATGATGAAGTCCAGCCGGTCGCGGGTCACCAGCAGCTCGTGGCAGAAGGCCTCGACGCTGGGTGTATGCCGGAGGTCCAGCCCGAAGATCTCCAGCCGGTGTCCCCACTCGCCGAAGTCCGGCTCCCGGGCGTAGCGGGCCGCCGAGTCCCGCGGGAAGCGGGTGGTGACGATGAGGTGCGCCCCCGAGCGGAGCAGCTTGATCCCCGCCTGGTAGCCGATCTTGACCCGGCCCCCGGTCAGCAGCGCCACCCGCCCGCTGAGGTCCGCCAGCTCGGTGCGCTTGGCGAAGTTGAACGCCGCGCAGGCGGGGCACATCTGGTCGTAGAAGTGGTGGATCGCCGAGTACTTCTCCTTGCAGACGTAGCAGTGCTTGGGCTCGATCACCTCGCGGAAATCGGGATCGTCGGTCACCTCCCGCTGGGTGAAGCCCTCGGGCGGGAAGACGTTGGGCGTGGTGAACACCGGCTGGCGCCGCAGCGTCCGGATGCCGGTCTGGTCCAGCACCCGGTCCTGGCGGCTGATCTTCTCGGCCTTGCGGCGCCGGACGGTGGCCCGCACCAGTTGCCGGCGGGCGGCGGCGTCGGGGCTGTAGACGTGGCCGGCGGCCTGGATCAGGCGGCGCTGGTCGTCGCGGGGGATCTGGGTGAGCTGGCTCCGGTCGGCGATGATCGCCTCGAGGAGCTCGGTGGCGGCGCGGACACGGGCGGCGAGGTCGCCCGGCTCGGCGTCGGGGGGCGTGGAATGGGGGTTGGGCATGGGGGGAATTTAGGCGATTAGGCGATTAGGCGATTGGGCGATTGGGCGATTAGGGGATTGGGGCTGCCGGGGGGTACGGCCGGTCCGGATGCCAGGCCCCGGGACACCTTCGAGCCTCCCAACCGCCCAACCGATCCAACCGTCTAACCGCCCAACCGCCCAACCGCCCAACCGCCTAACCGCCTAGCCGCCCAATCGCCCGAACGCCTCCGCCACCTCGGGCCCGCTCCCCTCGCCCTCGTGCTTGAAGTACACGAACGCCTCCTGCCAGGGCT
>CAZCVG010000389.1:0-1743 GCA_964501735.1 uncultured Gemmatimonadaceae bacterium | reverse complement strand
CGATCAAGTTCATCGGCGTGGGAGAGAAGCTGGACCAGCTCGAGCCGTTCCGGCCCGACCGGCTGGCCGGCCGGATCCTCCAGAAGGGGGACATCCTCACCCTGGTGGAGCGGGCCCAGGCCAGTGTGGACGCCGGCGAGGCCGAGAAGCTGGCCCGCAAGGCGGTGTCGAAGAAGGGCCTGGATCTCCAGGACTTCCTCACCGCCATGAAGCAGATGCAGAGCATGGGGCCGCTGAAGAACGTGCTGGGGCTGCTGCCGGGGGTAAACCCGCAGGCGCTCAAGTCGGCCAACCTGGACGAGAAGCGCATCAAGCACGTGGAGGCGATCGTCCTGGCCATGACCCCGAAGGAACGGAGCGACCCGGACCTCCTCAACGGCTCCCGGCGGCTCCGGATCGCCAGGGGCTCGGGCCGCACGGTGCAGGAAGTCAACCAGCTGCTGGCGCAGTTCAAGCAGATGCAGAAGCTGATGAAGTCGGGAGGCAAGGGGCTCAAGATGCCGTTCGGTCGCGGCCCCGGAATGTTCGGATGAGGTCAGGGCGGGCCCTGGCCGCACATGGCAGCTCACATCACGAAGGATCGGTTCGCATGGCAGCCAGGATTCGTCTCCGCCGGGTCGGGCGGAAGGGTGTACCGCTGTACCGCATCGTCGTCGCCGACAAGGAATCGCCCCGCGACGGGCGGTTCGTGGCGACGCTGGGCACCTACAACCCGCGGGCCGCGCAGCCGGCCGACAAGGTGACGCTCGATACCGACCAGGCCAAGGCCTGGATCGCCAAGGGGGCCACGCCGTCGGACACGGTGCGTTCCCTGCTCGAGCGGGCCGGGGTCATCGCGGCGGCGCCCAGGGCGTGAGCGGAACGGAAGGCGCGCGCTACCTCGCGGTCGCGCGCCTTCGCAAGCCGCACGGGCTCAAGGGGGACTTCGCGGTCTTCCCGCTCACCGGGGACCCCGAAACGGTCTTCGCCGAGGGGCAGCGGCTGGTGCGGCTGGGGCTGGATGGGCAGGTGCTGGGCCAACCGGTGGAGATCGAGCGCAGCCGGGGCTATCACCGCGAGTGGCTGCTCAAGTTCCGCGGGGTGGAATCCCGGGACGTCCTGGACACCTGGCGGGGCCAGTTCCTGGGGGCGCCCGCGGAGAGCCTGGCCCCGCCGGCCGAGGGTGAGGTCTACCTCCACGAGCTGGAGGGGTTCGCGGTGCGGGGACAGGACGGGACGGCCTTCGGCCTGGTGACCTCGATGTTCGAGCTCCCCTCCGGCCTGACGCTGGAGGTGCAGGGGCCGCGGCGCGAGTTCCTGCTGCCGTTCCGGAAGGAGTTCGTCCGCCGGGTGGACCGGGCACAGCGGGTGCTCGAAGTGGAGCTGCCCGAGGGACTGGCGGACCTGGAGTAGGCCGATGCGGATCAACGTCGTCACGCTGTTCCCCGAGGCCATCGCGCCGTACCTGGCGGCGAGCATCCCGGGGCGGGTGAGGGCGGCGGGCCGGGTGGAGTACCAGCTGGTGCAGCTGCGCGACTTCACCCACGACCGGCACCAGACGGTGGACGACTATCCCTACGGCGGCGGCGCCGGGATGGTCCTGAAGCCCGAGCCGTTCTACCAGGCCGTGGCGAGCCTCGATGAGGCCAGCCGGCAGGGGCCCATCGTCCTGCTGTCGGCCCGGGGCCGGCGGTTCGGGCACGGCGACGCGGTGCGGTTCTCGCTGGGAGAGCGCCTGACCCTCCTGTGCGGGCACTACAAGGA
>CAZCVG010000388.1:0-1751 GCA_964501735.1 uncultured Gemmatimonadaceae bacterium | reverse complement strand
TCGCTACTTGAGCCTGGGCCGGGTAGTTCGCGGCGCCGCCTGGCACTCGGGCCAGGTGGACGGGATGGTACGGCGACTGGCGCCGGCCGTGGTGTCGGCGCGGGCCGCGGCGGCGGCCGCCGCCAGGTCCACCCGTTCACGGGTGATCATCGTGGAGTCCTCGGCCGCCAGGTAGGCCAGCATGGCGGTGAGGGTGGCGTTGGCCCGAAGGTCGTCGAAGACGATCTTGTCGTAGCTGTCCCGGTTGGTGTGCCAGGTGTAGCTGCCGTAGTCCCAGGAGAGCGCGCCGAGGCTGAACGCCGGCAGGCCGTGGCAGGCGAAGGACGCGTCGTCGCTGCCGCCGCCCGAGGGCAGCCCCGCCCCGGCAAAGCTGATCTGGCGGCGGAACTCCTCGGGAAGTAGCGCCAGCCAGTTCGAGACATGGGCCGCAGCGTCGGGCAGCCCTCCGGCGGCCATCCGGACGATGCGCCCGGTGCCGTTGTCCTGGTTGAGGAGCACGTGCAGGCCGGCGAGGATCTCGGGGTGGTCCTCGGTGAAGGCCCGGGATCCCACCAGGCCGTTCTCCTCCGAGGTCCAGTGCCCGACCAGGATGGTGCGCCTGGGCTCGGGATAGACCTGCTTGAGGATCCGCATGGCCTCCATCATCACCAGGGTGCCGGTGCCGTTGTCGGTGGCGCCCGAGGCGCCGTCCCACGAGTCGAAATGGGCCGACAGCATGACGTACTCGTTGGGCAGCGCCCGCCCCGGGATGGTGGCGATGGTGTTGAAGATCGGCTGCTCGCCCTTGAGCTCGGCATCGAGGTTGAGCCGGAGCCTCGGGCCCTGGTTGCGCTCGGTGAGCCGGTACACCAGGCCGTAGTCCTCGCAGCTCAGGGCGATGGCCGGCGCCCGGGTGTTGTAGGTGTCGAAGATCTCGATGGTGCCCCAGGCGTCCTTGGGCCGGGAGGTGATGACTCCCGCCACCCCGCCCTGCTCCAGCCGGAGGCCTAGTTCCCCCGTTCCCAGCGCGAGGCTGTAGCCGGTGCCGCGCACGTCGGGGTTGGCCCATTCCCGCCGGACCTGGGCGCGGAGGGTGTCCATCCGGGCCCTGGACTCGGGGGTGGCATGCTTCTCCCAGTTCTCCGCCGGGCGGCAGGTGGGCTGGGGGGCCGAGACCAGCACCAGCTTCCCACGGGCCTGGGGGAGCCACGCCACGAAGGCGAGGCTGTCGGGGAAGCGCGGCAGGATGATGGTCGAGGCGGTGAGGTCCTTGCCGCGGGTGCCCGGGCTGAAGCCCAGCATGGTGCCTTCGAGGGTCCGGACCCGGGGGCTGATGAGGTCAATATGCGAGTGCCCCCGGCGCCAGCCGCGCCAAGTGCCGGACTGCTCATTCCGGGCGCTGATCCCCCAGTCGCGATAGGTCCGCACCAGCCAGTCGTTGCCGCTCTTCTGGCCGGCGGTGCCGCTCAGGCGGGGCCCCACCGAGTCGAGGAGGGCCTGGGCCAGGGGCTCGGTCCAGGAGCTGTCCATGCCGAGGGTCCAGATCCGCTGGAGCATCGGCTGCGTGGTGGGGAAGGCCTGGGCGGCAAGGGCCTGGGGCGCGCCGGCCAGCAGGAGGATTGCGGTGAGCAGGTGACGTCGCATGGGGGAGTCCGAACCGGAACGGGGGGAAACAGCATCCCCCGCCGGCGGCCCAGCGGGCCACCGCACGGGGAATGGGGACGCGTCCAGGTGCCGCGGCGCGGCCGCTACTGCACCGCGTTCATCATGTC
>CAZCVG010000387.1:0-1757 GCA_964501735.1 uncultured Gemmatimonadaceae bacterium | reverse complement strand
TACTGGCATCACGCGGTGCGGAGCGCCACCTGCATGTTCAAGCGGGCGGTGCGCCGCGCCGTTGCCGAGGGGGCCTTGTCCCAGGCGATCGTCTCGGATGCCACCGATGACGGCCTGACCGAGCGCCTGCTGGCCGCCGACCCGAGCGGGCTCGCCCGGGCGGTCCAGAGCCGGCGGCTCTACAAGCGGGCCCTCGACCTCCCCGCCAGCGAGGTGCCCGAGGAGACCACCCCGTGGATCCGGCAGCGGCCCGACCTGCTGGAGCGGGTGGAGGACCGGCTGGCCAAGGAGCTCAACCTCGGCCGGGACCAGCTACTGCTCGACCTTCCCAGCAATCCCACCATGCTCGCCGTGGACCTGCCCCTCCGCACCCGGAGCGGCAGCGTGGAACGCCTAACCGGCGAGGGCCGCGCCGGCCAGTTCGGCCTGCCGCGGGTCGCCGGGGAACTCTACCGGAGCGCCCGCCGCCTCCGGGTCTTCTCCGCCGCGCCGCTCCCGAAGGCGGTGGACCGGGTCCGGGACCTCGTGGCCCTCACTCCCGCCGAGATCGAGGCCCGCCTGGGCTCGAGCCGCGCCCTGCTGGGCTGACTCCCCCGACAATCGATGCCTGGCCCGCGCCCCCTCGCCGGGGCGGCCTCGCTGCGCGACGCAGCTGGCGGGCACACTGGTCCTGCCCGGCGATGGCGGCTGGGGAGGGCGGGCGCTGCAGGATGATCGGAAGATCGCGCCGGCCGGTGCGGCCGGGCAGGAACGGTGGCCCTACGGGCGTTGCGCGGCGGGCAGGGTGGGTTCGGTGACCTCGGCGGGCACATCGGGCTCGATCCGGATGACGATCGCCGTGATGTTGTCCAGCCCGCCCCGGCGGTTGGCCTCGTTGATGAGCTTGTCCACCCACTGCTGGGGGCCGCCCTCGGCGCTGAGGATTCCCGACAGGTGCGGGTCCTCGAGCATGCCGGTGAGCCCGTCGGAGGCCAGCAGCAGCACGTCCCCCGGCCGCAGGTTGCCGAAGTAGAGGTCGGGCACCACCTCCGCATTGGCCCCGATGCAGCGGGTGATCACGTTGCTGTAGGGGTGCACCCGGGCCTGCTCCGGGGTGAGCAGGCCGAGATCCACCTGTTCCTGCACGTAGGAATGGTCCTTGGTGATCTGCAGCAGCTGGTCGCCACGGAGCAGGTAGGCCCGGCTGTCCCCTACCTGTCCGATGAGGTACCGCTGGGGCAGCAGGATGAGCGAGGTGATGGTGGTGCCCATCCCCCGCTTGTCGTGCTCGGTCAGGGTGCGGTCGAAGATGGCGCTGTTGGCCTCGACGATGGCGTTGCGGAGCCGCTCGCCGGCCTGCTCGTCGGTGAGGCCGCGCAGGGTGCCCAGCTGCCGGGCAATGATCTGCACCGCCATCTCGCTGGCCACCTCGCCGGCGGCGTGGCCGCCCATCCCGTCGGCCACGATGAACACGCCACGATCGGCGATCATCCGGTAGTTGTCCTCGTTGCCGGACCGGACGATGCCCGTATCAGTGCGGGCTGCGCAGGAGAAACGCACGGTGGCCGTTCAGTTCCTGAACAGGAGGAAGGCGGTCACCGCCAGAACAATCACCACCACCAGCGGGATCACCCAGCGGGGCATGCCCGGGGAGGGCGGCGAACTCACCACCACCGGCCGGCGCGGCGCGGGGGGGGTGGCCATGCGCTCCGGGGGTGGCGTGCGGGGCGGCTCCGGGGCGGGACGGGGCGCCGTGGGCGTGGCCGCCTCGCGCACCG
>CAZCVG010000386.1:0-1758 GCA_964501735.1 uncultured Gemmatimonadaceae bacterium | reverse complement strand
GGAGCGAGTGCCTGGACTGCCACCGGCCGAGCACCGGCGGGACCGGCAGCTTCCACCCGGCAGGCTTCCTCACCCGGCACCCGGCCTCGGCGTTCGCGCGGCAGTCGGACTGCACCGAGTGCCACAACCAGAGCGAGTTCTGCGCCTCCTGCCATGTGCAGGCCGGGCTCTCCTCCACCGGCAACATCGGGCCGGGGTATCATGACGCTGCCGGTGCGTTCCTCGTGGGGCACGGCACGGCGGCGCGGCAGTCCATCGAGAGCTGCATCACCTGCCACACCGAGCGGGACTGCCTCCAGTGCCACTCGGTCCAGGGCGGCCGGCGGTTCAACCCCCACGGCCCGGGCTTCAACCCCGAGCGCCTGCGGCGGCGTAACCCGCAGACCTGCGCGGCCTGCCACGGGCGGGCGATTCCCACCGGCGACGACTGATCTCGGGCGGGAGAGAAAGCGAGAGAGCGGGCGGACCCGGTGGTCCGCCCGCTCTCGTAGTTTGCCGGCCTGAACGCCGCTGGATCAGGCCTGCTTGCCTTCCTCTTTGTACTGGGCCTCGTAGCGGGAGCCGCACTTGGCCAGCAGGGTGGTGGCCCGGAAGACCCCGTCTCTTCCCAGGCGCCCCTCCACGACGACTTCGATTTCCTGGGCGTCGGTGAAGGTGTCGGGGGCGAGCCCGCGGTAGGTGACCGGGTAGGTCTGGGTGCCGTCGGTCACCTGAAACTCGATGGTCTGGGTGGCGGCGTCCCGCCTGATGGTCCCGGGCACCACCTTGGCCTCCATCTTGAGGCCAGTCTCATACAGGCCAGGATCCCGGGACACCCGTTGGGCCAGTTCCGAGGGCTTCAGGGAGTACTGCCCGAATTCCTTCACGCCCTGCGCCATGAGCACGGCGACGCTGGCGACAATGACCCCTGCTCCGAGGAGAAACTTGTGCCCGGCCTTCATGATTCGCTCCCGTAGTTGACTGATTGAATATAGCCCGATTGCCTGCTCAGGCCACTTCGCGCCCCTCACGGGCCACCTTGGTCAGCTCCTGCCGGCCCAGGCGCACGCCGATGGACTCCAGGAACGCATTGGGCGGCGTCCCCCCCGCGAACACCCAGACCAAGTCGTTGGGCAGCTCCCGGTGCCCGCCCGGTACTTCCAGCCGCACCCGGTCGGGCCGGATTTCCACGGGCTGGGAGTTGAACAGCACCTCCACCAGCCCCTTCTTCATGCACTCGCGGATGCGAATGTCGTTCCGCTGCTTGAGCCGGGAGAAGACGTCCTTCCGGTAGGAGAGGGTCACCTTGTTGCGGCGGTCGTGGGCCAGGCCCATGGCCGCCTCCACCGCGCTGTCCCCTCCCCCGACCACCAGGATCCGCTGATCCCGGTAGGCCTCCGCGTCCAGCAGGCTGTACATGACCTTGGGGAGCTCCTCCCCCGGGATGTCCAGCTTGCGTGGCGTACCCCGCCGCCCGATGGCCAGGATCACACTAAGCGCCCGGTAATGACCGCTGGCGGTAGTAATTGTGAAGGCTTCATCAGGTTCCTTGTGGATCCCCTCCACCCGTTCCCGGGTGCGGATCTGGACCCCAGCCTTTCGGACGGCCCGCTGCCAGAAGGCGAGCAGTTCTTCCTTGCCGATCTCCAGCTTGTTGAACTTGCCGTGCAAGGGGAATTCGACGGGGCTGGTCATGACCAGCTTCTGGCGCGGGTACTTGGCGACGGTCCCGCCGAGGTCCTCCGCTTCCAGGGTGACATAGCTCAGGCCGCGCTCGGC
>CAZCVG010000385.1:0-1760 GCA_964501735.1 uncultured Gemmatimonadaceae bacterium | reverse complement strand
AGATCGGCGTGGCCGACCTCGGCTACATCGGCAACCAGTTCGTCATGGAGTGGACGGGCTGTCCCCCGGAAGCGCTGGAGAAGCTGGGGGTGCGGTACTCGTAGGGGGGTGGGATCTCAGGTGATCGCAGCCTGGCTGGCCTGAGGAAAGCGGAGGATCTCGGCGACCGCAAGACCGCTTCTGTGTGTCGCCGGCGTGAATGGCGGAAGGGCCGGCCGGTTACCGGGCCATGGGAGACGCTTTTTCGG
This sequence comes from uncultured Gemmatimonadaceae bacterium, assembly GCA_964501735.1. Classification (GTDB taxonomy): domain Bacteria; phylum Gemmatimonadota; class Gemmatimonadetes; order Gemmatimonadales; family GWC2-71-9; genus JADJOM01. Next base: position 1,512 of record CAZCVG010000385.1, on the reverse strand, counting down.
GGTCCGGGGAAGCTGTGGGCTCGAGGGACGCGGGCAACTGGCCCGGGCCACCGCCGGACCGGCGGCCCTCCGCCGGAACAGGGTCCGATTCCCGGCCCGGCTCCTCCGCCGCATCCAGCGCCTGCAGGAAGGCCAGCACCGCCACCTCGTCCCGGCGGAGGGCGCCGCTGGGACGGTCGCGGCGGGCCCGGCCCGATGGGACCGGTTCCGGAGCCGGAGCGATCCTGCCCTCGAGGTAGGCCTGCAGCAGCCCGGGGTGGACATAGTACTTCCGGCACACCGCCCGGGTATTCCCCAGCCGTTCGGCCACCGCGTCAATCGCCCGCACGATGTTCTTCTCGGCCTCCTTCGCGCTGGCCGCCGGCCCGATGGCCCGGAGTTCCCGGGCCGCCAGCATGGATCCCGCCCACGTCCGGAAGTCCTTGGCCGTCACCACCACGTGGGTCATGCTGCGCAGGTATTCGTTGACGTCTCCGGACGACACCGCCTGGCGGTGGCCCGACGGATCGAGGTACTGAAACAGTTCCTGGCCCGGCAGGTCCTGGCAGCGCTGGATGATCCGGGCCAGCCGGCGGTCGGTGAGGTCCACCGTGTGCTGGACCCCGCTCTTCCCCCGGAAGCTGAAGCGCAGCTTGTGGCCCCGCACCGTCACGTGGCGGCCGCGGAGCGTGGTGAGCCCGAAGGAACGGTTTTCCCGGGCGTATTCGTCGTTGCCCACCCGGACCAGGGTCTTGTCGAGCAGCCGCACCACCGTGGCGAGGATCTGCCGGCGGGAGAGGTCGGGGGCGCGGAGGTCCCGTTCCACCCGTTCGCGGATGACGGGCAGGCATTCGCTGAACTCGATGATCCGGCGGAACTTCGAGTGGTCCCGCGCGGCGCGGTAGGACGGGTGGTAGCGGTACTGCTTGCGGCCCCGGTCGTCCCGGGCGGTGACCTGGATGTGGCCGTCGGGCTCGGGGCAGATCCAGACATCGGTCCAGGCGGGGGGGATGGCCAGCTTGAGGATCCGCTGCCGGACCTCGGGGTCGGTGATGCGGCTGCCGTCCGGGTTATAGAAAGCCCAGCCGGTCCCGACCCGCTTGCGGCGGATGCCGGCGAAGCCGTCGGTGACGTACCGGAGGCCGGCACGCACCGCGCTTTCCCGATGCTCGTGGTTCCGGGAGGAATCCATCGGCATGCAACATCACCGGAACCCCGGCCGGTGCGCCAGTGTGGGGGGGTCGGACGGTCGGGCGGCCGGGCGGCCGGACCTGACACCTCCGCCGCCTTCCCTCCGTACGGCCGGGACACCCCTTCGGAGTTCGTTCCATGCTCAAGCCCGTCCTCGGTGTGGCGACCGCCGGCGTCGTCATGGTGCTCCTCTGGAAGCTCCTGGCCGTCATCCTCCTGCCCATGCTCGGCGTGGCGCTGGCGGTGGTCTTCACGGTGCTCAAGGTGGCGTTCATCGTCGGGGCGGTGTGCTTCGCCTTCTGGATCTTCCGCCGGATGAGCCGGAGCGAGGCCAGCGCGTAG
>CAZCVG010000384.1:0-1769 GCA_964501735.1 uncultured Gemmatimonadaceae bacterium | reverse complement strand
TCATCGGCCACCTGATTCCGGCGGGGTCGGGCATCTACCGCTACGCCGAGATCGACATCGAGCCGCCGGCGGGCTACGAGCCGCCGCCGCCGGCCGAGGTGGTGCCCGAGGCGGCCGCGCCCGTGGCGGTGGCCGCGCTGGCGGACGACGAGGAATAGCCGCGGCGGAGCCGCGATGCAGGCACAACGGCCCGGGCAATTGCCCGGGCCGTCGTGCGTCTGGGAGGTGGGGCGGGCAGCGAGGTCAGGGGCTGGGGGCGGCGAAGGTGTCGCAGCGATCGGCGTTGCCCTCGCGGAACCCTGCATTGAACCACCGCATGCGCTGGTCACTCGAGCCATGGGTCCAGCCCTCGGGGTTCACCGTGCCCCCACCCATGCGCTGGATCCGGTCATCTCCTACGGCCGCGGCGGCGGCCAGGCCTTCCTCCAGATCCCCGGGCTCGAGGATCCCCTGAGCCCTGGCCTGGTATCCCCACACGCCGGCCAGACAGTCGGCCTGCAGCTCCATCCGGACCGACAGCGCGTTGGCCCTCCCGGGTTGCCGCCGCTGGGCCTCCCGCACCTGGCGCTCAATCCCGAGCACATTCTGGATGTGGTGGCCGATCTCATGGGCCAGCACATAGGCCTGGGCGAAGTCCCCGGGCGCGCCGAACCGCTGGCGCAGTTCACCGAAGAAGCCGAGATCGATGTAGACCATTTCGTCGCCGGGACAGTAGAACGGGCCGGTGGCCGATTCCGCCATGCCACAGGCGGAGGAAACCGCATCCCGGAACAGGGTAAGCTCGGCCGGCCGGTAGGACGCCCCCAGGCGGGGAAGCTCGGTCTGCCAGAATGCCTGGGTGGTATCGAGGACGAAGGACACGAAGTCCACGAGGCGCTCCTCCTCAGGGGAGGTCTGGACCGGCCCGGCTGCCGGGGGTGCCGTGCCCATGCCGCCCCCGGCGAGTGAGAGAAAATCACGCTTGAAGACCAGGCTCAGCACCAGCAGGATGATGATCCCCCCCGCGCCGAGCCGCAGGCCGCCGCCTCCGGCGGCGCCTCCTGATCCCCGCTGATCCCGAAGGTGTTCGCTGCGCTTGCCCGGGGACCACCGCATGAGGTTCCTCCACTGTGGGGCCAGGAGTGGCCTGGCTGGGGAGGGAATATCGTGGCGGTCGAGCCTGCCGGCCACCCGCTGGCCTGATGGAGGCTGGGCCGGGGGTCCTGGGGGGAGGCGCCCCCATGCCGACCAGCGTGGAACGGCGGTCTGGGTGGGCTGGGGCGACGCTTCCCCACCCCCAGCCGGGCTCGGCCGGGCGGGGGGCGGCTTGACCCAACCCGCCGCGCTGGCTAGGTTTGCCGGTCTATGCCGACTATCAACCAGCTCGTCCGGCGTGGCCGCAAGTCCCCGCTTTACAAGGACAAGTCGCCCGCGCTCCGGCAGAATCCGTTTCGTCGCGGTGTGTGCACCAGGGTGTACACCACCACACCGAAGAAGCCCAACTCGGCCCTGCGCAAGGTAGCCAAGGTGCGGCTCACCAACGGATTCGAGATCATCGCCTACATCCCCGGGGAAGGCCACAACCTGCAGGAGCACTCGATCGTGCTCGTGCGCGGCGGCCGGGTGAAGGACCTGCCCGGTGTCCGGTACCACATTGTGCGCGGCGCGCTGGACGCCGCCGGCGTCAACGACCGCCGGCGCAGCCGATCCAAGTATGGCGCCAAGCGGCCCAAGCCCGCCGCCGCAGGAGGTAAGAAGTGAGCCGCCGCAGCAAGTCGGTCCGCCGGCCG
>CAZCVG010000383.1:0-1819 GCA_964501735.1 uncultured Gemmatimonadaceae bacterium | reverse complement strand
CGTTCAAGTGGTATGTCGGAGCGCAGGGCGGTGTGACCATCTTCGAGACCCCGACTCAGACCAACGGGGCGGTGGCCACCGGTGGTGCGCACGTGCTCATCACGTCCAAGCGCACCGGCCTGCTGCTCTCCATCGATGAGGGGTTCAAGAGCAACCAGACCTCCTCGTATCCCGATCCGACCGTGGTCGGGGGCTCCCGGCAGGTGGTGTTCAACAACCTGCGCAAGTACTCGCTCTCGGTGCTCGCCTTCCCGTTCAAGACCATCGCGCAGCCCTACTTCGGGGTCGGCGTGGGCGTCCTGCATACCGTGAAGGAGTATCCGCAGGGATTCTTCGGGTCTCCCGCGGCGGCGGACACGGCGGCTCAGCTCTCGGACCGGCTGGGAGGTTTCGGCTTTGCCAGCCTGACCGGCGGGCTGCAGTTCCGGGTGGATCGCTTCATGCTCTTCGGGCAGTACCAGGTGACCACCGCGCCGCAGAAGGGCAAGCTGCTGACCGGTGCCACCCACGCCTTCCTGGGTGGCCTGCGGATCGGCCTCGGGAGCTCGCGGGAGGAGACCACCGGCGGGGGTTACTAGCGGCGAGCGACGTTCCGGACGAAACACCCGGAAACCCGGCGGGGCGGCCAGACTTGGCCGCCCCGCTTCATTTTGCCCGTCGCGGACCGGAGGCCCACGGGGAATCCCGCACCACGAACCGGAGCGGCCATTCCGCGGCCCGCGTGATCCCGATGCGGGGGGTGCGCGCCACGAGGTGCCCCGGAACCGGCTCACCCTCCATCACCAGCAGCGGCGAGGCGCGCATCCCCAGCCCATCAAGAGCGCGGGTAACCCCGAGTGCTTCACTCAGGCGCCCGGGGCCGGCGCAGAGGTGCTGGTCCCGGCTCAGCCCGCGCCGGCGACGCATGAGGGCGAGCCCGTCCAGCGGCTCCAGGGCCCGGAGCAGGACCGCTGCCCCTTCTCCCGGGGGCCCGGCGACCAGATTGATGCACCAGTGGATGCCATACGAGCGGTACACGTACCAGGTCCCCGGCGGGGCGTACAGCGACTGGTTCGCAGCGTTGCGGCGATACTCGAAGGCGTGGGAGGCCGGGTCCGGCGCGCCGAGATAGGCTTCGGTCTCGACGATCCTGCCCGCGACCCGCCGGCGGCCGGTGCCACCGGCCACGACCCGCCCGAGCAGCTCCTGCGCGACGGTGGCGGCATCGCGCCGGAAAAACGAAACGGGCAGCACCGCTGCCCGTCCGGCCCTGCTCATCCCGCCGCCGCCTTCTTCCGGGTGCGCTTCTTCCTGGGCGGGGCTTCCTCTCCGCCCTCCCCGGCCGGCTTGGCCGCCTTCTTTCGGCGACCCTTGGGCTTGGCCGGCTCCTCCGCGGCGTGCGGGGCCTCGTCCTCGAGGCTCACGATCCCGACCATGGGAATGGCCGGCGGGCCGGCGCCGAGCCGGGAGCCGCGGCGGGCGCGCACTCCACCCCGCAACGTGGCCGGGCCGCCACCTTCCGTGGCCGCCGGAGCCGCCTCGGCCCTGGCGCCAGCCAGTACCGGCACCGGGGCCGATTCGATCCCCCGGCCCAGCACTTCATACTCGTCCTCTCCCACCCGGCGGACATCGGCCACCTCGGCGTCGTGCGCCTGCCGCAGCAGCCGGGTGAAGCGGGAGGGCTCGAGCAGGGCGTCCTCGCGGCCCAGCAGAGCGAACATCCGCAGCCGCAGCGTCTCATGGCCCACACTGGGTGGCAACTCGGCCAGGGCGGTACGCATGAGGTCGAAGGCGCGCGCCAGCGTCAGCCCCTCGCCCCCCCGCGCCTCGCGGGCGGAGC
>CAZCVG010000382.1:0-1829 GCA_964501735.1 uncultured Gemmatimonadaceae bacterium | reverse complement strand
CCGGTGCCCCGGTTGTCAATGCTGGCCACCAGGTACCCCTTCTGGTTGAGCAGGGTGTACCACAGGTAGTTGGAGCCGCCCCACGAGTCGAGCACCGTCTGCGAGCCCGGTCCGCCGTAGTTGGAGATGAAGAGCGGGTACTTGCGGCTGGGATCGAAGCCCACCGGCTTCATGATCCAGGCGTGGAGCTTGACGCCGTCGCCGATATCGAGCTGGACGAACTCGTGGGTGCCCCGCTGGAGCGCCTCCACCCGCTGCTTGAGCTGGGCGTTGGCCACGAGCGTGCGCAACACCTGGTGGCCGGGCAGCGTGACCAGCTCGGTCACCGGGGGCACGCCGAACCGGGAGAAGGTGTGCAGCGCCACCCCGGCTCCCGGCGCCACGTTGTATCCGTGGGTCCCCGGCGCGTCGGCGGGGGAGAGCCGCTCGGCGCTCCCCTGCCCGTCCAGCCGGGTACGGTAGAGGTAGCGCTGGGTGGGGTTGCCGGGTGAAGCGGTGTAATAGAGCCAGCCGCCGGCCTCGTCCACCGCCGCCACGCTGGCCACGTCGAACGCGCCGGGAGTGAGCAGGGTGACGGTGGCGCCGTCGCGCGAGACCCGGTAAACGTGGTTCCAGCCGTCGCGCTCGCTCATCCAGAGGAAGCTCTTCCCGCCCTCCAGCCAGTTCCAGTCGTCCACCACCTCCACCCAGGCGCTGTCGCGCTCCACCAGGATGGGCCGGACCTGGCCGGTGCGCCGGTCGCCCAGGAAGACGGTGTTGGTGTTCTGCAGCCGGTTGAGCTGCTGGACCGCGACCTCGTCGCTGCTGGCGGCCCATTCCATCCGGGCGAGGTAGTGGTTGCGCGGGTCCCCGGGGATGGCCAGCCAGCGGGTGGGGCCGCCGGCCACCGGCACGATCCCGATCCGGGCGGCCGAGTTCTGGTCGCCGGCCTTGGGATACTGCACCGGGACCACGGTGGCGTAGAGCGAGTCGGTGGTGTTGATGAGGTTGAAGTCCCGGACCTGGTCGGCATTGAGCTGCCAGTAGGCGATGCTCCGGCCATCCGGGCTCCAGCGCCAGCCGTCGGCGTAGCCCATCAGCTCCTCTTCATACACCCAGTCGAAGGTCCCGTTGATCATGGTCCGGGACCCGTCGCGGGTGAGCTGGGTGATCCGCCCGGTGGCGAGATCCTCCACGTAAAGATTGTTCTCCCGGACATACCCGACTTTGCGGCCGTCGGGGGAATACTTGGCGAACATCAGCGTGGATGGCGCGGCCCGCGGCCCGCCGAGCTTCCGGAGCTTCCCGCCCGCGAGGTCGAGGGCGTAGTAGTCGCCCCGGGTGTTGAGCCGCCACACCCGCTCGGTGTTGGTGAAGATGAGAAGCTGCCGCTCGTCCGCCGACCAGCTGTACTGGTCCACGACCAGCGGCAGGGTGTCGCCGGCCGGGACCAGCCGTTCGGCCGGCACCAGCACGCTGCGTTCCCCGCTCCGCACATCGTAGCGCACCAGGTCCTGGCCGGTGGGGCGGTCCCGGGGGCGTTCCAGGGTGGTATAGGCGGTGCCGCCCGCCAGCCATCGGGCGGGGCCGAAGAACTCGGGCCGGAAATCGGCGCTGGCGTAGATCCGGCGCACCGACAGCAGGCTCGAGTCCTGGGTCTGGGCGGCCAGGGTGGGCGAGCCGGCCGCGGCCACGGCGAGGACCGCCAGGCAGAGCAGGCGCGGACAGCGGGGCGCAGGGCCCTGGAGAGAACGCATGGGGTCTGGGAATCCTGAGAGTATGGAGTGTGCGGCAACCGGTGGCATGACGCGGCCGGAGGCCGGTGGTTTCAGCGATCGTGGAACAGCCGG
>CAZCVG010000381.1:0-1839 GCA_964501735.1 uncultured Gemmatimonadaceae bacterium | reverse complement strand
CACCTGCGGCGCCATCTCCTGGCGGGACGGGAAGTACCACCTCGAGCCGGCGCTGACCGGCCGGGAGCCGTTCGATTTCCCGGAACTGGGCACGCTCACGACGTACTACGTGGACCACGAGGAGTCGCGCACCCTGCCGATGTTCTTCCCGAACCTCAAGGTGGCCGACTTCAAGCTGTGCCTGGACGACACCACCTGGCGTACCCTCCGGGTCCTCAAGGATCTCGGCCTGTCGCGGCAGCAAAAGCTGGCCGTCGGCGGCACGGAGGTGGCCCCGCGTGACGTCGTGGTGGCCCTCCTCCCCGAGCCCAAGGCGCTGGGCGGCCGGCTCCACGGCAAGACCTGCGTCGGCACCCTGGCGCGGGGCCTGCGCGACGGGGTCCCGCGGGCGTACTACATCTACAATGTCACCGACCACGACACGGTCTACCGGGACATGGGAGTCCAGGCCACCGCCTACCAGACCGGTGTGCCACCCGTGATCGCCGCACGACTGATCGCCAGTGGGGAATGGGCGGGAACCGGGGTCATGTCGCCGGAGCAGTTCGACCCCGATCCGTTCATGCGCCTGCTGGATGTCTCCGGCATGCCGTGGCACATCCGGGACGAGGCCACCGGGGTGGTGGACCCGGAGTACATCTGGATCGAGGAGCCGCTGGCGGCCTGACGCCGGCGAGCGGGTGTCCGGCCGGAGACGGGCGGAAGGACCTCACGCGGTGTGGGGTCTTCCGCCCGTTCCGTTGCCTGCCCGCCGCCCCGCGACCGGCTCAGAAGGCCAGCTGCAGGCCGGCCCGGTCCCCCTCGAGCAGGAACTCGGGCCCACCCACGCCGAACACCCGCCAGCGCCCGTTCATGACCTTGGCGCTCGCGATCCCCACCAGCGCCCCGGCCGCCACATCGGTGGCCCAGTGCCGGTTGTCGTTCACCCGCGACCAGGCAGTCAGGGTGGCAGCGCCGTACAGGGCGACCGAAGCCGGCGCAAACCGGAGCTCGTCGCTGACCGACGTGGCCAGCGCAAACGCCACCGCGGTGTGCCCCGACGGCCAGCTGTCCTGGCTGCTGAGGGGCCGGAAGCGATACTGCTCCGCGCTGAAACTCGGCCGGGCCCGGCCCACCAGCGGCTTCAGCAGGTTCACCGTCGCGCCGGCCAGGAGCAGGCTCCCGGTAATGCGTCCGCCGGCCCGCAGGACCCGGGCGTCCCCCGCCAGGAGGCCGGCGGCCACCGTGCCCAGCGCCACCGGAGCGTAGACCTCCGGCTGGCCGAAGCGCCGGGCCAGCCGGGCGAGATCGTCGCCCGACGCGGTCCGGTGAGACTGCACTTCACGCCGCACCGCCTCATCGAGGGTCGAACCGAGGGCCAGCGCCGCAACCGCGGAGACCGCGTGGGGCCAGAGGGAGATCCGGGTCCCGGCCGGGCCCCCCGCTTCAACGACTGGAACGATTGGCAAGGACTGGAGGAGGCGGGCGGGACCGTCGTCGCAGGAGCCGGCCGGAAAACAGGGGGCGGACCAGGAGGCCAGTGGCGCGGAATCCTGGGCGGACAGGGTGGCTGGGCCGGCGGCCGCAGCACCGCACAGCCAGGCGCCCAGGGCGCCCAGGATGACATTGCGCATACCTCGGCCAATCTAGTAGCTTCGGGCGTCCCGAACCCCATGCATATGCGCCTGCGTTACCCGGCTTTCCTGGTCCTGGCCGCCGCCCTCACCGGCGGGTGCCGCGACTACCAGTTCACCCGTCATGTGGCCAACCAGGACGGCCTGGTGCCCGCCGATCAGTTCGCCCGGTATGGCCGGGAGCAGGCCATCGCCATGGCCATCGGCCGGGAGTTCGGCCGCCCCT
>CAZCVG010000380.1:0-1856 GCA_964501735.1 uncultured Gemmatimonadaceae bacterium | reverse complement strand
CGGCGGCCAGCGCCTCGAGCAGCGCAAAGTGCTCCGGTTCCTTGAGCCCCCGGCCGCCCGAGACCACCACCGGCGCCTCGGCGACATCCAGCGCTGCCGAAGCGGCCGCCTTGATGCCGGACACCTTGACCCGGGCCGTGAACGCCGGGACTTCGAGAGTCTCTTCCGTGCCTGCCTTGGCCGCCGCCACCGGCTGGAAGGTGTTGGGCCGGACCGAGACCAGCGACGGCGACGCATCGAGCCGGACCCGCTGCAGGACCTTGCCGGCGTACACCGGGCGGGTCACCACCACCTTCCCGCCCTCGGCCGCCAGCTCCGTCACGTCGGTGGCCAGCCCGACTCCCAGCCGAGCCGCGACTCGCGGGGCCAGGTCACGCCCGGTGGCGGTGGCCGCGAAGAGAATGGCCGCCGCGCCGGCTCCAGCCGCGGCGATCGTCGCGGCGAACCCGTCAGGGCTGTAGAGGCGGAAATCGGGGTGGGAGGCGGTGCGCACCCGGTCGGCGCCGTGGGCGCCCAGCTGGTCGGTGCCGCGGACGGTGCCACTGCCCAGCACCACGGCGTGGACCTCGGCTCCCATCGCGTCCGCCAGGACACGGGCCGCGGTGACCACTTCCAGGGAGACCTTGCGGAGCGCGCCGTCACGCTGTTCGGTGATCGCGAGGATGATTGCCATCAGAGCACCTTCGCTTCTTCACGGAGCAGCCGGACCAGCTCGGGCACCGCGTCGGCGCCCTCGCCCACGATCCGCCCCGGCTTCCGGTCAGGAGGATAGGACAGCCCCAGCACCGTGATGGAGCCGGCACCCAGCGAAGCCGGCTTGGTCTCCAGCGGCTTCTTCTTCGCCGCCATGATCCCCTTGAGCGACGGCAGCCGCGGCGTGTTGAGGCCCTTGTCGCAGGTCAGCACCGCCGGCAGCTCGCAGTTGGACGACTCGATGCCGCCCTCGACCTCCCGCTCGGCCTCGACCGACCGGCCGGAGATCGTCAGGTGGGACACGGCGGTGATGCAGGGCAGCTCCAGCAGCTCTGCGACCATCACCCCGACCTGATGGTTGTAGTCGTCCACCGCCATCTTGCCGAAGAGGATCAGGTCGTAGTTGCCGCCCTTGAGTTCCGCCGCCAGGGCCCGGGCCACCTCGAGCCCATCCGCCGAGCCGGCCGCTTGCAGCAGCACCCCGCGGTCCACGCCCATGGCCAGAGCGGCACGGATGGTCTCCTGGGTGGCATCCCCGCCGAGGGAAATCACCGTGGTCTCGCCGGCGCCGGCCGCGTCCCGCAGCTTGAGCGCATCCTCGACGGCGTACTCGTCGTAGGGGTTGGGGACGAACTTCACCCCCGCCTCGTCGGCCGACTTGCCGTCGGCCCCGATGGCGATCTTGGCCGTGGTATCGGGCACCCGCTTCAGACACACCGCTATGCGCACTGGACACACCTCGCTGGTGGAATCGGCCGCCTTTGGCCGCCGAAAAGGTAGCCAGCGGTGGGGGAGATGCCAACCGGCCGGGCCGGACCCGTTCGGGGGGCGACACGGGGGCTTCCCGAGGGAGGATGAAGGAAAACACACGGGGCAGGAGCCTCTCGGCCCCTGCCCCGCATGCCCTGCATGCCCCCGGTGGAGGTCAGGTCACCGGAAGGCGTCTAGTCATCTCCCGCCCCGAAGCTCCGTCGAATCACCAGGCGGACCACCCGCCGGTGACCGGGCGTGAGGAAGCGCTCCAGCACGTTGCCGGCCCCCTGGTTGACGTTGAACGTGCCGAAGCTGGCATAGCTGTTCTGGAAGATGTTGTTGCCCACCGCCACGATCTCCCAGCCCTGTCCCCGCCAGCCCAGGCGGGCGTCGGCCACGAAGTAGCCGTC
>CAZCVG010000379.1:0-1864 GCA_964501735.1 uncultured Gemmatimonadaceae bacterium | reverse complement strand
CACGTCACGACGAGCCGTGAGGCCAGGCTGACCTTCGAGGCGCCGCGGGGCTGCCAGATCTGCCACCACGAGGGGCCGGGAAAGGAGCAGTGCGTCACCTGCCACGAGCCCGGCGAACTGGCGCCGGACGCCCAGGTGCCCGTGACCATCGCGATCCATGACACGCCCGCGCGCCAGCGCCCGGTCGGGTTTCGTCACGAAACCCATCGCGAGGTGGGGTGCCAGGACTGCCACCAGCAGCGGGTGAGCCTTACCGCCACCGATTCCGTGGCCAGCTGTCAGGGTTGTCACGTTTCGCATCACGAGACCGGACGGGACTGCGCCGCCTGCCATCGGACAGAGGCCATCACCACCGCCCACGCCCGCCCGGTGGCGGCCCACGAAGGCTGTGATGCCTGCCATACCTCGTCCCGGATCCAGAGCCTTCTGCCGACGCGCAGTTTCTGCCTGGCCTGCCACGGCCAGGAGACCGACCACTACGCGCCCCGGGAATGCACGACCTGCCACCTCCAGGCTCATCCGGAGGAGTGGCGCCCCCGGCTCTCGGGGGCCAGGGCCCGGTGACGCCCGTCTGGCTCTGCGGCCGGGAAGCCGCCCGGTGGTCGAGACGGCTGGCGTGCGCCTGCGGCTTGGCGCTCGCCGCGGCGCGCACGGCCGTGGCCCAGGACTATCTCCTCCGGCTCGACGCCCGGGCCCAGTCGGTCAGCTACCGCGGGCTCCGGCTGGACAGCATTGCAGTTGGCCAGGCGGTCCCCTCGGCGTCGGGCGGCCTGGAAACCCCGGATGGTTACGCGGTGAGTTGCGTGACCGGCGCCGCCTATTGCCAGTACTACCGTCCAGGCCCGGCGCGGACCGGCGGCCCCTTCGTTACCACTGCGGACCTCACCGCGTGGGGATTCGGGGTCCGGGGCTTGAGCCTCCATGCCAACGCCCGGCTGGGGCTCGATCTCGGGGACTCCGACGTCTGGCCCGGAACCAACCCGGCTGCCCAGCTCCACGAGGCCTACGCCGAATACGCCACCGAGCGCTTCACCGGCCGCCTCGGCCGGCAGACGGAGCGCGGCCGACTGGGCTACACCGGCTTCGACGGTGGGCGTGCCACATGGCGCTTCCTGGCCGCCGGGCTCAGTGCGTCGGCCTACGGCGGGCTCGGCCTGGCCAGGGGCACTGCCCTGCCGGTAACCAGTTCGGCGCTCAACCCGCTCGACGAGTTCCAGCCCAGGCAACGTCAGTTAGTGGTGGGCACGGGCCTGGAGTGGCAGGCGTCCCTGGTCGAGGCTCGCGCCGAGTACCAGCGCGAGGTGGACCGGGACACCCGAAATTTCGTGTCGGAGCGCGCGGCCCTCTCGGCCATCTTCCGGCCGGTCCCCGGGTGGAGCCTGACTGGAGGCACGGAGTACGATTTCTCCCGCGAGTGGTTCGGGACCAGCGACCTCACGCTCCGCCACACCCGCCAGGGGGTCGGGGGTTCGGTGGGTGTGCGGCGGTACCGTCCCTACTTCGATCTCTGGACCTTGTGGGGCGTCTTTTCTCCAGTGCCTTACTCCGCCTATAACGGCGCCCTCTGGGTCACGCCGGTGCGGGGCCTGGATCTCCGGGTCGCCGGCGAGCGCTATCGCTACGACGACTCCGGTGCGCTCACCCCGCTGGTGGACGAGGAACGTGAAGGGTGGCGCTGGAACGCCGGCGCCAGCTATGCCTCGAGTGCCCGGTGGAACGCGAGCCTCGGCTATCACGCCGAGTTCGGGCCGGGCGCGGTGTCGAGGGGGTGGGATGCCGGCCTGGGATGGCAGGCCACCAGCACCCTGGCGCTGAGCGTCGAGGCGGGCCACCTCGCCCGTCCGCTGGAATTCCGGTTCTCCGA
>CAZCVG010000378.1:0-1871 GCA_964501735.1 uncultured Gemmatimonadaceae bacterium | reverse complement strand
TGGCGATGGAACAGGAGTTCAAGGCCGAGGCCCAGAAGCAGCGGGCCCAGGTCATCGCCGCCGAGGCCCAGGTGCCGCTGGCCATCGCCGATGCGTTCAAGAAGGGGAACCTCGGCGTCATGGACTTCCAGCGCTACAAGAACATCCAGGCGGACAGCGCCATGCGGCAGTCTATTGCCGGCCAGCCCGAGGGCGGGACCGGCCAGGGGGCCTGAGCATGGAGGCGGTCCGGCAGGCCGCCAGCTTCGAGGGGCTGATCATCCTCGCGGTCATCTACTTCGTCCTCAACCTGCTGAGCCGGGCGGGGAAGAAGGCGGGCCAGAGCGACCAGGCCCCGGCCGAGGCCCCCGATGAGCCGGCGCCGACCCAGCAGGAGGCGCTGTCGCTGGAGAAGATCCTCCAGGAAATCGAGCGGGTAAAGAAGGAAAAGGCCGCGGAGCGCCGGGTGCCCCCGGCCGAGCGTCCCAAGCCACTGCCACCGAGGCGTCCGCCCCCGCCGCCGCTCCGCCGGCCCGAGGTGGAGGCCCGGCAGGGACGGATGGCATCGCCCCGCCGGCTGCCGCCGCCCGTGACTCCGGGCGGGCCGATGGGACGGCCCGGCAAACGGAAGCTCGAATCGCACGAGGAAGTGGAGGAACGGGCAAGCCTCGAGGGGGCCTCGCTCGAGGTGGAGGAATCGCTCGAGGTCCTGGACGATACCCGGTTCCGCCCGCTCAGCACCCTGGACCATGACGACGAGGCCGAGGCCATCGTCCAGGCCCGGATCAAGGCCGCGGAGGAGCGCAACCGGGCCCACACCGCCAAGGACCACCGAGAGTTTCACGACCAGCTCGCCCAGGACGAAATCGGCGCCCAGCCGGTGGCGGCCAAGGCGGCCACCGCGGCGCAGGCCCGGGCGGCCTACCTGCGGAAGGCGCTCGTCTGGCGGGAGATCCTAGGGCCACCCAAGGCCCTGGAGGACTAGGGCGAGGGGCCGCGCGGCTGACCGGGGGTGGGCGGATGCCCACCCCTGCTTGCATCCGGGCTACTTCCTCGGCTTGCTGCCGAACTTCTTCCTGTAGAGGCCGATCGCGTAGGTGATCGCGTCGCGCGCCTCTGCGGCCCCCTCGAACCCGCGGGTCCGCGTGGCCACCCCCTCCAGGTCCTTGTAGACCTGGAAGAAGTGCTCGATCTCCCTCAGGGTGTGCTTGGGGATGTCGCGCAGCTCGTTGATCCCGTCGGAGTAGGGGTCGCCGGTCGGGACGGCCAGCACCTTCTCGTCGCTCTTGCCGCGGTCCACCAGGTGGAAGAGGCCGATCGGCCGGCACTCGACCAGGCAGCCGGTGAAGACCGGGATGGTGGTGATCACCAGCACGTCGAGCGGGTCGCCGTCGTCGCCCAGGGTGCGGGGGAGGAAACCGTAGTCCCCGGGGTAGTGCACCGCGCTGTGCAGCACCCGGTCCAGCCGGAACACGCCGTGCTCCTTGTCCAGCTCGTACTTGTTGCGCTCCCGGGTGGGGATCTCGATGACGGCGTCCACCACCTCGGGCGGTTTGCGGCCGGTAGGGAGGTCGTGCCAGAGGTGGAATCCGCGGCGGAGGACAGGTTTGGGTGGCATGGGCGTCGGGTCAGGGCAGCGGGAATGAACAGGCCGGTCGGGGACCGGGGTGGAGTATAACGGTGGCGGAGGTGATGGGCGCGCGGGGACGTGACGACCGGTAGCGGCGCGGCTGGCGGGATGTCCGGAGAGCCGGCTGGCCGCGTCGCTCGCAGGCTAGTGATGCCTGGTGGGCGGTCCGGAGTTGCCGGGGGCCCGCTTTGGGGCGATACTCCCGGCGCTCGCCCGAGTGGCGGAATGGCAGACGCAGCGGACTCAAAATCCGCCGGGGGCA
>CAZCVG010000377.1:0-1884 GCA_964501735.1 uncultured Gemmatimonadaceae bacterium | reverse complement strand
CGCCTTCCGACACGGTGAATACCTTCACCGCTGCGCGGGCCGTAAACGCCGCGACAAGGGTCCAAACACTTGCAAACATGAGCGTCTCCTGCTCGAGTGGAAATGTTACCTCGGGAAGGAGCCAAACCCCGCTATGGTTTAGCCGACGCTCCGCTCTTCAGTTGTTTCCGCTAATCTCCGCTACTGCTCGGTACTCCAGAGACCAGGGCCGCTGCCGTTGGGTTCCGATCGTTCCTGAAAAAAAGGTTGAGCCGCCCGCTCAGCCGGGCCGCCGGGATTCCGCCCACCGGTTGGTCGCATCCAGCACGGCGAACACCGCCGCGCGCTCCGCACTCTCCTTGATCTCCGCGGTGCCGATCAGCAGCACGGCCTCCCGGCCGCCCAGCCCCTGCACCGCCACCAGCACGAACTCCCGGTCGAACGCCTCGGCGATCTTGGCCCCCTCCAGCGCCACCGAGTGGTCCGACAGCAGCTGGTCCAGCACCTGGATCGCCGCCCGCGCCGCCGCCTCCACCTTGCTCCGGGGCGTGTCGCTCGACTCCTCCTCCGCCGAGGCGGTCCGCCCCGCGAACGAGAGGGTCACCGTGATGCTCACCCGGTGGGGCCGCTTGCCCGGCGCCACGAACAGCGACTCGAACAGCGCCGCCCGCCGCATGGCCCGCTCCCGCGCCACCCCCCGCTCCACCACCTCGATCGGCCGCACCTCCGCCGTCTGGGCGATGCTGATCTTGCGGTGGTCCACCTTGAGCCCCAGCTGCGCCAGCAGCGCCGACTCGATGTTCCGCACCAGCTGCTTGGGCTGCAAGCCCGCCTGGGCCAGGATGTGGATCTCCGACACCTCCCCCAGCGGCGTGGTCACCACCCGGGCCGAGAGCACCCCCTCCAGGCTGGTGAGCAGGTTCTCCGCCCGGCGCACCCCCCACGGATCGGGGGCGTTCTCGAAGGCGCCCGCCCCGGCCGAGCGGGCCGGGAGGGCGTCAGGATGTCGGATGGGAGACGGTCCGGTCACGATGGTTCACTCCGGGTGTCCATCCGCTCAGGCGACGACATTGCGCCCCGCGGACTTGGCCTGGTAGAGGGCCCGGTCGGCCACCACGAGAAGGTCCCCCTCGTGCGGCCGGCGCACATCATACTCGGCAACGCCGATGCTGGCGGTCACCAGCCCCACGGGATAGCCCAGCCGCCGGCCCACGCCCTCGATGCCGGCCCGGATGGCCTCGGCCACCCGGTTGGCGCCCGCCAGTTCGGTGCGGGTGAGGATGACCACGAACTCGTCGCCCCCGTAGCGGGCCGCGAGGTCCGAGGCCCGGATGGCGTTCTTGATCTCGCTGGCCACCGCCCGCAGGACCTGGTTGCCGGCCTCATGGCCGTATTCGTCGTTCACCTGCTTGAAGTAGTCGAGATCAATGAACAGCACCGCGAACCCCTCCAGGCTCCGCTTGCTGCGCTCGATCTCGTAGGCCAGCCGGTCGTACAGGATCCGGTAGGCCGACAGCCCGGTCAGCGCGTCTACCGCGGCGTCCCGCTCCGCCGCCGCCACCCGGTGCACCTGGTGGGGCGGGCACTGCCGGAGCGACGCCCGCCCCCGGGCCGCCGCGTCCGCGAAGGCGGCACAGGTCTCGAACCCGCAGGCCCGGCAGTCCCACGGCTTGCCGTTGGGCCCCGGACCGATCTCCTCGAGAATCTCCTGGATCCGCGTCGGGTCGGCCTGGACCAGCCGCGGCTCGATCTGGAAGGTGGCACCGTAACTGGCCACGACCCCCGTGTCCACCACCGGATGATGCGCCCTGGGCGGCTCGCTGCTCTCTACCACCATCCGGCGCCAGAACAGCTCCTCCCGGGGCCCCGACAGCGGGTGGTCCAGCCAGCCCTCGTGCGACAGGA
>CAZCVG010000376.1:0-1934 GCA_964501735.1 uncultured Gemmatimonadaceae bacterium | reverse complement strand
GACATCATGGGCTACCTGCCCGGCTTCGCCACGCCGCGCATCGTCTGCGACGTGCCGTTCGTGGGCAAGCGCTGGGTGCACCAGCTCGCCGATTACGACCGCGAGAAGGGCATCAGCTACTGGACCAAGAACTACCTCACCAGCATCGAGTGGGGCGACCCCTCCGCGCTGGGCCAGAAGTACGAGTACTACGATCCGATCTACGCCCTGCCCGAGTCGGGCCAGCAGTGGTGGCGGGAGCACGCGGCCGGGATGAAGCAGGAAGCGACCCACGCGGTGCACGCGTGATGGTTTGCCGGGCCACTGCCTGACCGCCTGACCGTCCGACCGTCCGACCGTCGGACCGCATCACTCGATGACGAGGAGTTCACCATGACGGCGACCGCAGCCCAGCAGAAGATCACCTACACCTCCACCAACGTGGATCTCGGCGCCTTTCACCGGGCGTATGACGAGGCCCTGGCGGCGGTACGGAAGAACGCCGGCAAGCGCTACCCGCTCTACATCAACGGCAAGCCGGTCGAGGTCCCCAGCCGGGAGCCGATCACCGACGTCTCGCCCATTGATACCAGCCTGGTGCTGGGCTACTTCACCTGCGCCGGGCCGGAGGAGGTGGACCAGGCGGTGCGGGCCGCGCGGGCGGCCCAGAAGCCCTGGGCGAAACTGCCATGGCAGGAGCGGGTGCGCATCCTCCGCCGCGCCGCCGAGCTGATCCGGGAGCGGAAGTTCGAGCTGTCGGCCATCATGAGCTACGAGGTGGGCAAGAACCGCTTCGAGGCCATGGGAGACACCGAGGAGTCGGCCGACCTGATCGACTACTACTGCCAGCAGGTGGAGGACCACAACGGCTTCACCCGGCCGATGGCCAACCTCACCCCCATCGAGACCAACACCGAGACGCTCCGGCCCTACGGAGTCTTCACCTGCATCGCGCCGTTCAACTTCCCGCTGGCGCTCTCCACCGGCATGTCCTCCGCCGCCCTCATGAGCGGCAACGCCGTGGTGTACAAGCCGGCCGAGGACACCCCGTGGACCGGCCTCAAGCTGTACGAGGTGTACCGCGACGCCGGCGTGCCGGCCGGGGTGTTCAACTTCGTGAGCGGCCACGGCCGGGAGATCGGCGATCCGCTGTGGCAGCACCCCGGCGTGGACGGCGTGGTCTTCACCGGCTCCAAGCCGGTGGGCATGCGGATCTTCCACGGCCTGTCCCAGCAGTGGGTCAAGCCCTGCCTGATGGAGCTGGGCGGGAAGAACGCCGCTCTCGTCATGGACAGCGCCGACCTCGACGCCGCGGCGGAGGGAGTCATGCGCTCGGCCTTCGGGCTGCAGAACCAGAAGTGCAGCGCCACCAGCCGGGCCTACGTCCACAAGGCGGTCTACCAGCCGTTCCTGGCGAAGCTCATCGAGAAGACCAAGGCCATCAGGATGGGCGACGTGACCGAGAAGGACACCTGGTTCGGCCCGGTGATCAACGAGCGGGCGGTGCAGCGCTGGGAGAAGGCGGTGGCCCAGGCCGGCCGGGAGGGGAAGATCCTGCACGGCGGCAACCGGCTCCGGGGCGAGGTGTTCGACAAGGGCCACTTCGTGGCGCCGACCATCGCGGAGCTGCCGCTGGGGAGCACGCTGTTTCTCGAGGAGCTGTTCGCCCCGTTCCTGGCCGTGGCCCCGGTGGAGAGCTTCGACCAGGCCATCGCCGAGTCCAACAAGGTGGAGTACGGGCTCACCGCGGGGCTGTTCTCGAAGAAGCAGGAGGAGATTGACCGCTTCTTCGACGAGGTGGAGGCCGGCGTCTGCTACGTGAACAAGAAGAGCGGTGCCACCACCGGCGCCTGGCCCGGCGCCCAGGCCTTCACCGGCTGGAAGGGCAGCGGCGGCAGCGGCAAGGGCGGCTGCGGGCCGTGGTACGTGCAGCAGTTCATGCGGGAGCAGAGCCG
>CAZCVG010000375.1:0-1935 GCA_964501735.1 uncultured Gemmatimonadaceae bacterium | reverse complement strand
GGCACGAGGTGCTGCAGTTGCCGCCCGGTACCGGCCGCGCCCCGCCACCGCGGAAAAGCGCCTGAGGGCCTGCCGCCGGCCGCTGCCTGACATGAGGTCGCATGACCGCCGCCCCACCGCCCGCTGTTCGGGGATTCGCCGTGCCGGCCCGGCTCCACGCCTTTCTCCTCTTCATGACCCAGTTCGTGGTCCTGATCGGGGCGTTCGGTGGGGTGGTGCCAGTGTTGTATCGCCAGGGAGTGCATCCGGCGGTGCTCGGGCTGGGCGGCGCCGCGGGCCTGGTCGTGTTTCATCTCGGCCTGGGAGCCCTGGCCCGGGTGCTGCCGGTGCGCCGCGCCCAGTGCCAGGCGACGGCCCGCTTCACCGGCTTCGGATGGTGGCCGTTCATCTACCGCTATCGCTGCGGCGCCTGCGGCACCCTCACCCGCCTGGAGATCTCCGGGTAGCCGCTCATCCGGGTGCCCATGAGTATTCTTCGGGGTCAGCGCCCCCGTCCGGGCAGCCGGGCGGGTGGCGGTGCGCCACCGCTCAATGCACCGGGCCGGCGAAAGGGTGACCGCCTGCCCGGGGAGGTGGCGCCGGAGGAAGGGCGGCGACAGCCGCCAACCCTCCCAGTCCGCGTGCTCCCCGGGGTGAGCACCATGAAAGCACTCCTGCTCTCACTCCTCTGCCTCCTGGCGACTGGCCCCCTTTCGGCCCAGGATCCCGATTCCGTACGGGTGCAGCTGATCGTTGACGGCGAGACCGTGGAACTCACTGCCCAGGAGGAGTCCACTTTCACCGCGATGGCGCTGGAGGCGCTCGGCTCGAGCACCACCGAAGGCGACAGCAGCGTGGCCACGATGGCCCAGTGGACCGCCGCGGGCCGGGGATCGAGACTCCTGGTGAGCTTCGCGACGCCAACCTCGGTGCCCATCCGGCTGAAGCCGGGCACTACCTCCGCCGCCGAGTCCATGCCGGTGCAGGAACTGCTCCTGCCGGTGACCCGATCCAAGCCGCCTGACTACATCCTCATCCGGTCCAGGGGGAGAATCCGGGCCTTCGCCAACTTCGGTCCCCTGGTGGCCCGACTGGAGCAGGCGATCACCCGGCTCGCTCCCTGACCCCAGGCCGGCCTCACACCCGCGCCCCCGGGGATCCATGCGACCCGTCCGCTACAATGTCGCCGCCAGCCTCGACGGCTACATCGCCACGGCCGACGGCGGCTACGACTGGATTCCCGCGGATCCGGCCGTGGACTTCGGGGCCATCTTCGCCCGGGTGGACACCGTGCTGCTGGGGCGAACGAGCTACGAGGTGGCCCGCGCCGCCGGCGGGAGCCCGTGGAAGCCGGGGACTCGGGTGTACGTGTTTTCCGCCACCCTGAACCCCGCCGAACATCCTGGTGTGACCGTGATCTCGAGTGGGGCAGGGCAGGCCGTCGCCTCGCTTCGCGCGGAGGCCGGCGATGGCGACATCTGGCTGTTCGGCGGAGGGAAGCTCTTCGCCAGCCTGCTCGCCGCGGGTCAGGTGGACCGGTTGGAAGTCACGGTGGTCCCCGTGCTCCTGGGCGCCGGCGTGCCGCTCCTTCCCCCCGGCCTGCCGCCGGCGGTGCTCGCGCTGGCGGATACCCACCGCTATCCCAGCGGGATGGTGACCCTCACGTACGAGGTCCTCAGGCGAGCCCGCTGAGATACCCCGCCCAGGCCTCGTGGACTGAATTCCGCTCCAATATCTCCCCCCATCGGCCGGGGCATCGGGACTGGACGGCGCCGCGATATGTGACTATATTGTCACATATGCCCCAGCCCAAGCCACAGGTCGCCGACCTCGACGCCGCCTGGCGCGCCCTCGCCGACCCCACCCGACGCCGGGTCCTCGACCTGCTCAGGGAGGGCCCTCGCACCACGGGGGACCTGGCCCACGAGTTCGACCTCTCCCGCTTCGGGGTCATGA
>CAZCVG010000374.1:0-1947 GCA_964501735.1 uncultured Gemmatimonadaceae bacterium | reverse complement strand
GAGTCGGTCCGCCGCAAGTTCGAGCGGGACAAGGCCGACCTCCGCGAGCTGGGGATCATCGTGGAACCCGGTCCCCAGCGGGTGCTGCTGGGCCACACCACCCAGGCGGTGGACGCCTATCAGCTCCGGGCCCGCGACATCTACCTCCCCTACCTCGAACTCACCCACCTACGCCAGGACCAGGTCCCGCTCTACGGGCTGCCCCGCGTGGCGCTCAAGCCGGAGGAGTTCGGCATCCTCCGCCGGGCCGCCGAGCGGGTGCTGGCGCTGGGCGACACGCCGCTCGGCCCCTCCGCCCAGTCGGCGCTCCGGAAGCTGTCGTTCGACCTGCCCGGCGTGGCCACCGCCGACGACGAGGTGGGGCTCAACCAGCCGGTGCAGCCGGGATTCGAGAAGGTGTTCGCGGCGCTCCGTGACGGCGTGGAGAGCCGGACCCAGGTCTCCTGCCGCTACTACGCCATCGGGCGGGACCTCGAGGAGGAGCGGGTGATCGAGCCCTACGGCCTGATGCTGGCCTGGGGACACTGGTACTGCATTGCGCGGGCGACGGAGAAAGACGCGATCCGGGTGTTCCGGGTGGACCGGATGCGGAGCGCAGGACCGGTCGCAGGAGCCACCCACCGCTTCACGGTGCCGCCGGAGTTCTCCATCCAGGATTACCTCGACCGCTCCCCCTGGGAGCTGTCCGAGGCGCCGGCCGTGACCGCCCGGGTGCGGGTGGGCTTCCCCCACTCGCGCTGGCTGGTGGCGGAAGATCTTGGCCGGGTGATCGAGCCGGTGGACGCCGACGGGGGCGCGGTGCTCGAGTTCGACGTGCGGGCGCCCGACGCGTTCATCCGCTGGCTGCTGCCCTTCGGCGCCCAGGCCGAGATCCTCTCCCCGGCCGGCCTGGCCCAGCGGCTCGCCGCCGAGCGCGAGCGGCTGCGCGCGGTCTACCGCTGACATGGCGGAACAGGCGCACACCCAGATCCAGCGGCTGGTCACGCTGGTGGCCTGGATGTCACAGCGTGACAACGGGCCGATCGGCTACGCCGAGGCGGCGCGGCAGATGGGGACGACGGAGGCGGCGCTCAAGGGAGACATCAAGGTGCTGCTGGGGCTCACCGACGGCTACCGGGACTGGCTGGCGAGCCTGAGCGTCTCGATCACCGCCGACGGCTTCACGCTGGGGAGCCGGGGCGCGTTCCGCCGGCCGCTCCGCCTGAGCCGGGACGAGGGCCTGGCCCTGATCCTGGGGCTGGGCGGGCTCCGCGGCGGGAAGGAGCTGGCGGCCCGGCTGGGGCGGGAGTTCGGGGCATCGCCTGACAACGGCGAGGTGGCCCGCACCTGGGCGCTGGGGCCCACGCCGGGCGCGGGCGTGGCCGGGCTGCTGGGGCTGGCGCGGGGGGCGCGGGACGGGCGGAAGAAGCTGGCCATCCACTACGCCGCCAGCAACGGCGAGCCGTCGCGCCGGACGGTGCACGTGCACCAGGTGGTGCAGGCGGGCGGGCGGTGGTACCTGGTGGCGTGGTGCGAGAAGGCCGGGGCGCGGCGCACCTTCCGGGTGGAGCGGATCCTCGAGGCCACCGAGCTGGCGGAGAGCTTCACCCCCCGGCCGGAACTGGCCCGGGTCAGGGCGCTCCGCGACCTGCTCGCCGCCGACGGCGCGCCCCGGGCCCGGGTGGCGTTCGGCAAGGCCATCAGCCGCTGGGTGCGGGAGCGCTATCCCGGCGGCACCGACGGCCCGGACGGCCGCTACCTGGTGGAGTTCCCGGTGGCCGACCCGGGCTGGCTGGCGCGAGAGGTGCTGCAGTACGGCGCGGAGGCCGAGGTGCTGGAGCCGGAGGGGGTGCGGGAGTTCGTGAAAGGGATAGTTCGGTAGGCGGAAGGACGGTCAGACGGTCGGACGGTCAGACGGTAGGACGGTAGGACGGTAGGACGGTAAGACGGTAAGACGGTAAGACGGTA
>CAZCVG010000373.1:0-1968 GCA_964501735.1 uncultured Gemmatimonadaceae bacterium | reverse complement strand
ATGCCGCCGCCCTTGGTGACGTGGCCCACCACGATGACCGCCGCGCCGGTTTCCTTGGCGAAGCGCATGAGCCGGGCGGCGCATTCCCGCACCTGCCCCACGTTGCCGGGCGCACCTTCGAGAGTGTCGGTGTAGACCGTCTGGATGGAATCAATGATGAGCAGGTCGGCGCCGAGCGCCTGCGCCGCCTCCAGCACCGCCTCCAGCCGGGTTTCCCCCACCACATGGACCGGGCCGGCGTCCTCCCTGAGGCGGCCGGCCCGGAGCCGCACCTGTTCCGGACTCTCCTCCCCGCTGGCGTACAGCACCCGTTTGCCGGTCCCCTCCAGCCGGGCCGCCGCCTGCAGCAGCAGGGTGGACTTCCCGATCCCGGGTTCTCCCCCGACCAGCGTCATGGAGCCCGGCACCAGCCCGGCGCCCAGCACGAAATCCAGCTCGGGGATCCCCACGCTCCAGCGCACCAGGCGCGACTCCGCGATGTCCCGGAGGCGCTGCGGTTCGGCCGCCCGGCCGATCACGCTGCGCGACGGGCGCTTCCCCGCCGGCGCCACGGTGATCGGCTCCTCGGCGATGGTGTTCCATTCGCCGCACGCCTCGCAGCGGCCGGCCCACTTGGGGTGGTCGTGACCGCATTCGGTGCAGCGATAGACGGAACGGGGTTTGGGCATGGTGGACTGGTGGGGGGGCGGAGGATTGGGCGATTGGGCGATTGGGCGATTAGGCGATTAGGCGATTGGGCGATTTGGGCCGCCGAGAACCCAGTCGCCCAATCGTCGTCTACTCCGCCGGCTCCTCCCGATCGGTGGTGCTGGCGAACCGGGTGAAGTTCTTGTGGAAATAGAGGTCCAGGTGGCCCGTCGGCCCGTTGCGGTGCTTGGCCAGGATCAGCTCCGCCTTCCCCTCGTTGCTGTTGCCCTCCTTGTCCACCTGCTCGTACATCTCGGGCCGGTGGATGAACATGACCAGGTCCGCGTCCTGCTCGATGGCGCCCGAGTCCCGCAGGTCCGACAGGATGGGCTTGCGCTCCCCGCCCCGCTGCTCCGAGGCCCGGGAGAGCTGCGACAGCGCGATGACCGGCACCTCCAGCTCCCGGGCCAGCGCCTTGAGCGAGCGCGAGATGTCGCTGATCTCCTGGACCCGGTTCTCGGCGTAGGCCGGGCTCCGCATGAGCTGGAGATAGTCCACCACGATGAGCTTGACCTCGTTCTCCATGCGGAGCCGCCGCGCCTTGGAGCGCATCTCCAGCAGGGTGAGCGCCGGGGTATCGTCAATCCACATGGGACAGGTGGACAGCACCCCCGCGGCGCGCGCCAGCATGGTGAAGTCGGTGTCCGACAGCGTGCCGCGACGCACCCGCTGGCTGTCTACCCGGGCCTCGGCGCAGAGCAGCCGCTGCACCAGCGACTCCTTGGACATTTCCAGCGAGAAGATGGCCACTGGGTGCTCGTGAGCCGCGGCGTGGGCCGCCAGGTTCAGGCAGAACGCCGTCTTCCCCATGGAGGGCCGGGCCGCCACGATGATCAGGTCCGACGGCTGGAATCCGGTGGTCAGGTCATCCAAATCTTTGAACCCGCTGGGGACGCCGGTAACCTGCTTGCCCGCCTGATGGAGCTTTTCTATGCGCTCCATGGTGGGCCACAGCATCTCCTTCAGCCGGCTGAATCCCTCCGCCTTCTGGTACTGCGAGATCTGGAAGATCCGCGACTCGGCCACGTCCAGCAGCTCCTGGGCCGGCAGGCTGGCGCCATACGCCTGGGAGACGATGGCGGTGGACGCCTCGATGAGCTGCCGGAGCACCGCCTTCTCCCGCACGATCGCGGAATGGGCCTCCAGGTTGGCGGTGGTCACCGCGGCATCAATCAGCTCGGCGAGGTAGCCCTCGCCCCCGGCCGCCTCCAGCTCGCCCTTGGTCTCCAGCTCGTCCCGGAGGGTGATGTGGTCAATGTTGACCCGGCGCTCCACCAGCCG
>CAZCVG010000372.1:0-1970 GCA_964501735.1 uncultured Gemmatimonadaceae bacterium | reverse complement strand
CAGCCACCTGAAACTGCATAATTCCTGCTGAACCGAGCCTGTCGGCCACTGAACGCTCCGTTGCACGCACTGTTCGGGGCATTGCGGCCACTGAACATTGTAATGTAGACACTGATCCGAGCTTGTCGGCCACTGAACGCTCCGTTGCACGCACTGTTCCGGGCATTGCAGCCACTGAACATTACAATGTAGACACTGAACGGAGCCTGTCGGCCACTGAACGGTCCGTTGCACGCACTATTCCGGGCATTGCAGGCACTGAACATTACAATGTCGACACTGAACGGGGCCGAGTATGCATTTTACCTTCGGTGTTATGCATTTTTTCCTGCTTGTCGGACGCTATTCTCCGGAATGCAGGTACTTCCGCACCAGAACCACGCACTTTTTCGGGGCCGGGCCGGTCACTGGCCCGGACGGCGGGTGTGGGGAGATACCGTTTCCCACAGCACATGCGCCGGGCCCAGGCGGTTTTCGGCCCCGACCGCCAGGGGCTGGAACACGACGACCGTAGTAGTGAGGCACTGAGACGGCGCCACGCCCATGTCCGGCGGTCAGCGGCGGGTAGGACGTGGCCGGGCGGCGGGCGGGTCCGCCGCCGCCGGCCGGCTCCAGACTACCGTGCCGTCGGGAGCCCGGACTTCGGTGACCACTGCCTCCTCCTCGCGGTAGCCGCCCAGCATCACGTCGGCCTGCCCGAAGAACCTGCGGCCTTCGGGATCGCCGGCGCGGCGCCAGGGCAGCCGCCGGGCCACCGGCGCCTTGAGCTTCCACCCCGTGATGATGGGCGCGCCGTTGCGAAGCCGGGTGAAGTCGAGCGACCCGCCCGCCGCCTGCGGGGGCACCCAGCGCCAGAGCCCGGTATAGGCATACTCCAGCCGGTGCAGCTGGCCGGTCCGGCGGTCCAGCCAGAGCGTGCCTTCGATGTCAGGCAGCGCGCGGCCGCGCACCGGCGCGAACCCCACGCCCAGCAGCGTGCGCTGGGACTTCGGAGGCGCCACCAGCCGGAAACAGTGGGTCTCAAGGAAGGCGTCGCTGAAGAACACCGCCACGTCCGGCCCGTAGTACACCGGGCCGTCGAGGGTGTCCCTCGGCTGCACGAAGCCCAGCCGGGCCAGGCTCTCCGCCGGCTGGCTGGTGACCGGCCAGGCCCCCTGCCCCAGCGTGGGCAGGATCTCCAGGTGGTTGACCCGGCCCGCCGCATCGAGCCGGCGCCGGGAGATGGTCACCCGGTAGTCGAGGTCCCGCCGGCCGCCGCCCACCAGCCCGAGCGAGGTGCGGGCCTGGTCCCACAACAGCGCCACCCGGCGATCGGCCTCGGGCGTGGCCCGGCAGGCGCTGGACCCCTCGACCGAAATCTCCTCCAGCAGCACCGGGACCGTGGGCACCGTCAGGGCGAGCTGCTCCTCGGCGCCGCTCACCTGCACCAGGCTGTCGGGACTCCACGGCCGGAACCCGATGCGGAGCACCCGCAGGCGGTACCGGCCCGGGGTCATGCCGGTGAGGAGGAACCGTCCCTGCTCGTCGGTCACCGCGCTGGCCCCGATCCGGGACGCATCGAGGAGCTGTACCAGTCCGCCGGCGACCGGGCGGTGGGACAGCTCCTCGACCAGGGTGCCTCGGATGGACTGCGCGGCCGCCGGGGCCGCGGACAGGAGCAAGAGGGCGGTCGCCAGCGCGGCACGCCGGCGCCGGCCTGGCGGCGCCGCCCCGGGGCTAGCCGTAGAACGTCGCGCCGCTGCCGGCCATCCCGACCAGAGTCTGGCACGGCGCGAAGCGCTCCCCATGCTTCGCCTCCAGGCTCCGCAGCACCTCCACCACCCGGGCGGCACCGAGTTCGTCGAGGTAGCGGAGCGGGCCGCCGCGAAACGGCGGGTACCCGATCCCGAAGATGGCGCCGATGTCGCCATCCCGGGGCGAGCGCACCACGCCCTCGCCCATGGCCATCGCCGCCTCGTTCAGCATGCTGT
>CAZCVG010000371.1:0-1975 GCA_964501735.1 uncultured Gemmatimonadaceae bacterium | reverse complement strand
GATGTCTCGCCCCCGTTCCTGCTGCCGATCCCGCCCACGGTGTCCCCGCTGGGCAGCCTGGGCGCCTTCCTGCGGCTGCGCTCCCCGGTGGTGGACCGCCGCCAGCTGCTGGACGTCGGGGCCGCCGGGCCGCTGGCCGGCTTCGTGGTGACCCTGGCCGTGCTGGCCTGGGGGTATGCGATCTCGGTGCCCCTGCCGGCCGGTTACGGGTACTCCCACACGTTCATCGAGATCGGCCAGGTGCCGATCGGGCTCGGGGATTCCCTCCTCACCCAGGCCTTCCGGGATTACTTCTTCCCCGGCGCGGGGGCGCTCCACCTCAGCCTGCCCGCCTTCGCGGGGTGGGCCGGCTCGCTCATCACGGGGCTCAACCTGCTTCCGCTGAGTCAGCTCGACGGCGGGCACATCGCCTACAGCCTGCTGGGCCGGCGGCAGGCCCCGCTGGGGATCGTGGCGCTGCTGGGCCTGCTGTACCTGTCGCAGTACTGGGCGGCCTGGCTGGTCTGGGTGGCGCTGGCGCTCCTGGTCGGCGGGTGGCGCTGGACCCACCCCTCGGTGCTCTGTCCCGAGCGGCCGGTGTCATGGGGGAGGCAACTGGTCGGGGTGGCGTGTGTGGCGGTGTTTGTGGTGACGTTCGTGCCGATTCCGTTCCGCGGCTGATGCCGCGGGCCGCACAGGCCGTCCATGGCGGGCGGCGACTCGCGGTTTATATTGGGGGCCGAGGCACGACAAACCTGCCGCGAGTCCCCCCTCAACCCGGTTGGGTGCCGTGAACGCCGAGAGCGACAAGTTCCACAAGCTCCGCCACGACCTGTCTAATCCGCTCTCCGCCCTGCTGGCGGAGACCCAGCTCCTCCTCCTCAACGAGTCGAAGCTCGATCCCGAGACGCTCTCGAGCCTCCGGGAAATCGAGGCGCTCGCCGTGCGGATGCGCGGGATCCTGCGGGAGACCTAGCTCGCCACTGGCCGGGGGGACGTGGCGGTCGGGTCGTCCGCGTCGCCGGGGGCAGGCTGGCGCGCCCCGTTGGCCAGGTACAGGACCAGGAACACCAGGCTCGCGCCGCTGACTCCCAGGCGGTAGGCCAGCGGCATCTCGCTGGCCGAGACGAAGCCCTCGATCAGCCCCGCCAGCACCAGCAGCACGATCACCCCACCGATCATCCTTGCCGCCAGCCGGCCGGCCAGCACCAGCGCCTCGCCCCGGGGCAGGTCCCCGGGCGCCAGCAGCGCTTTCCCCAGCAGGAACCCCGCCGCGCCAGCCACCCAGATGGCGAACAGCTCCAGCACCCCGTGCCCGATGATGAACGTCCAGAGATAGCCGAACAACCCGAGGTTGGCGAAGTGGCTGGAGACCGCCCCGATGGCCAGCCCGTTGAAGGCCAGCAGCACCAGCGAGCCCACCCCGGCGAAGATGCCCCCCGCAAAGCAGTTGAAGGCCACCCCGATGTTGTTGGTCATGATGGCCGAGGCCATCAGCGGCCGGGCCTCGAGGTCCGCTTCGAAGTACCCCTGGCCGGCCTGCTGCCGCGCCAGCCCGGACTCGGCGCGCTCCAGCATCACCGCCGGGAGCAGCTCCTCGGCGAGCCCCGGCCGCTCCCGGAGGAGGAGGAACCCGGCCAGGGCCGGCAGGGCAAAGGCGAGGAACGCCGCGGCGATGGTGCGCCGGGCGGCCACGATGCCGGCAGGACACTCGGCTACGAGAAATGCCCACACCCAGGCGCCGCTGCGGCGCTGGTCCCGGTACAGCGCGTTGTGCCCTGCGGCCACGAGTCGCTCGAGCCGGGACCGGAGCGGGGCCGGGGCTCCGTAGGTGCGAGCCCGGGCCAGGTCGGCCGCCACCTCGCGGTACCGGGCCGCGAAGTCGGGGAGCTCCGCGGCGGAGAAGCTGTCCAGCCCGGCGCGCGCGGCTCGGTCGGCCAAGTGCTCGAAGGCGGCCCAGCGGTCGGCCTGGCGCGCCACCAGGCGCTCGACCCCG
>CAZCVG010000370.1:0-1993 GCA_964501735.1 uncultured Gemmatimonadaceae bacterium | reverse complement strand
GCGGTGATCGCGATGTTCAGCGTGCTGCTGGTGTTCCAGCTGGGGCAGCCCCGGATCTTCATGTCCATGTCGCGCGACGGGCTGCTGCCGCCGTTCTTCAGCAAGCTGCACCCCCGCTTCAAGACGCCGTGGGTGGCCACCATCATCACCGGCAGCTTCGTGGGCACCTTCGCCGCCACCGCCAACATCGCCGAGGTGGTGGACCTCACCAACATCGGGACGCTGTTCGCCTTCGTGCTGGTCTCGATCGGGGTGATCGTGCTGCGGCGCCGCGAGCCCGACCGGCCCCGGCCCTTCCGGGTGCCGTGGGTGCCCATCACGCCGCTGATCTCGGTGGCGGCGTGCCTCTACCTGATGCTGCAGCTGCCCTGGATCACCTGGGTCCGGTTCGGCATCTGGCTGGCGATCGGCGTGGTGATCTACTTCCTCTACGGCGCCCGGCACAGCCGCCTGCGCCGCCAGGGAGCCGGCGGCGCCTAGCGCGACGGCGCCGTGGGCTCCTGCCCCGGCGGGCGGGTGGCCAGGTGGATGGCGCCGGTGGCCGCGTCCAGCGCGCTCTCCCGCAGCTTCAGGCGGGGCTCGTCGGCCAGCTTGGTGCGGAGCAGCTTGTGGAGCGGGCCGTCGTGGAACAGGAGCCCGCCGTTGAGGGCCACGTCCACCGGGGCCCGCTCGTCGCCGCCGAAGTGGGGCAGCAGCTTGTACACCATGGCGGCCAGTTCCCGCGCGGCGTAGTCCATGATGCCGGCGGCCACCGTGTCGCCCTGCTGCGCGGCGGTGAAGACCGCCGGGGCCAGCGCCGCCACCTCCGGCACCCCGGCGGCCGCGGCCCACCGCACCAGGGCGTCGAGGTTCTCCGCCCGGGTGGTGGCCAGGAGCAGGGCCGTCAGCTCGGTCTTGGGGCTCCGGTCGTCGGCCGCCCGGCCCACCGCGCCCAGCGCGGCCCGCCCGATCGCGTAGCCGCTTCCTTCATCCCCCATCTGCCAGCCGAACCCGCCCGACCGGTGCAGCCGGCCGTAGGGATCCCGCGCCACCGCCATGCTGCCTGTCCCCGCGGTCACCACGATTCCGGGCTGGTCGGCAAAGGCGGCGGCCAGCGCCATCTCGGTATCGCCGGTGACCACCACCCGGTCGGCCACCGCCTCGCTCCGGAGCGCCTGCCGCAGTTCGTCCCGCTCGGCCTCCCGGCCCGCTCCGGCCACCCCCGCTACCAGCACCTCCGCCCGGGGCCGGCCCGCCTGGGACAGCGCATGCCTGGCGATCTCGGCGATGGTGGTGGCGCAGGAGATGCCCTTGCCGCTCCGCATCTTGGCGCCGGGCCCGGCGGCCCGGGCCAGGACCCGGTCGCCGTCGGCGACGATGACCACGGTCTTGGTGCCGCCGGCATCGGCGCCGAGGATGATGGGACTCATGGGGATCTCCCCGATGAAGTGCGCAGCCCGGCCAGGGTCAGGCCGATGCTCACAGTGATGAGAGTGCCAAGGGGCACGTACCACGGCCAGGCCAGGCGGCCGACCCACCCCAGCCACGCCAGGCCGGTGAGGCCGGCCAGCGCCCTGGCGAAGAACACGCCCAGCATCAGCACCACCGCCACCCCGATGGCAGGCAGCAGGTCCCGGCCGGTGACCCGGTTCCGCCCCATGGCCAGGAGGTAGGCGCCGAGCAGGCCGCCATAGGTGATGGAGGCAATCGAGAGCGCGAACACCACCACCGGGGTCTGTCCCCCGCCGGCCACGGCCTGGAAGATGAGCGCGGTGCCGGTGGTGAGCACCCCCCAGACCACGGTCCAGATCCGCCCCACCCTGAGCAGGTGCACCGGGTCGGTCCGGCCGGTCCACCCGGCGTAGAGGTCGTGGGTGACTGACGACGCCAGCGCGTTGATGGCCGAGGCCTGGGTGCTCATGGCGGCCGCGAGGATCGCGGCGACCACCAGGCCGGCCAGGCCGCTGGGCAGGTGCTCGACCACGAACCTCGAGAAGATCTGGTCGGCAGGCAG
>CAZCVG010000369.1:0-1998 GCA_964501735.1 uncultured Gemmatimonadaceae bacterium | reverse complement strand
CACCTGGACTATCACGGCACCATGGAGGCCTACCTCGCGGCCAAGCTCCGGCTGGACGGGCTCCTCGCGCCGGAAGGGGTGCAGGTGGTCAACGCCGATGACCCGGCGTGGCATGCACTGCCCCGGGGCCGGCGCCGGCTCAGCTTCGCGATTCACCGGGCCGCCGACGTGCGGGTGACCGAGCTGTTCCAGGACCACGGCGGCAGCCGCTTCGTCCTCGAAACCCCCGGGGGGCGCGGTGAAGTGCACCTGCCGCTGCTGGGAGAGTTCAACGTGGCCAACGCCCTCGCTGCCGCGGGCGCCGGGGTGGCGCTGGGCCTCCCGGTTGCCGTAGTGGCGGCGCGGCTCTCGGCGGCGCCGCAGGTGCCCGGGCGGATGGAACGGCTGGCCGAGGCGCCGGCGGTGGTGCTGCGGGACTACGCCCATACGCCCGACGCGCTGGAGCGGGCGCTCGGCGCCCTCCGGCCGCTCACGCCGGGCCGGCTGATCGTGGTGTTCGGCTGCGGGGGAGACCGGGACCGCGGGAAGCGGCCGGTCATGGGCCGCCTCGCGGCCACGCTGTCGGACCTGGCCGTCGTCACCTCGGACAATCCCCGCACCGAAGATCCGCTGTCCATCATCACCGAGGTGGAGCAGGGGATGGGGCAGGCGGCCCACCTCCGTGCGGTGGATCGCCGCGAAGCCATCGCCATGGCCCTCGACGCGGCCGGTCCCGGCGATACCGTGCTCCTGGCCGGCAAGGGCCACGAGACCTACCAGGTGATCGGCACGGAGAAGCTCCCCTTCGACGAACGGGAGATCGTCCGGAGGCTGCTGGAGCGATGATCTGGTCCGATGCGGCGGTGCGCGAGGCGCTGGAGCCGGCGGGATGCACCCGGGAAGCAGCTGACGCCCGGCTGGTCTTCACCGAGGTCTCCACTGACACCAGGACGCTCGGGCCCGGGGCGCTGTTCGTCGCCATCAAGGGGGAGCGCTTCGATGGCCACGATCATCTCGCCGCGGCGCGGGCGGCGGGAGCGAGCGGCGCCGTGGTGCGCCAGGGCACCCCGAGGGTCGAAGGCCTGGCCTGGTATGAAGTGGATGACACCCTCCAGGCCTACGGTTTCCTGGCCCGGGCACGGCGGCGCACCATCCCGGGCCCGGTGGTGGCGATCGGCGGCGCCAACGGCAAGACCAGCACCAAGGAGATGTGTGCGGCGGCGCTCCGGACCCGGTACCGGGTCTACGCCACGCCGGCCAACGACAACAACCTCGTCGGGGTGCCCAAGACCATCCTGGCCGCGCCGCCCGACACCGAGGCGCTGGTCATCGAGGCAGGCGCCAGCGTGCGGGGGGAGCTGGCCCGGCTGAGGCCGGTGATCGAGCCCACGCTGACTATCACCACCAACGTGGCGGTGTCGCACCTGGACGGGTTCGGCGACCTGGCCGGCGTCCTGGCCGAGGAACTCGACCTGCTGGCGGGGGTGCCGCTCGCCATCGTGGGCACCGAGCCGCAAGCTCTGGCCGAGGGAGCCCGGCAGCGGGCCCAGCGGGTGATCACCGCGGGACTGGGCCGGGCGGACCGGGTGCCCCAGTCGGCCACGGTGGACTCGACCGGGCGGGCGACGCTGGCGGTGGACGGGCAGCGGATCACCCTGCCGCTCCTGGGCCAGCACCAGGCGGCCAACGCCATGCTGGCGTGGGTCATGGCGGAGGAACTGGGTCTCGAGCCCGGGCCGGTGGCCGAGGCGCTCAAGTCGCTCCGCATCCCGGGCGGCCGGGGAGAGGTCATCGAGGCGGGGGGGCTGACGATCGTCCACGACGCCTACAACGCCAATCCCGCCTCCTTCCTGGCCGCCATCGCCACGGCCCGGGCAATGCGGGGCGGGCGGCGGCTGGTGTTCGTGGCCGGCACCATGCGCGAGCTGGGCGCCGAGGCGGCCCGCCACCACGCCGCGGTGGCGGCGGCCCTGGTCGGCCTCGAGCCCGACCTGCTGGCGGCGGGGGGCGAGTTCGTCC
>CAZCVG010000368.1:0-2014 GCA_964501735.1 uncultured Gemmatimonadaceae bacterium | reverse complement strand
CTCGGTCGCGCTGGACGAGTTCGCCGTCCTCCGCCGCATGAACCTCCGCCTGCTCGAGCGAACCACCCCCGCGGAGCGGGAGCGGGTGTTCCTGCACTTCGAGCGTGGGGAGGAGTCGGTCGCTCACACCATGCGGTTGTACGCCGGCCACGACCTGGCGCACCGGCGGCAGATCGAGCGGGTGCTGGGAGGGTAGACGGAGGACGGTAGGTCGGACGGGCGGACGGGCGGACGGGCGGACGGGCGGACGGGCGGACGGGCGGACGGGCGGGGCGGCAAGGTAGCGTGGGAGCACGAGCACCGCACGGGCCTGCGGCACGTGATGGGCAAGACGGCCTGCGGCGGGGCGGAGGCCGGGTATCCGGCCGCGTGGGGTTGGCGGGGCATGGCCACGCGGCCGGATGCCCGGCCGACGCCTCGCCGAGCTGCCGCTCTTGGCCGGATGCCCGGCCGACGCCTCGCCGAGCTACCGCTCCTGGCCGGATGCCCGGCCGACGCCTCGCCGAACTGCTGCTCTTGGCCGATGCCCGGCCGACGCCTCGCCCACTGAACAGACCGGGGCCGCTCCCCCACACTTGAACAACAGGACAGACAGGAGACCTCCCATGGACCCCCGTATCGCGCCGCTGGCGGAGATGCTGCGGCTCAACAATCGCCTGTTCCTCAACTGCCTCGCGGACTTCCCCGACCAGAAAGCCCAGGCCCGCCCGTCCGAGGCCACCAACTCCGCGGCCTTTGTGGCGGCCCACCTGGTGGACTCCCGCTACTACCTCCTCAAGCGACTCGGCGCGAACGAACCCAGCCCGCTCAAGGGTGCCGAGGGCGGCTTCAACAACATCGCCAAGGTCTCCTCCTACCCCACCCTGGCCGAGATCGGCTCGGCGTGGACCGCGGCGGGAAAGAGCCTCGGCCAGCGGCTCGATCAGCTCACCTCGGCCCAGCTCGACGCCCCGCTCGACTCCGGCTTCCCGGTGGAGAGCAAGACCCTGCTCGGCGTGGTCGTCTTCCTGCTGCAGCACGAGGGCTATCACCTTGGCCAGCTGGCAATGCTCCGGAAACACGCCGGGCTGCCGGCGATGGCGTATAGCTAGGAAGCTCGCCGGCGAGCTACCTTGGTCCAGACGCCAACGCCGAGCATACCCATGGGCTACCGCCGCTTCACCGATCCCGAGGGCCACGAGTGGGAGGTACGTGACCTCTCCCGCTCGGCCTGGGAGTTCCATCCCGTGCAGGACAACCCGGGCCGGATCCAGCGCATTGATCCGCCCGGCTACGAGGCCGATCCGTTCGAGCTGAGCGAGGAGGAGCTGCAGCGGCTGCTGGGCAAGCCGGGCGGCTCCGCCCGGTCCAGGCCGTCGAAGTCGCCGTTCAAGGACTGACGCGCGCGGTTCACGCTGCGCCCCGGAGGTTTTCTGTCCGCTGACCGCTCCGGCCTCGACCTGGAGATCCTGCCCGAGACCCTGGCCATCTGCCGCCTGCCGCCCGGCGCCCCGATCCCGGGCTGGGCAGTGGAGGCGGAGCAGTTCGTCACCATCAGCCGGACGCGGGAGGAGCTGTCCATCGTGGCGGTGCAGTCGGCTATTCCCGACGGCCTACGCTCGGCACGGGATTACCGCGCCTTCCGGGTGCGGGGGACGTTGCCGATGCACCTGGTGGGCATCCTGGCCGGCATCGCCGGGCCGCTGGCCGAGGCCGGGGTGAGCATCTTGGCGATCTCCACCTTCGATACCGACTACGTGCTGGTGAAGAGCGCCGACCTGGAGCGCTCGACCCGGGCGCTGGCCGGGGCCGGGTACAAGGTGGCCGGGGGGTAAGTCTTCCGCCCGAAACCCGCGCCGTGTTCCTCCGTTCTGTCCGGGCCGGCGCGGCCGTCGCGCCGAACGCCGCCCGCCATTCCCTGGAGTGACCATGGAAGCATTCCTCGACCGGCTGCACCGGCGGGCGCGCGGGCAGTTCGCCCTGCAGCGCCTGGCCATCCTGAGCCGGATCCTGCTGGCCCTGGCCTTCGTGCCCA
>CAZCVG010000367.1:0-2016 GCA_964501735.1 uncultured Gemmatimonadaceae bacterium | reverse complement strand
CCCGGGCGGCTGGTGGCCATCTATACGGCGGACTACAGCCACGGCCGCCACGGCAGCAGTTCCTTCCCCGACTACGTGGACATGGCGGCGGGGCTGGGGAGCCTCGAGGGGCTCACCGGGATGGCGCTCCGGCCCACCGCCCTGAGTGCCGAGGGCGTCGAGAGCCGGCGCATCCTGCTGAGCGAGGTCGCGGGCGACTACTTCGGCCTGCTCCGGGTGCCGCTGGCGCTGGGGCGGGGGCTCGCCGCCGAGGAGATACGCCTCGGTGGCCCGCCCACCGTCGTACTGAGCCACGCCACCTGGGTGAACATCTTCGCCGGCGATCCCGCGATCCTGGGGCGCATCGTGCAGCTGGGCCGGGCGCCGTTCACCGTGGTTGGCGTCACCGCCGCCGGTTACACTGGGCTGTTCCGCGGGGTGACGGAGGGCGGCTGGGTCTCCCAGGCCATGACCCCCCTGCTGCACCCGGGAAGCGAGGCCCTTTCCTCACGCGGCGACCGCGGACTCCTGCTTTACGGTAGGCTCCGTCCCGGCGCCACGCTGGAGGCGCTCCGGCAGGAGGCCGCGGGCCTCGCCGGCCGGCTGTTCGCCGAGTACCCCGATCAGTGGCGCACCATCCGGGGCGACGGCCGGGAAATCACCGTGCTCCCCGAATCGGAGGTGCGGGTGCTGCCGATGGTCCGCGGGGCGGTGCTCGGCGCCGGCGCCCTGCTGGTCGTGGTGGTGGGGATGGTGCTGCTGATCGCCTGTGCCAACCTCGCCAACCTGGTCCTGGCGCGGAGCGCCGCCCGGCGGCGGGAGTTTGCGGTGCGGCTGGCCCTGGGGGCCGGGCGAGGCCGCATGGTGCGCCAGCTGCTGGTGGAGAACGTGGTGCTCTCGGGACTGGGCGGCATCGCCGGGATGGGGCTGGCGATGTGGGCGGCCCTGCTCATCTCCCGCTTCCGGCTCTCCGAGGCGGTCCCCTTCGCGCTCGAGGTGCGGCCCGACTGGCGGGTGTTCCTGGTGGTGGCGCTGCTGGCGCTGGTCACCGGCTGCCTGGTGGGACTGGCGCCCGCCCTCAGCGCCGCGCGCCTCAGGCTGGCGGACGCCATGAAGGACGCGTCCGCCGCCGGCGGCAGCCACCGCTCCCGCTTCCGGAGCGTCTTCGTGGTGCTGCAGGTCGGCCTGTCGCTGGTGCTGCTGATCGGCGCCGGGCTCTTCCTCCGGAGCCTCCGGGAGGCCGCGGCTCTCGACACCGGCTACGGCCTCCGGACGGCGATGCTGGCCACCATGGACCTGGGACTCAGGCAGTACGAGCCGGCGCGGGTGCCACCGTTTCAGGACCAGCTGCTGGCGAAGGTCGCGGCCATCCCCGGGGTGGAGGCGGTGGCGCTCGCCTCCACCGCGCCGCTCTCGTTCGACGGTGGCCGCCGGAGCATCGTGCCCCAGGGATACCGGGCGGGCGACGGCGAGGACATGGAGATCTACTGGGCCTCGGTGAGCGACAGCTACTTCGCCACGCTCCAGCTGCCGGTTGAACTGGGCCGGAGCTTCACCCCCGCCGATCGGGCCGGAACTCCCGGCGTGGTCATCGTCAACCGGGCGCTGGCGCGCCGCTTCTGGCCCGGCCAGAACGGGCTGGGCCAGCGGCTCAGCATCACCGGGCCCGAGGGACCGTTCCTCGAGGTGGTCGGCGTCACCGGCGACGGGAAGTACCGCAGCCTGGGCGAGGAGCCGACGCCGTTCTTCTACGTCCCCATGGCGCAGGAACCGGCGGCCCAGTTCACCGTGGTGGCCCGGACCGGGCTCGATCCCGGCGCCCTGCTGCCCGGCCTCCGCGCCGCCATCCAGGGCCTCGATGCCGGGCTGCCGCTCGACCGGCTGGCCACCTATGACGACCACCTGGGGCTGGCTCTCCTCCCCGCCCGGGTGGCGGTCGCCATCCTCGGCACCCTCGGCGTTCTTGGCCTGGTCCTGGCCGGGCTCGGCATCGCGGGCGTGGTGGCCTTCGGCGTGAGCCAGCGGGTGCGGGAGATC
>CAZCVG010000366.1:0-2033 GCA_964501735.1 uncultured Gemmatimonadaceae bacterium | reverse complement strand
CCGCCACCGGGAACGCCATGCTGCTGCGGCAGATCCTGCGGGAGGAGTGGGGCTTTGACGGATTCGTGGTGAGCGACTGGGACTCGGTGCGCCAGTTGGCGGTCCACGGCCTCACCGCCGGAGACCGGGAGTCCGCCTTCGAGGCTGCCTCCGCCGGATGCGATGTGGAGATGGCCGGCACCGCCTACACTGACCACCTCGCATCGCTGGTGCACGATGGGCGGATCGCGCCGGCACGGCTGGACGCCATGGTCGGCAGCGTGCTGCGGGCCAAGTTCCGCCTGGGCCTCTTCGAGCAGCCCTACACCGACCCGGCCATGCTGCCCGCCAGCGGCAACCCCGAGCACCTGCAGGCCGCCCGGGACGCGGCCCGTGAGAGCGTGGTCCTGCTCAAGAACGAGCTGGGCCTCCTGCCGCTCGATCGCACCCGGCCCGGGACCCTGGCGGTGATCGGTCCGCTGGCGGACGATCCCTACGAGCAGCTGGGCACCTGGATCTTCGACGGAGACCCGTCACTGAGCCATACCGCGCTCCAGGCGCTCCGCGAGTCCGCCGGGACGGTGCTGTCGGTGGAACACGCCCGGGGCGTCCCCCACACCCGGAGCCGCGACACTAACGGCTTCCCGGAGGCGGTGGCCCTGGCCGAGCGGTCCGACCTGGTGGTGCTTTTCCTGGGCGAGGAGGCGATTCTCTCTGGAGAGGCGCACTGCCGCGCGGACATCGGCCTGCCGGGGGCCCAGGAGGCCCTCCTCGAGGCGGTGGCCGCGACAGGCAAGCCGCTGGTGCTGGTGATCATGGCCGGGCGGCCGCTGGCCCTGGAACGCATCGCAGACCGCGTCCCCGCCCTGCTCTACGCCTGGCATCCGGGGAGCATGGGCGGGCCTGCCATCGCGGACCTGCTGTTCGGGCTGGCGGTGCCCTCGGGCAAGCTCCCGATCACCCTGCCCCGCGCGACCGGCCAGATCCCGATCTACTACGCGCACAAGCACACCGGAAAGCCGCCCACCCGGGAGTCCTTCATCCGGATCGAGGACATCGAGCCGCGGGCGCCCCAGCTCTCGGTGGGGAACACCTCGTTTCACCTCGACGTGGACTACACGCCGCTCTTTCCGTTCGGCCACGGCCTGTCCTATACCTCGTTCGCCTATTCGGACATCCAGCTCAGCAAGCCGGTCATGGCGATGAACGAGACGCTGGTCATCAGCGCCGAGGTCCAGAACACCGGCAATCGGGAGGCGGAAGAGGTGGTCCAGCTCTACCTCCGCGATCCGGCGGCGTCGGTGACCCGGCCGGTCCGCGAGCTCAAGGGGTTCGAGAAGGTCCGCCTCACCCCCGGCGAGCGCCGGCGGGTGGCCTTCTCCCTCACCGCCGCCGACCTGGCCTTCCACGGCCGCGCCGGGCAGCCAGTGACGGAGCCCGGCCAGTTCCATGCCTGGATCGGCGGGAGTTCCGCGGCGGAACTCCGCATTGACTTCGTCCTCACCGACGCCCACTCCTCGTAGCACCACAGACCTGACCATGACCGCATCGTTGACCGACCCGGAGATCGCCGAGCAGGTCCAGAGCCTGCTCTCCCGCATGACCGTGGACCAGAAGCTGGGCCAGATGATCCAGACCGAGCGCATGGTCATCACCCCGGAGGAGGTCCGCGACCACCACATCGGCTCTGTCCTCAGCGGCGGCGGGTCGGCGCCGGGGGCCAATCGCGCCGCCGACTGGGTCGCCATGAACGACGCCTACTGGCTGGCGTCCATGAGCGAGGAAGACGGCCGCCTCCCCATCCCGCTCCTGTACGGCGTGGACGCCGTCCACGGGCACGCCAACGTGCTGGGGGCGACGGTGTTTCCGCACAATATCGGCCTGGGGGCGACCCATGACCCCGACCTGCTGGAGCGCATCGGACAGGTGACGGCACGCGAGATCCTGGCGACCGGGGTCGAGTGGACCTTTGCGCCGACCCTCGCGGTGGCCCAGGACATCCGCTGGGGCCGCACCTATGAGAGCTACTCCGAGGACCCCGCCCGGGTGGCGGC
>CAZCVG010000365.1:0-2055 GCA_964501735.1 uncultured Gemmatimonadaceae bacterium | reverse complement strand
GTCAGACCTGGATGTTCATGACGGTGCGGTAGGCATCGGTCAGCTTGTTGCGCATCTCCACCAGGAACTCGAGGGCGATCCCCGCCTCCTCGCTGGCCGCCATCACCTGGTGCAG
The DNA here is from genome assembly GCA_964501735.1 of uncultured Gemmatimonadaceae bacterium. Classification (GTDB taxonomy): domain Bacteria; phylum Gemmatimonadota; class Gemmatimonadetes; order Gemmatimonadales; family GWC2-71-9; genus JADJOM01. The sequence goes on along the minus strand of CAZCVG010000365.1, from coordinate 1,940 downwards.
CTCCACCGGTTCTCCCCGCACGAAGGCCGAGATGATGGACTCGGCGTCCTGCTGGACCCGCTGGGTGTCACCCACGACCCGGGCGAGCGTATCGGCGAACGACGGGCCCGACGAAGGGCCGGGCGCCAGGCGCTCCACCGCGCGGTCGAGCGGCGTGAGCCGCGGGCCATCGGGCCGGATGGGCGAGGACATGGATCAGCCGTGGACGTCGAGCCGGAGCCCGCGCGGGGCACCCGGGGTCAGTCCCGCCTTCCGGCCAGGCCCGTAGGTGATGGGACCGAGGGCCGCGATCTGGTCGAAGTAGGCCCGCTCCTCGTCGTTGAGCACCGAGCGAAGCTCGGCCGTTCCCCCGGCCCGCAGGTCCGCCGGCCCGGCCGCGGTGCGCTCCTTCGGGTCGGTGACAGGCTGGGCGGGCGGCTTGACGGGGAGGCCGTAGGCGCGGCCCACCCGGGCGGACGCCGGCGAGGTCGGCGGCAGTGATCCGGGAATTCGCATGTCAGATCTCGATCGCGCGTCGGAGCATGGCCTTGGCCGCCTGGAACACGGTGGCGTTGGCTTCGTGGACCCGCCGCGCAATCATCAGGTCCACGATCTCGGTGTTGATATCCACGTTGGGGCGCTTCACGAAGCCATTGGCATCGGCGTCGGGATGACCGGGGTCGTATTCCTCGGAGCCCGGGCGGGTATCCTGAACCACCTCCCCGGCCCGCACCCCGCCCTTCCCGTCAGGCTGGAACACCACCACCTGGCGGCGGTAGGGCCCGCCTTCGGGGGTCCGGGTGGTCTCGGCATTGGCGATGTTCTGCGAAATGATGTCGAGCGCCCGGCTCATCGCTCCCATCCCGCCGCCGGGCGTTCCCAGCGGCTTGAGCAGCGACTTGACCGGACGCGGCGGCCACAAGCCGCCGCCGGGGCCGAAGATCCTAGCCACGGTCGCGAATGGCGGTCCGGAGCCCCTGGTACGCCGCCGACAGGAGCTTGGCACTCGCGTCGTAGCGCAGCTGGGTGCTGGCCAGATTCACCATCTCCTGCTCGAGGTCCACCTTGGGATGGTTGGCCTGCTGGTCCGCGAGGGCCTGGTCGAAATCGGCGTTCCCGCTCCCTTCGAGCGCGCCCGCCACCCGGCCGGCGATGCCTCGCTGCGTCCGGCTGGAATCGTCCAGGCTCCAGCGCAGCTGGCCGATCTTCGTCTGGGCCCCGAACAGTGACGAGAACATCCGACCCCCCCGGCGAGGTATGAGTGCCTCAGCCGAAAGCAATCGCGATGCCGCTTGCGCCACCGGCCCCGCCGGGACCCGAGCACGGGGCGGGAAGGCGTTATGGGATATGGAGTTTGCCCATCAGCACTGCAGCGCTGGGGGGACCGGAGGGGTCCAGCCTAGGGAGGTGCGGGCGGAAGGGGCCGCGCCGGCCTCGGAAGAATCTTCCGGCGCGGGTTGGGGGCCGGGCGTGAAGTGCCGAGCCCGGAATCAGGACTCGGTGGCGGCGGAGACTTCCCGGGGAGTGTTGAGCTTGTTGCGGAGGGTGCGCTCGCTGATGCCCAGCAACTTGGCCGCGCGGGTGCGGTTGCCGCCGGTGGCCGCCAGCGCCCTGCCTATGGCAAGGCGCTCGAGCTCGTCGAGGTTGAACGCGTCCGCCGGCGCTGCCGACGGCCCCGGCGGGGCGCTGTCCCCACCGATCGCGGCCGGGCGGTCGGCCGGGGCGGCGAAGGACGCCACGCTCCGGGCGCTCACGGCGTCGAGGATGCCCTGAAACGCCTCGGCGCGGAGCACGCCGCCGCGGGAGAGGATCACTCCCCGTTCCACCGCATTGGCCAGTTCACGCACGTTGCCGGGCCAGGCGTGGCGGAGCAGCAGTTCGATGGCTTCCGGTTCCACGCCGCTCACCGTCACGCCGATGTCCTCCGCCGCCCGCCGCGCGAAGTGCTGGACCAGGGTCGG
>CAZCVG010000364.1:0-2064 GCA_964501735.1 uncultured Gemmatimonadaceae bacterium | reverse complement strand
CGATGTTCACGCCCTACCGGCTGCGCGAGCTGGTGCTGCCCAACCGGGTGGTGGTTTCCTCGATGTGCCAGTACCGCGCCGACGACGGCCTGATCAACGACTGGCACCTGGTGCACCTGGGCAGCCGGGCCATCGGCGGCGCGGGGCTGGTGATGACCGAGATGACCGACGTGAGCCGGGAGGGGCGGATCAGTCCCGGGTGCGCGGGCATGTATCTCGAATCCCACGTGCCGGCCTGGCGCGCGGTGGTGGACTTCGTGCACCGGGAGAGCGAGGCCCGGATCGGGATCCAGCTCGGGCACGCGGGGCGGAAGGGGTCCACCCGGCCGCCGTGGGAGGGCAAGGACCTGCCGCTCGAGGACGGCAACTGGCCGCTGATGGCGCCGTCGCCGATTCCCTTCCACAAGGGCAGCCAGGTGCCCCGGGAGATGACCCGAGCGGACATGGAGCAGGTGCGGCAGGAGTTCGTCCGGGCGACTCGGTGGTCGGACCAGGCGGGGTTCGACCTGCTGGAAGTGCACATGGCCCACGGCTACCTGCTGGCGTCGTTCATCTCCCCGCTCACCAATCGCCGCGGCGATGAGTACGGCGGGTCGCTGGCCAGCCGCATGCGCTTCCCGCTGGAGATCCTGGCCGCGGTGCGAAAAGAGTGGCCGGCGGCCAAGCCGCTGTCGGTGCGGATCTCCGCGGTGGACTGGGCGCCCGGCGGGCTCGAGCCGGAGGACGCGGTGCAGGTGGCCCGGCTGCTGGTGGCCGGCGGCGCCGACATCGTGGACGTGTCGGCGGGCCAGACGGTGGCCGAGGCGAAGCCGGTGTATGGCCGCCAGTTCCAGACCCCGTTCAGCGACCGGATCCGGCACGAGGCCCGGGTCCCCACGATGACCGTTGGCAACATCTCCTCGGCGGCGGACGTGAACACCATCCTGGCGGCGGGCCGGGCGGACCTGGTGGTGATGGCGCGGGCGCACCTCTTTGACCCGTACTGGACCCGCCACGCGGCCGCCGAGCTGGAATACCCCCTGCCCTGGCCCCCGCCCTACGCTACCTTGGACCGGTACCGGCCCCGGCTGCGCTAGTCCACTGCGGGAAATGGGGAAGGGCGCGGCGCACCGCTGCTCGGGGGGGCGCGCCTTCCGCCCGGGGGAGCACCCCGCCCCTGCCCGCGCCGGTTGTCCCGAGCCTCGACTCCGTGAGAGCACCGCATGCCGTCATACTCCGAGTACCTCAAGATTGACGAACTGCTCACGCTGCAGCAGCCGCTCTCCGACGGCCCCGAGCACGACGAGATGCTGTTCATCGTGATCCACCAGGTCTACGAGCTGTGGTTCAAGGAGGTCCTGCACGAACTGGACTACCTGGAGCAGCTGCTGGGCCGGCGGGACGAGGCCCGGGCCCAGCACACCATGAAGCGGGTGCTGACCATCCTCAAGGTGATGGTGGCGCAGATTGACATCCTGGAGACCATGACGCCCCTGGAGTTCCTCTCCTTCCGGGACCGGCTGGAGTCGGGCAGCGGGTTCCAGTCGGCGCAGTTCCGGGAACTGGAATTCCGGCTGGGGCGGAAGAATCCGAAGGCGCTGGAGCGGTGCGAGCCGGGCAGCGAGGCCCGGCGGCGGCTGGAGCGCCGGCTGGCGGCGCCGACCCTCTGGGACAGCTTTCTCCGCTACCTGGCGGCGGCGGGGGCGGCGATCCCGCGGGACCAGCTGGAGCGGGATGTCACCCGGCCCATCGAGCCCAGCGCCGAGGTCCGTGAGGCGCTGGTCACCATCTACCGCAAGGAGTCGGGGCTGGCCGGCCTGTGCGAGCGGCTGGTGGACCTGGACGAAGGGCTGATGGAATGGCGCTACCGGCACGTGAAGATGGTTCAGCGCACCATCGGCACCAAGATGGGCACCGGCGGCAGCGCGGGAGCGGAGTACCTGATGACCACGCTCAACCAGCCGCTGTTTCCGGATCTGTGGGCGATACGGGCGGAGTTGTGACGGAGGGCGGGAGGGCGGGAGGGCGGTAGGACGGGCGGACGGGCGGACGGGCGGACGGGCGGACGGGCGGACGGGCGGACCG
>CAZCVG010000363.1:0-2094 GCA_964501735.1 uncultured Gemmatimonadaceae bacterium | reverse complement strand
AGCGCCGACTTCCGTGCCCCGCTCGATGACACCTACCCCACGCTTGCCGAGGTTCTGCAGCATTCAGGGTATGCCACCGGCGGCTTCGTGGGCAACCTGCTCTACACCCACCGGGCCACCGGTATTGACCGCGGGTTCCTCCACTACGAGGACTTTCCCCGCTCCGTCGCCCAGATCACCACTCACTCCGCTCTGGGCCGGGTGTTTGTGCAGCGGGTACGCAATCCCCTGCAGGCCTGGCGCGGAGACTTCGAGTGGTTCGGCCGCAAGCACGCTGATGAGGTGACCGGTGGATTCCTGGAGTGGCAGGAGGACCTGCCGGAGGGCCGGCCGTTCTTCGCGTTCCTGAACTACTTCGACGCCCACTATCCCTACTTGCCTCCGGAACCCTGGTACAGCCAGTTCGCCGACACCTCGCTGCCCAAGTACAACCCCCTCGAGGTGGGGCACCCGCTGGCGCCCAAGCCCACGCCGGACATGATCCGGTCTTCGGAGCTTTCCTATGAGGCGACCATCGCCCAGCTGGACGCGGAGGTCGCCCGGCTCATTGACACCCTGCGGGACCGCGGGGAGGCCGAGCGGACGATGATCATCGTCACCTCGGACCACGGTGAGCAGTTCGGCGAGCACGGCCTGCTCCAGCACGGCAACAGCATGTACCGCCAGCTCCTGCAGGTGCCGCTGGTAATCGTGCTGCCGGGCAAGGTGCCGGCGGAGACCCGGATCAGCGCCCCGGTCACCCTGACCGACCTGCCGGCCACGATCCTGGACCTGGCGGGGCTCGACGCGGCCCACGCGCTCCCGGGCCGGTCACTCCGGGCCACCTGGGATTCCAGCGTCGCCGCCATCCCGCCGACCCGGATCTATTCCGAGATCCGGCGGCCGTCCCGGTGGATCCAGTCGCTGGTGGCCGACGGCCACCACCTCACCCGCAACTCCAAGGGTGAGACCCAGCTGTTCGACTTCGAGAATGACCCGCTCGAGGAGCAGGACCTGGCCGGGAGCGAGGGGACGGAGGAGGCGGTGAGCCAGCTCATCGCCCTGGCCGATTCGATTGCGCCGACCCTGGTCTCGAGCTTCAAGCCCCAGGCGGACAACGAAGTGCCGATGCCCTGACCGTCCGGGGCCGGAAGCAGCGCGGGCCGGGTGGGAGGTACCCACTCGGCCCGCGGCTTTTCTGGACCTGCAGGCGAGGCTTACTCCCCCCGCAGCTTCTTCACCTCGGTGGTGAGCCGGGGAACCACCTCGAAGAGGTCCCCGACGATGCCGTAGTCGGCCACCTTGAAGATCGGGGCGTCCTTGTCGCGGTTGATGGCGACGATGGTCCGCGCCGTCCGCATGCCGGCCAGGTGCTGGATGGCGCCGGAGATGCCCACCGCCACGTAGAGGCTGGGGCTCACCGTCTTGCCGGTCTGTCCCACCTGGGCCCCATGCTCCCGCCAGCCGGCGTCCACCACCGCGCGGCTGGCCCCGACCGCCGCATTGCCGAAGGCGGCGGCCAGCGCCTCGAGCAGCGCAAAGTGCTCCGGTTCCTTGAGCCCCCGGCCACCCGAAACCACCACCGGCGCCTCGGCGACATCCAGCGCCGCCGACGCGGCGGCCTTGATGCCGGTCACCTTCACCCGGGCCGTGAACGCCGGGACTTCAAGACTCTCTACCGTGCCCGCCTTGGCCGCCGCCACCGGCTGGAAGGTGTTGGGCCGGACCGAGACCAGTGACGGGGATGCGTCGAGCCGTACCCGCTGCAGGACCTTGCCGGCGTACACCGGGCGGGTCACCACGATCTTCCCGCCTTCGGCCCCCAGCTCCGTCACGTCGCTGGCCAGGCCGACTCCCAGCCGAGCCGCGACGCGCGGGGCCAGGTCACGGCCAGTGGCGGTGGCGGCGAACAGGATCGCCACCGCCCCGGACCCGGCGGACGCAATGGTGGCGGCGAACCCGTCGGGGCTGTAGCGGCCGAAATCGGGGTGGGTCGCCGTGAGCACCCGGTCGGCGCCGTGGGCGCCCAGCTGGTCGGCGCCGCTGACCGGGCCGCCGCCCATCACCACGGCATGGACTTCGGCTCCCAGGGCGTCCGCCAGGACGCGGGCCGCG
>CAZCVG010000362.1:0-2104 GCA_964501735.1 uncultured Gemmatimonadaceae bacterium | reverse complement strand
TTCCTGGTGTTCAACGGCTTCATCATGATCTCGTCGTTCCAGTTCTACGTGATCATCTACTACGTGTTCACCGGCGACCAGGAGGCCGGGGCACGGTACGCGGGGTATGCGGGGACGCTGGGCGCAGCGTCCACGTTCCTGGTGATCTTCGTGGTCACCTGGCTGGGCACCCGCATCGGCAAGCGGCGGGCCTTCTTCGTCTCCACCGGGCTCTCCATGGTGGGGTACGCCCTGAAGTGGTTCTGCTACAGCCCCCAGCACCCCTTGATGATCCTGCTGCCCGCCCCGCTCATGGCGTTCGGCCTGGGTGGCCTGTTCACCCTCATGGGTTCCATGGTGGCCGACGTGGTGGATGTGGACGAGCTGGAGACCCACCAGCGGCGGGAGGGAATGTTCGGGTCGATCTTCTGGTGGGTGGTCAAGCTGGGGATGGCGGCGGCCCTGGCGGCCGGCGGCTTCCTGCTCAATGCCACCGGGTTCGACGTGGCGCTCGGGGGGGCACAGGCCGGGGAGACGATCCTCCTGATGCGGCTCCTCGATATCCTGGTCCCGCTGGTGGCGTCCGGCGTGGCCATCTGGGCGATCGCCGCCTATCCGATCACCGAGGAGCGGGCCCACGAGGTTCGGCGGGAACTGGAGCAGCGGCGGGGCAAGCCGGGCCAGGCGCTGGCAACCTGACACCCGGCTGGTCCCCCGGTCCCACGGAAACCAGAAGCCCGCCGCGATCGCGGCGGGCTTCCTCGTGCCTCCTGCTCCCCGGCCGGCTAGCGGAGCCCGAGGCCGTAGCCGAGCGGGAAGAGTGGGCGGCTCCGGTCAACCGGCTCGGCAGCGGGCCAGGCGAAGGATAGCCTGCCCTGGAAGTCGTGGTCGCCGAAGAGCACGTCCGCCACACCCTGGCCCTCGGATCCGGGCAGCCAGGCCGCCACGAAGGCGGCCGACGCGGCCAGCTCCTGGTTGACCACCAGCGGCCGCCCCGAGATCAGCACGGTGACCACCGGAATCCCCTTACCCGCAATGGCCCGGATCGTGGCGATGTCCTCCGGGTGCAGGCTGGCCAGCTCGATGGTGCGGCCGTAGGCCGGCAACTTGGCCGTCCGTCCCCCGCCGCCCGAGCCTGCCCCCACCAAGTCATCCGACCGGATGTCGCCGAAGCCCTCGGCATATGGGCGCTCCCCAATCACCACGATGGCGAGGTCGTGCAGCGCCGGATCGGCAGCGGAGCCATCGGGGCTGAGCATGGCGCCGGGCGCAACCGCCCTGATGCCCTCCCAGATCGACGTCCCGCCGATAATGGCATCGTTGCCCGAGGTGCCCTGCCAGGCGACGGTGAACCCGCCGCACTGGTGTCCGCGGTTGTCCGCGTTCTTCCCCGCCACCAGGAGCCGGGCGTCCCGCCGGATGGGGAGGTGCTTGCCCTCGTTCTTCAGGAGGACCAGCGACTTCCGCACCGCCTCGCGCGCCACCGCCCGATGCTCCGGGGCGCCCAGGGTCTCGGTGCGCGACCAGTGACGGGCCGCCGGCCGGGGCCGGCTGAACAGCCCGTAGCGGTGCTTGACGGTCAGGATGCGGCGTACGGCGTCGTCCACCCGCTCCATCGGCACGGCGCCGTCGTGGACCGCCCGCTGGAGCTGGCCCAGGCAGCGGCGCCAGTCCGCCGAGACCATGAACATGTCGATCCCCGCGTTGGCGGCCATGATGACCGCCTCGGAGAAGTCGTCCGAGAGGTAGTCCGCGCCGTCCCAGTCCGAGATGATGAAGCCGGTGAAGCCCAGCCGGCCCTTGAGGACGTCGGTGAGCAGGTACCGGTGGCCGTGGCACTTCTTGCTGTTCCAGCTGTTGAACGAGGCCATCACGGTCAGCACCCCCTCGGCCAGCGCCGGCAGGTACGGCGTGCCGTGGGTACGCATCAGCTCCTCCTCCGGCAGGATCGTGTTGCCCTGGTCCTTCCCGCCGTCGGTGCCGCCATCCCCGATCCAGTGCTTGGCGCAGGCGATCACCGCGTCGCGGCCCAGGTCCCCCTGCAGGCCGCGCACGAAGGGCCCGGCATACGCCGCCACCCGGGCGGGGTCCTCGGAGTAGCTCTCATAGGTGCGGCCCCAGCGGA
>CAZCVG010000361.1:0-2112 GCA_964501735.1 uncultured Gemmatimonadaceae bacterium | reverse complement strand
AGTCGCTGAAGGGCTGCACGATGTCGCCGGTGAGCCGCTGGAACCGGTTGATCTCTCCCCACGGGGTTTGCCAGGTGCCGAAGTCGGCGGTGAGCCGGGCGGAGGCCCGGGACAGCGAGGCCAGCCGCTCGGCGCCGCTCACCCGGGTGGCCAGGTAGTCGTAGACTGAAAGATCCTCGCTGGCCGCGTCGCGCTGTACCCGGTCCCAGAGATCATCGCCCCAGTAGACCGCCAGCGTGGTGGGCACCGACCCCGCCGACCAGCGGTAGTCCCAGTCGCGCAGCTGCGCGATCTGTCCCGCCAGCTGGGCCCGCAGGGGGTCCGCCGGCCGGAGCCGGTCGTAATCCTTGAGCAGTTGGGGGATCAGGGTGGCAAAGGCGGGCTGGTGGCTGTCGTAGGCGGCGGCCCGCAGTGTCTCCAGGGTGAAGTCCCGCTTCCCTTCCAGCAGGCGGATGGCATGGACCCCGCGGGGGTTCTCGCCGTAGGTGTCCACGTACCGCGGGTAGTCGCGCTGCCGCGGGCTGGCCGGGCCGGCCGCCGAATAGGGCCAGTTGTTGGTGTTCTGGATCCAGCCGGTGGCGGGGTTGTGCAGGTTGGGCAGCTCGTCGAGCCGGAGCAGGTCGCCCCAGTCGGTGGCGGGGTTGCTGCCATCCACCGGGCGGGTCCAGTCGAACGTGGGATTCCGCCGGGGCACGAAGCCGGCCTGGAAGTAGGCGATGTTGCCGTCGGCATCGGCGTAGACGGTGTTGTTGGACGAATTGGTCCGGAGGTCCACCGTCGCCACGAAGTCCCGGTAGGTCCGCGCCTTGGTGCGGGACCACGACTGGGTCAGGGCCCGGACCGACTCCTCCATCAGCCGAACGCTGATCCACTTGCCGTCAGCCTCACGCACGATCGGCCCGTGCCGGGTCCGGTACACCGGGAAGACCCGCTCGGCCATCCCGGTGTCGGTCCGGAACGGCACCGCGATGGTGCCCACGGCGAGGGGCATCTCCTCGCTGCCGTACCGGGCGTAGAGGCTGTCCCCCCGCCGGACGATGGTCTCGGCGTATTCGTCAATGGCGTCCACCCCGCTCGAAGTGTGCATCCACCCCGCCCGGTCGTTGAAGCCCTGGTAGATGAAGAACTGCCCCCAGGTGGCCGCGCCGTAGACGTTCAGCCCCTCCTCGCTGACCGCCTGCAGCTCGGCCCGGAAGAAGAACGAGGTGTGCGGGTTGATCAGCAGCAGGGCCCGGCCGGCCGCGGTGCGGGACGGCGCGATGGCGATGCCGTTCGAGCCCTTCGGCTCCGGGTCCCCTTCGGAATCCAGCCCCGCGGTGGTCGCGGTGGTCTCGCCGTAGAAGGCCTCCAGCCGGCGCAGCGAGATGGACTCGATGTCGCCGCCGATGCTGCCCTCGGTGAAGCTCAGCGCCATCCAGGGCTCGAACCGCCGGATGACCCGCGGCGTCACCTGCGGGTGGGTCGCGAGATAGTAGTTGAGCCCGTCGGCCCACGCCGTCATGAGCTGCTTGAGCCACTCCGGACTGGTCTCGTACTGCGCCTGCAGCTGCTCGGGGCGGATGAACATCTTCATCCGGAGATCGCTGAACACCGCCGAGGCACCCTCGGCCTCCGCCAGCCGCCCCATGGCGTTGAGGTAGTTGGTCTCGATCCGGTTGAAGTCGTCCTCGGCCTGGGCGTAGATCATCCCGAAGACCGCGTCGGCGTCGCTCCGGCCGTAGACGTGGGGGATGCCCCAGTCGTCCCGGATGATGGTGACCCGGGCCGCCGTCTCGGCCTGCCGGGCGGCATCGGGATCGCGGTCGGGGCTTTGGGCGCAGGCGAGGATGGCGAGCAGGAGCAGCGGGAACCACGCGCGGCAGACACCGGACATTACAGCACCCTGGAAGGGAGTTCGGGCGGTGGTGCGGGAGTCAGGAAGATGGCGTCGGGGAGCGCGGGGAGCTAGGCCTGCCGGCGCCCCCGGGCGCCGGACCCGGGCCGCCGGCCTCACCCGTGCCAGAGGCTGAGCACGATCTCTGAGGCGATCAGGATGATCACGATCCACTCCAGCGCCACCATCCGGACGCCGGCGGCGCGGTCCGACAGCTTCTGGTAGATGCTCTCGATGGT
>CAZCVG010000360.1:0-2136 GCA_964501735.1 uncultured Gemmatimonadaceae bacterium | reverse complement strand
AGTTCCGGAAGGCGCGCTGGGCGAACTTGAGCAGCTGGTAGCGCTCGCGGTTGCGGTCGAACTCGAGGTCCACGTTGCGCTGGTAGGCCGTCCCGGTGCCGAAGAAGTCCACCTGCACCGAGTGGTCAATGACCAGGTCGCAGGGCACGATGGGGTTGATGCGGTCGGGGTCCCCGCCCATGCGGGCCATGGCATCACGCATGGCGGCGAGGTCCACCACGCAGGGCACCCCGGTGAAGTCCTGCAGCACCACCCGGGCGGGCATGAAAGGGATCTCGCCCTGGGTGGCTGCCGAGCCCGACCACTGGCCCAGGGCCGACACGTGGTCCTCGGTCACCACCCCCCGGTCGGCGAAGCGCAGGGCGTTCTCCAGCAGCACCCGGATGGAGAACGGCAGCCGGGCCAGCCGCGCCACTCCCTTGCGCTCAAGCTCCGGGAGGCGGAAGATCGTGGCAGTCTGGGAACCCAGGGCGAGGGTGCCGCGGGTGCCGAACGGGTTGGGTGTCGTGGACATGATGGCATCACCGGTGGGCTAGGGGCGTAGGTTTCCAAGTATACATGGCAGGAGGCGACTCCGGCATGGCTGCACGCGTGGTACCGCCCCACGCCATCTCGCGGCAGGACGATGGCATCCGGATCGAGTGGCAGGCTGGGGGGCACGCTGGGTTCTTCCCGGCCCGTGCGCTGCGGCTGGCCTGCCCCTGTGCCGCCTGTGTGGAGGAGATGACCGGCCGGCCGCTGCTCGATCCCGCCACGGTCCCCGCCGATATCCGCCCGCTCCGGCTGGCCCTGGTGGGGGCCTACGGCCTCAAGGTGAGCTGGAGCGACGGGCATCACACCGGGATCTTCACCTACGACCGGCTGCTCGCCGCCTGCCCGTGCGATGCCTGCCGGGAGCGCCGGGTGACCGCGGCGGGCGCATGCTGAGCCACCTGGTCCCCTGGCTGGACGTCCCCGGGCGCTGGATCTGGATCGCCATCTGGATCGGCCTCCTGCTGCTGGGCTTGGTGGGCCTCATCGGCGCCCTCCAGTGGGGCCGGGAGACCCGCTGGCGGAACCTCGACGAGGTCCTCCGCGGCGCCGGCACGGTGCTGGTGTCCGCCGGGATGATCGTCTTCCTGCACGGGGCAGCCCAGCTGATGGGGCTGTTCCTCATGTTCCTCGCGCTGGTCTGCTTCGTGGGCGCCTTCATGGCCGGCAAGCGGTACGACGACAGCGCCCGCCCCCACGGCTGAGTCAAATCCGGCTCCCCCCTTGCCAGATCGGTCCCGCCGCCGAAATTCGCAATAGCAGCCCCGGGCCCTTCCGGCCGGCGGCCCCGGGTTGCCTGCCCATCCACGCCGGCTGGTGAGGGGGGCCGATGCCGGAGTCACCGCATTCCGTCTTCTCCGAAGGCACCGATGCCGGCCTGCTCGGCGGCAGCGCGGTGGCGCTCTGGTTTCTCGCCCGGGACCTGCTGGCCGGCCACCCGCTCCGCACGCCGAGCGTGCTGGGCCAGCTGTTCATCTTCGGCAATCCCAACCCCGACCTGGTCACGATGGACTTCGGCGCCGTGGTGCTCTACACCGCGGTGCACTTCCTGGCGTTCGTCCTGCTCGGGCTGTTTGTGGCCCTGCTGGTGCGCCAGGCCACGGCCCAGCCGGTGGCCCGCTTCGCCATCCTGGTGCTGTTCGTGGCCTTCGAGTTCTGCTTCGTGGTGGTGCTTCGGGTGGCCTCGGGCGAGGTGGGGACGCTGTTCCCCACCTGGACGGTGATCGCCGCCAACCTGGTGGCAGTCGTCGCGATGGCGGCCTACTTCCGCTGGCGCTACCCGGAACTGATGAAAGCCCTCCGGGCCGAGCCGCTCGGCGCGTAGCGCCGTCGGTCGCGGCCCTGCTTATCCGATCCTCCGGGCCGGGTTAACTTCCGGCTTCCTTACCCCCGGTCCGGACGTCGTGCGCCTGCGTCTCCCCCTGCGGCTGCTGCTCCTGTTGCCATTGGCCCTGCCCGGGGCCCTCTCCGCCCAGCTCGAGCCGCCTTCGACCGGGGGGCTGGCGGCGCTGGACCGGGCGCTCCGCCCGCTGGGGCGTTACCAGCGGGTCCTGATGATCGCCGCCCACCCCGACGACGAGGACACCGAGCTGCTCACCCTGCTGG
>CAZCVG010000359.1:0-2140 GCA_964501735.1 uncultured Gemmatimonadaceae bacterium | reverse complement strand
ACGTTGATCAGCAGCAGCGAGTGGTGCGCGGTGATGGCCCGCCCCGATTCGCTGATCAGGTGGGGCATCGGCAGCTCCTCGTTGCGGCAGGTCGTGCCGATGGTGTACACCACGTCGTTGGCGTATTCCCGCATGGAGTAGTTCATGCTGGCCGGCCGGGTGGACCGCGAGCCGTCGTAGTCCACCCCCAGGCCGCCGCCCACGTCCACGTGGGTGAGCCCGAAGCCCATCTTCCGGAGCTCCACGTAGTACCGGCCGATCTCCTCCAGCCCCGCCTTGATGTACTGGATGTTGGTGATCTGGCTGCCGAGGTGAAAATGCACCAGCCGGAGCACGTCCTTGCGGCCGAGGGCCTCGAGCTTGTCCAGCACCTTCATGAGTTCCATGGCGGAGAGCCCGAACTTGGACTTCTCGCCTCCGCTCTTGGCCCAGCGTCCCGAGCCCTCGGTGGCCAGCTTGATGCGGACGCCCATGGTGGGCGTGACGCCCAGCTCGTCGGCCACCTTGAGGTAGGTGTCCACCTCGGTGAGCTGCTCGATCACCACGAAGACCTTGTGGCCCAGCTTCTGGCCGGTGAGCGCCAGCCGGAGGTACTCCTCGTCCTTGTAGCCGTTGCAGACGATGACCGTCTCGACGCTCTCGGAGAGACCGAGGATGGCCTGCAGCTCGGGCTTGCTGCCGCACTCGAGGCCCACCCCGAAAGGAGTCCCGAACTCGACGATCTCCTGGACCACGTGGCGCTGCTGGTTGACCTTGATCGGATAGACCGTGGTGTACCCGCCCTCGTAGCCGAACTCCGCGATGGCGTGCTGGAACTGGGTGGCCAGGGCCTGGATCCGGGTCCGCAGGATGTCCGAGAAGCGGAGCAGGAGCGGCAGCCCGACCCCCTGGGCGTTGAGGTCGGTGGCCAGGTGGAAAAGGTCGAGCCCGCGCTTGGGGTTGTTGTCGGGGTGCACAGTGACCCGGCCCTCCGGGTTGACCCGGAAGAAGCCGAGCCCCCAGCCCTGCATGTTGTACAGCTTCTCGGCGTCCTTGGTGGACCAAGACGGGGTGCTGATGGCGGCCTCCGGGTCGCGGTGCGGGGGGAGAATTCTAGGGCCGGGAGCCGTGTGACGGTAGGATGCCACCCGGACGGGATCGGGCGGGGCGGGCGCCCGGCGGGCCGGCCCTTAAGTTCCCGGCGGGCCGGCCGATACTCCCGGGCAAGAGCGACATAGCCCTTACGGGCCCCAGGTGGCCGGCCTGGGTGATGCAACCGGCCCCTAAGACCCGAGCGCCAGCGCGCCCGGGTTTTCCGTTACTTTACAGGCATGTCCTGGTCCTTCCGGCTGGTCCGCATTCTCGGCACCGACGTCAAGGTGCACGTCACCTTCGTGCTGCTGCTCGGCTTCCTGTTCCTGGCCTACCAGCGGAGCGCCGGGCCCGCTGCGGCGGTGGCGATGCTGGTGCTCTTTCTGGCCATCTTCCTGTGCGTGCTGCTGCACGAGTTCGGGCACATCCTCATGGCGCGCCGCTTCGGCATCCGCACGCCGGACGTGATCCTGCTGCCCATTGGCGGGGTGGCGCGGCTGGAGCGGATCCCGGAGGAGCCGAGGCAGGAGCTCTTGATCGCGCTGGCGGGACCGCTGGTCACAGCCCTCATCGCCGCCGGACTGTGGGGGTGGCTGGTACTGGCGGGACAGCCGGTGTCGTGGCAGATGACGGGAGACGGCACGGGCGGGCTGGCGCTGGAGCTGTTCCAGATCAACCTGCTGCTCCTCGGCTTCAACCTGATCCCGGCCTTCCCGCTCGACGGCGGCCGGGTGCTGCGGGCCCTGCTCTCCACCCGGATGACCCACGTGCGGGCCACCCGCATCGCGGCCACGGCCGGGCAGGGGCTCGCCATGGTGTTCGGCGTGGCCGGCCTGGTGCACAACCCGCTCTGGGTGCTGATCGCGCTGTTCGTCTTCTTCGGGGCGGGACAGGAAGCCGCGATGGTGGAGACCCGGGCGGCCGGGCGCGGCATCGTGGTGGACCAGATGATGATCACCCGGTTCCGCACCCTGCCGGTCTATGCCACCCTGCGCCAGGCGGTGGAGCTGCTGCTGGAGGGGGAACAGCGGGAGTTTCCGGTGGTGGACAACCTGGGCGCGGTGGAAGG
>CAZCVG010000358.1:0-2141 GCA_964501735.1 uncultured Gemmatimonadaceae bacterium | reverse complement strand
GCCCGGGTGAGGCCGCCGACCTTGGAGATCTTGAGGTTGATCACGTCCATGGCCTGGTCGGCGATGCCGCGGACCACCATGTCAATGCCGTCCACCACCTCATCCAGCACGAAGGGCCGGTTGGTGTGCCGGCGCACCGCCAGGCACTGCTCGTACGTCAGGCACGGCTGCTCGATGTAGACATTGACGTCCCGCACCGCGTCCGCCACCCGGATGGCGGTGTGCTGGGTCCAGCCGGTGTTGGCGTCGGCCACCAGCACGTCGCCCCGCTCCAGCTCCTTCGCGGCGGCGCGGATCCGCTCGATGTCCACATCGGGGTCGCCGCCCACCTTGAGCTGGAACTTGCGGTAGCCCTCCTTCCGGTACTGCCCCACCTTCTTCGCCATCCGGGCCGGCGAGTCCTGCGAGATCGCCCGGTAGAGCGCGAAATCGTCACCGACGTGGCCGCCCATGAGGGTGGCCACCGGGAGACCGCTGGCCTTGCCGAGCAGGTCCCAGCAGGCCATGTCAATCGCCGACTTCACGTAGGGGTGGCCGCGCATGGCGGCATCCATCCGCTCGTTGAGCTGGCCCAGCGCCAGCGGGTCGGCCCCGAGGAGCTGCGGCGCCAGCTCGGCGATGCCGGCCCGGGCCCCGGCGGCGTAGGCGGGGAGGTAGGCCGGTCCGAGGGGACAGATCTCGCCCCAGCCGGTCAGGCCTTCGTCGGTCTCGACCGCCACCACCGTCGAGTCGAACACCGACACCGAGTTGCCGCCCGACCACTTGTAGCTGCCCTCGTGGAGCGGCAGGTCGATCTGCCAGGCCCTGATCGCGGTGACTCTCATGAGGCCGCCAGCCTGAGGGCGCCCGTGCGCGCCTCGTTCCGGGCCGAGAGCCACATCATGACCGAGGTGTACAGCAGCACGCCCACCACCAGCCAGCGCACCGCGTCGAGCGACAGCGACTTGACGATGAACGCCGCCACCAGCACGCCTGGCACGCCGCCCAGGGTCATGGCCAGCGAAGTCTTCCGGTCGTAGCGGCCCGTCTTCACGAACCGCACCGCCGCCGCGGGGAGGATCAGGGCGGCGGACCCCATCATGATCGGGAAGGCCGCCGTCGGGTTCATGCCCAGCAGGCTGACCACCGCCATCGAGGGGGCGTAGTTGCCGATGCCCAGCGTGGCCAGCGCCCCGAGTACCAGATTGGCCGAGACACCGACCGCCAGGGCTACGCCGCTGAGCGCCAGCGCATCGCCGCCGGGCGGGAAGAACTCCAGCTGCCGCAAGGTGATGAACACCGCCGTCACCAGCAGCGCCACCGCCATGCCGAGCTGGATCTTCCGGCGTGGCAGGCGGCTCACCACCCCCGCACCGAACCACGCGCCGATGGCGCCGGCAGCCAGCATCGAGGCCAGGGTCACGATCTCCACCCGGATCACCGTGATATAGAGGACCGCCTCCAGGATCGTGGGAATGGCGTGGCCCACGTTCAGGGTGCCGGGGATGTCCTCGTCCTCGACCAGGTTGCCGAGCTTGAGGGCGGTGGTCGTGGTGGCGAACGACCCGATGCCGAGGGTGTCCAGGAAGTCGATGCCGAATCCGAGGGTGAGGAGCAGCGGCCAGCGGGTCCTGCGGCCGGGCGGAGCCCCGCCGCTGGTGAGGTCGGGCATGGCGTTCCCTTCAGAGAGCGGGTCTGGTGGCTGCGAGCAAGCCGGGCATGAACGGCTCGCGACGATCCAAGGTACGCTGGCAAGGACGCGGCCGACAGGCTCCGGACGGCAACCAACCGCCGTGTCGGCCAGCCACGGACCCGCGGGCCCGGCCCGGACTAGAAGGCGATCTCCCGCCCCACCCCCAGCCGGAGGGCCTCGGCGGCGACATGGCGCGCGGCGGCGACATCCTCGATGCCGAGACCCAGCGACTTGAACAGGGTGATCTCGGCGCTCGACGCCCGGCCCGGCCGGGCGCCAGTGATCACCTCACCCAGCTCGGCCTGGATGTCGGCGGTGCGGAGGCGGCGTTCCTTGATGGGGATGAGCAGGTCGCCGGCCTCCTGCAGCGCGCTCTCGCGGGCATCCACGAAGATCCGCGAGGCGGTGACGGCATCGGTGTCCAGCTCCCGGGTCTCGGGCGTGTGGGCGCCGACGGCGTTGATGTGGG
>CAZCVG010000357.1:0-2142 GCA_964501735.1 uncultured Gemmatimonadaceae bacterium | reverse complement strand
CGCAAGCTGCTCTCGTTCAGCCGCCACGCCCCGCTCACCTACCAGGTTCTCGACCTCGGCCGGGTCGTCGCCGAGCTGACCGGCACCCTGCGGCGGCTGCTGCCCGCCCACATCGAGGTGCAGTTCACCCGGGCGGCGATGCCCGTGAAGGTCCTCGCCGACGCCGGCGCCATCGAGCAGATCCTGCTCAACCTCGCCACCAATGCCCGGGACGCCATGCCCGGCGGCGGGCTGCTCGCCGTGGACACCCGCAAAGTGGACGTGGCCCGCTCCGCCGCCGGCGCCCCGCCCGGGAGCTACGCCTGCCTCACGGTGCGCGACACCGGCAAGGGGATGGAGGAACGGGTCAAGGCCCGGGTGTTCGAGCCGTTCTTCACCACCAAGGGGCCCGGGGAAGGCAGCGGCCTCGGCATGGCGATGATCTACGGGCTGACCCAGCAGCACGGCGGCTTCATCGAGGTGGACAGTGACCTGGGCAAGGGCACCACGGTGCGGATCTACTTCCCCCTGGCCCGGGAGGACCAGCCCCTGACCGAACTCGCCACCGCCCCGGCCACCCTGCGCGGCGGGCGGGAGACGGTCCTGCTGGTGGAAGACGAGGAAGGGCTGCGGCGGGTGGCCCAACGGGCCCTGGAGCGCGTTGGCTACCGGGTGCTCACCGCGCCCGACGGCCTCGAGGCGCTGGACGTCTACCGCGCCCACGCCGGCGAGATTGACCTCATCATCACCGACGTGGTCATGCCCAAGCTGGGGGGAATCGCCCTCTATCGCGCCCTGCGCCAGGAGGGCGTCACGGTCCAGTTCCTCTTCACCAGCGGCTATGCCGCCCACGAGATCACCCGGGGTGACGTCCCCGAGGGCGATCTCGCCCTGCTGCAGAAACCGTGGACCCTCGCCGACCTGACCCTGCGGGTGCGGGAAGTGCTCGACCGGGTCCGGAAGGAGCCGGGATGATCCGCGGCCTGGCGGCGCTCCTCTTCCTCGGCAGCGTGGCCCTGATGGCCGCCGCGGCCATCCACCCGGTGCTGCCCCTCGATGGCGCCGGTGACCTCGCCCTGATCGGCGGCATGGCCCACTGGCGCCTGGTGCACCTGGTGCTGCTCCACGCCACCGGCCTGATCATCGCCGGGGTGTGGGCCCGGTGGCTGGCCGCCACCGAGCCCGAGCGGCGCGGGCTCGCCATTGGCTTCCTGATCCTGGGCATCGGCCAGGCGCTCAACGGGGTGAACATCGCCTACATGGCGGGCGCGGGCACCACCTTTGCCACGCTGCAGGCGGGCGGGGCCGAGGTGGCGGCGATCTACCAGGCCACTCACCTGTTCGCGGTGATGTGCGGCCGCCTGGCCGGGTTCCTCGTGGCCATCGCGGCCGGGGTGATTGCCCTCGCCACCGCCCCCAGCCCCGCCGAGCCGCGCTGGCTCGTGGTGCTGGCCGGGCTGGCCGCGGGCGCCGGGCTGCTGGGCAACCTGCTGGCCCCGCCGGGCCATCCCTTCATGCTCACCGCCGTGGGAGTGATGGCGGCATGGCAGGCGGTGACTGCGGTGCGGCTCCTTCGCCGGAGCGGTTGAGCGCTTCCCCGTAGGTGCGTCCCTTCCACTCGACCCGGCCCCGCCCGCGCGCCGTGGAGCGCAGGATGATGTAGAGCGACATCCCGGCCCCCACCGGATACAGCAATCCATACCATGCCGGGATCCGCATGCCGGCGGAGATCAGGCACCAGAACCCGAAGGTGGACCCCGCCGCGAGCTGGGCCCACCCCAGGCTGGCGTGGGGCAGCGCGCCCAGCCAGGCCAGGGGCAGCAGCACCGCCGGCAGGAGCCAGTACAGCATCGTCAGCGTCAGCGAGACCGGCACCAGGGCCCGGGCGAGGGGTTCCTCCGGGAACGAACGCCGGCCACCGAGGTAGATGTTCTTCGACCAGCCCTCGATGATCTGGGCCAGGCTGGTGTACATCCGGGTCTCCATCATCCGGTCGGCAAAGGCGAAGTGCAGCCGCTTGCCGGCCCGCCAGAAGAGCTGGGCCAGCGCCAGGTCCTCGGCCACCTCCGCCCGCACGCTCGCGTGTCCGCCCAGCGACTGGTACGTCCCCCGGGCGACCAGGATGAACTGGCCGTTGGCAATGACATCCCGGGCGCGGCGGGC
>CAZCVG010000356.1:0-2143 GCA_964501735.1 uncultured Gemmatimonadaceae bacterium | reverse complement strand
AGCGCCACTCGAAGCTGGCGAACCGCGCCGAGGCCCGGAGCCAGGTGTCGTGGACCACGTCATCGGCCACGCCGCCCCGGTCATCGGTGAGCCGGCAGGCGATGCGGTAGAGCCTCGGGGTGTGACGCCGGTAGAGGAGGCGAAAGGCGCGCTCGTCGCCCCGGCGCTGCACGGCGTCCACCAGCTCGCGATCGGTGGGTTCGGTCACGGGCGCCCGGCGAGCGGCGAGAGAGGCCCGGGGTGGCGTACGCCAGACGGAGCGCGGCCGGAGGTCCGGGTCACGGGCGCCCCGCGGCGGCCACGGCCACGAACTCCGGCACCACGACCATCAGGTTGGCGGTGGGCTTGCCGGGATCCACAACCAGGCCGGCGGCCAGGCCGGGGTCGGTGTGATGGCCGACCTGCTGGTTGGTGAGGTAGGGGAAGTAAATCATGAGATGGGGGCGCCACTGGCCGGCGGGCTCGCCGTCGTCGCCGATCAGATGTTGTCCCGCGGACATCATGTACGCAACCGCCAGCCGGCGGGGGAGGCGGTAGCGGCCCTCCATGAGCCCCCGGGCGATCTCCGCCTCGACCTGCTCGGCCGCCATCCCGCGGTGCAAGAGCTCGGTCCGCCGCATCTCCATCGGCATGATGGTGGCGGCGGCCTCCTCGTCGAAGCACTCGGGTTCGAGGGCGGCGGGCCAGCTCCGGTTCACCAGGCAGGCCACGGGGGAACTGCCCGAGTCGGCCACGACCCAGCCGGAGGCCGACCAGAGATAGATCCGCGCCGCCGCCGAGACCGAGGCGGGGGCGGCGCTCCTGGCGAGGGCGATCTCGCGGTCGCGGGGGAGCAGGGTCCGGGGTCCGGGCCGGCCGGCGCCGGCGGCCTGGGCAAGGGCGGGCGAGGCGAGGGTCGCGGCCAGCAGGACGAGGAGGCAGGTGCGCATGGGAGTCGGGGGGTGGGGGTGACGTGGGAGTGGGCTGTCTATGGGTGGCGGGAGGAGGGGAAAGGGTTGCATGGGGGGGGCAGACGGACCGACGGTCCGACGGTCCGACGGTCGGACGGTCGGACGGTCGGACGGTCGCCTTGAATGGCCTACTCCAGATGGCTAGATTAGCCAGATGGCATCCTACTCCGTCTCCGACGCCAAGAACCGGCTCAGCGCCCTCCTCGCCAAGGTCCGCAAGGGCGCCCGTATCACCATCACCGACCGCGGCATCCCGGTGGCCATCCTGGTCCCGCCCGGCTCGGTGGATGCCCCCGCCGAGCGGGCGGACGCGCGGCTCGCGTGGCTGGTGCGAACCGGCCTGGCCGCGCGGCGTCGGGCGCCCCTGCCAGCCGCCATCCTCAAGGAACCACCGCCCGCGCCGGCCCGCGGTGCCAGCGCGGTCGCGGCCCTGCTCGCCGAGCGGGACGCGGACCGGTGAAGTACTGGGACAGCTCGGCCCTCCTGCCACTGGTCGTGAAGGAGGCCGCAACCGCCCAGGTGCAGGCGCTCCTCGCCCAGGATGGAGACGTGCTCACCTGGTGGGGGTCCCGGGTGGAGGCGCACTCGGCGCTGGCCCGGCTGGCGCGGGACGGGCAGCTTGCGCCGGCGGCGCACCAGGCGGCAATCGCCCGGCTGGAGAGCTTCGCGGCCAGCTGGAACGAGGTCGTCCCGAGCGACGCGATCCGGGACCAGGCCGCCCGCCTGCTCCGCCTCCATCCGCTCAGGACCGGCGATGCGCTGCAGCTGGCCGCCGCGGTAGTGGCGTGCGAACACCGCCCCGGAACGCTGCCGCTGGTGACGCTGGACGGCCGGCTGCGGGAGGCGGCGGTCCGGGAGGGGTTTGCGGTGGGGCCGGGGGCGTAGGGCGGTTGGGCGGTTGGGCGGTTGGGCGGTTGAAACACCAGAAGGGTGGGATCCGCAAGGACCCCACCCTTCGTTGTGTTGACCGTCCGACCGCCTGACCGTCTGACCGTCTTGTACTTGACCGCCCGACCGTCTGACCGTCTGACCGTCTTGTACCTGACCGTCCTACCGTCCGACCGTCCGTCCGACCGTCCGTCCGTCTGACCGTCCTTCGCCGCTGGCGCTCCCCTCCGCACGGCCCCATCTTCAGCCTCCATGACCCTCCCCGCCCGGCTCACCGAATCGCTCGCCGACCGCTACCGCCTCGA
>CAZCVG010000355.1:0-2145 GCA_964501735.1 uncultured Gemmatimonadaceae bacterium | reverse complement strand
AGGAAGCCGCGCTCGAGGTCGTTGAAGTGGATGTTGAGTTCGCGGCCGGCGGTGGGGCTTCGGGCCTTGGCCATGTACTGGCGCAGGACCTCGAGGGGCGTGGCGCCCTTGACCAGCATGGAGCCGAGGTTGCGGATCAGGGGGGAGAGGAGGTCGCCGGGCTGGAGGGCGAAGGCGCTGCCGACGGCGTCGGCCTCCTGGCCCAGGGAACGGAACAGGCCGCCGACGACCCTGCCCTGGCGGTGCAGTGTCACCAGCCGCTCCTCCAGGGAGCGGGTGAGCCGCATATAGTAGTAGAGCTGGAGCAGCGCGGCGCGGTCCAGGCCGGCGGGGGTGGGGGCTGCCGCGGGCGCGGGGGAGGTCATTGGGGCGGGAAGATCGGGAAGGCGCGGGGGTGAGTCAAGCGGCGGCGCGGGCCGTCGCGCCGGGAGGTTGGCCGATTATCGAGCACGGCGGTTTAGGCGGGAGAAGCGGTCGCGGGACGGCGGGGAGTGGTTGCGGGGCAGAGAAGAGCGGTCGCGGGGCGGCGGGGAGTGGTTGCGGGGCGGAGACGAGCGGTCGCGGGGCGGCGGGGAGAGTTACGGGGCGGAGACGAGCGGTCGCGGGGCGGCGGGGAGTGGTTACACGGCAGCCGGAAGCGGAGACCCGGCGCGCCCGAGTCGGTCGGCTTTGCCGGGTGAGTCGAGAGGCCTAGATTGGGTCCATGGCCCGTCCTCCCGAGGATTCCCCTGCCCCGCGCCGCGGCGATTGGCCGGTGCGGATCTACCGCCTCGGGGAGGAGCCAGGCGATGACCTGTCGGCCTGCAGCACCGGCCTCCCCGGCGAAGTCCAGGTTGGACAACCTATGGATCGCACCCATTACCCGACCCTTCGGCGCCATCTCCAGGATCCGGAGGACCATTCCGCCCTGGACTCCCTGACGCCGGCGGCCAGGGTCGCGATGGTCTGGCCACTCACCCTGCAGGCTTGGGCCTTCCACACCGGGCGTACGGATGAACCGCGACTTCGCCGAGATGTTGGCCGAGTTGCACGCGGCGGGCGCTGACTTTCTGGTGGTCGGGGCCCATGCGCTGGCGGCCCACGGGCGTCCCCGGGCAACCGGCGACCTCGATATCTGGGTGCGCTCGACGCCCGAGAACGCCCGCCGGGTCTACGCCGCGCTGCAGCGCTTCGGCGCGCCGCTTGAGGACCTGACGCTCGCCGATCTGGCGACCCCCGATGTGGTCTACCAGATCGGGGTGCCGCCGGCCCGCATTGACATCCTTACCAGTATCTCAGGGGTGACTTTCGAGGAGGGGTGGGCCAGCCGGATCACCACCGCGGTCGGGGAGCTTGAGGTGCCGGTGATCGGCCGCGACCGGTTGATCCAGAACAAGCGTGCCGCGGGGCGCCCGAGAGACCTGGCCGACCTGGCGGATCTGGGAGCGTAGTCAGGTGCCCGGCCGGTCCGGACCCTTCGCTCGGGCTGTACGCTCCCGGCCAATACCTGAAGCCTCGCAGACCCGGTGAGGGGCCAGAGATGCCTCAGTTGCGCCATGGAGTCGTGCTAGCCAGCTTCACGCGTTGCCCTTCTTGCACGCCGAGGCTATTCTCCTAAACGCCAGTCCCACAATGAGCTAGCCTATGCGCACCTTCACCGCCATCGTTGAGCGCGATCCCCAGACCGGTCTGTACGTCGGCCACATCCCTGGCTGGCCCGGCGCACACACCCAGGCCGACAGCCTGGATGAGTTGCAAGCCAACCTGCGCGAAGTGATTCAGCTCCTCCTGGAGGACGGGGAGCCCAGGCTGGAGGCTGACTTCGTTGGTACCCACACGGTCCTCGTCGGGTAGCCTTGGGCTCTCTGCCAGTCCTCAAGCCCCGCGAGGTCGTCCAGGTTCTCGAGCGCCTCGGGTTCGTTGAAGTTCGGCAGCGCGGGTCCCACAAGCAGTTCCGGCATTTGATCTTCAATTCATGGCGGCCGTCCGATGACCGCCCGTCCGCCCGACCGCCCGACCGCCCGACCGAAGCCTACGATCCGCCGGCTGCCCCACCCCCCGCCTACCGCCCGGCGCCCCTCAGCCCCTCCAGCACCAGCGCGGTCATGATCCGCATGGCGTGGGGAACGGTCTGGTCGTCGGCGTAGAAGGTCGGGGTGTGGTGGC
>CAZCVG010000354.1:0-2149 GCA_964501735.1 uncultured Gemmatimonadaceae bacterium | reverse complement strand
CATGTCCCTCGCCTCCCATCCGATGTCCTTCTCCCGCGCCGAGCTGACCACGCTGGTCATGCCGCACATGCTGAATGTGCTGCAGGGGCTCTTCGGCGGGCACCTGCTGGCGATGATTGACCAGGCCGCCGCGGTGGCGGCCATCCGGCACGCCGGCGGGCCGGCCGTCACCGCCCGCTTCGACCAGGTGGACTTCCGCGAGCGCATTCCGGTCGGGGCGCTGGTCACCTGCGTGGCCTCGGTGGACTACGTTGGCACCAGCTCGATGGACGTCTCGGTGGAAGTCTTCAGCGAGCACGTTCCCACCGGCGTCCGGCGCCACACCCACTCGGCCAACGTGGTCTTCGTGGCCATTGACGACGCCGGCAAGCCCAAGCCGGTGCCCCGGCTGGTGCCGGAAACCCCGGAGGAACAGGAGCGGTACGAGCGGGCCCGCCGGCGCCGGGAAGCGCGCGGGCGGTGACCTCCCCAGCCGGGCCGCGCCCGGGGGTGGTCGTGGTGTTCGGAGGGGGCGGCGCCAAGGCTTCCGCCCACATCGGGGCCATGCGGGCGCTGGAGGAGGCGGGCATCCGCCCCACCCACTACGTGGGTACCTCCATGGGCGCGGTGTTCGCGGCGATGTTCGCGGCGGGACTGAACGCCACCCAGGCCCTGGGCCGGCTGAACGGCATCGCCGAGGGCGACATCGTCCGGGCCGACCGGCTGGCCTTCCTCAAGGGCCTGTGGGGCCGCTCCCTGCTCAAGGCCGAGCCGTTTCGAACCGCCCTGGCAGCGCTGGTGCCCGCCGGCCGGTTCGCCGACCTCCGCTGGCCCCTCACCGTCACCGCCACCGCGCTGGAGAGTGGCGCCCTCACGCTGTTCGGCGAGGGGGGGCGCGACGTGCCGCTGGTGGACGCCCTCTATGCCAGCTGCGCGCTGCCCGTCTTCTTCCCCCCAGCGCTCATTGGCGGGATGCGCTACGGCGACGGCGGGCTCCGGGCGGTGCTGCCGCTCGAACCGGCCCTGCTCTTCCCGGCCCGCCTGGTAGTGGCGGTGGATGCCGGGCCCGGGTTCGAGGATCCTCCCGGCGCCGGCGGTTCTGGCCTGCCGCCGGTGGTGGAAGCCCACAACGAGTCCACCGGCATCCTGATGGCCGGCCAAACCGCCCAGGCGCTCGCCCTCTGGCGCGCCAGCCCCAACCGCCCCCCGCTGGTCTACGTCCGTCCCCAAGTCGAGCGCGGCGCCACCTTCCGGGTGGACCAGGTCAACCGCTACGTGGAAGAAGGCTTCACGGCCACTGCCACCGCGCTGGCGGGCTTGAATTCGGGGGCGGGGTGAGCAAATTGCCTTGGGGAGCAGCCGGCCCCGTGCCGGTGCGTCCCGCCTCAATCCCTTTCACCCGGTCCGCCGATTCAATGCAAGCCAAAGAGGTCATGGTTCCGAACCCCTACGTGGCGGTGGCCAACGCCTCCGCCAGCGAAGTGGCGATCATGTTCCGGTCCCGCAACATCTCGGTGGTGCCGGTGGTGGACGATCACCGCACCCGCCGGTTCCTCGGCGTGCTCAGCGACCGCGACCTCGTCACCCGCTGCCTGGCCGCCGGCCAGGATCCGGGCCAGACCCGGGCCGACGCGATCATGCGCACCGAGAGCGCCGTGGTCTCGCCCGAGACCGAGCTGAACGGATACGTGCTCCACATGGACCAGGATCCGGCCGACTCCCACCTCCGGCCCACCATCACCGTGGTGGACAAGGATCACCTGGTCATCGGCTTCATCAGCCACCCCGAGCAGGTGGACGGGCTCCAGATCGTCTGGCGCTGACCGATGCACCCGCCCCGCATCTTCACGGTCCGGGAAGCCGAGGCCACGCTGCCGCTGGTGCGGCGGATCGTGGCCGACCTCCTGTCCGCCTATCCCCGCTGGAAGGCCCTGGTGGCCAGCTACGAGCTGCTGACCGGCCCCCTCCGGGCCGGGGACCAGGAGCCCTCCGAGCTGGTCGAGGTCCGCGAGGCTGTGGCCCGGGAGGCGGAGCGGATCGCGGGCTTCCTGGCGGAGCTGGAGGAGATCGGCTGCGTGTTCAAGGGTTTCGACGCCGGGCTGGTGGATTTCTACTCCCTGCGCGACGACCGCCTGGTCTACCTCTGCTGGCAGCAGGGCGAGGCGCACAT
>CAZCVG010000353.1:0-2164 GCA_964501735.1 uncultured Gemmatimonadaceae bacterium | reverse complement strand
AGTCCTCGCTGGCCTTCGACACGATCTACGCCGAGGGCCAGCGCCGCTACGTCGAATCGCTGTCGGCCTACGCCCGCCAGTTCCTGGGGCTGATGGAAAAGCCCGACGTGGACGCCATCGAGGGGCTTTCCCCCGCCATCGCCATCGAGCAGAAGACCGCCGGGCACAATCCCCGCTCCACCGTCGGCACCGTCACCGAGATCTACGACTACCTGCGGCTCCTCTGGGCCCGCTCCGGCGTGCCCCACTGTCCCAACGACGGCAGCGCCATCGAGCGCTCCAGCGCCACCCAGATCACCGAAAACATCCTGGCCTGGCCGGAGGGCACCCGCATCGAGGTGCTGGCGCCGCTGGTGCGGGGCCGCAAGGGCGAGTTCCGCGAGCTGCTCGACGACATCCGGCAGCGCGGCTTCGTCCGGGTGCGGGTGGACGGCGAGACCTACGACTTGAGCGAGGTGCCGTCCCTCAACCGGCGGCAGAACCACGATATCGCCGTGCTGGTGGACCGTCTGGTCGTCCGCCCCGCCGACCGGGCCCGGCTGGCGGACTCGGTGGAGACCGCGCTCAAGGCCTCCGAGGGCCTGGTCGAGGTGGTCCGGCATGGGGGGAACGGGGACCGCCCGCGCGCTAGGTCCGCGGCCGAGTCGGTGGTGTTCTCCGAGAAGCTGGCGTGCCCGACCTGCGGGCTCTCCTTCCCCGAGCTCGAGCCGCGCCAGTTCTCATTCAACTCTCCCTTCGGCGCCTGCCCCGAGTGCCACGGCGTGGGCGTGCGCCGGGAGGTCAACGCCGAGCTGATCCTGGCCGACCCCAGCATCTCGATCCTCGAGGGGGTGGTGCTGCCGTGGGGCGAGCCGACCGGCTACCTCCGCAAGGTGGTGCTGCCCACCCTGGCCAAGGCGCTCAAGTTCGACGTCACCCGGCCCTGGGGGGAGATCCCGGCCGCGGCGCGGCAGGCGCTCCTCTTCGGGGTGCCGGGCAGGAAGTTCCGCTTCCAGGTCGAGGGGTCGCGGAGCCGGGATGACTACGAGAGCGAATGGGAGGGGATCGTCGCCAACGTGGCCCGGCGCTACCGGGAGAGTGCCAGCGACTCGGTGCGCACCAGCCTCGACCAGTTCATGGTCGAGGAGCCCTGCCGGGCCTGCGGCGGGCACCGCCTCAAGCCCGAGTCGCTGGCGGTGCACGTGGGCGGGAAGGGCATCGGGGAAGTCGTGGCGCTGGACATCGCCGGGGCCCACGATTTCTTCGCCGCGCTCCCCATCCGGGGCCCGGGGGTGCCCGCCGGGCTCGATCCGGGGGTGGCCGGGCCGATTCTCAAGGAAGTGACCGACCGGCTCCGCTTCCTCCGCGACGTGGGCCTCGACTACCTCACGCTGGGCCGGGGTGCCGGCTCGCTCTCGGGCGGGGAGGCCCAGCGCATCCGGCTGGCCACCCAGATCGGGTCCCGCCTCACCGGCGTGCTGTACGTGCTGGACGAGCCGAGCATCGGGCTGCACCAGCGTGACAACGAGCGCCTCCTGGCCACGCTCCGCGACCTCCGCGACCTCGGCAACACCGTGCTGGTGGTGGAACACGACGAGGACACCATCCGCGCCGCCGACCACGTGGTGGACCTGGGCCCCCGGGCCGGCCGGTTCGGCGGCGAAGTGGTGGTGGAGGGCACCGTGGCCGACGTCCTGGCCCACTCCACCTCGCTCACCGGGCGCTACCTGCGCGGGGAGCTCCGCATCCCGGTGCCGCCCGGCCGGCGGATCGCGCCCCGGGAGAAGCGCCTCCGCGTGGTGGGGGCCCGGGCCAACAACCTCAAGAACCTCACGGTGGACTTCCCCCTTGGCCTGTTCGTCGCGGTGACGGGGGTCTCGGGCTCGGGCAAGTCCACCCTGGTCACCGACATCCTGTACCAGGCGCTGGCCCGGCATTTCTACCGCGCCAAGGTGATCCCGGGACAGCACACCCGGCTGGAGGGGCTGGAGCAGATCGACAAGGTCATTGACATTGACCAGAGCCCGATCGGCCGCACGCCCAGGAGCAATCCCGCCACCTACACCGGGCTGTTCACCCCGATCCGCGAGCTCTTTACCCAGCTGCCCGAGGCCAAGATCCGCGGCTACGGGCCCGGCCGCTTCTCCTTCAACGTCAAGGGCGGGCGCTGCGAGGCCTGCGAGGG
>CAZCVG010000352.1:0-2173 GCA_964501735.1 uncultured Gemmatimonadaceae bacterium | reverse complement strand
GACTTCGGCATCGCCCTGGCGGTGAGCCGGAGCGACGGCGGCACCCGGATGACCGAGACCGGGATGAGCCTGGGCACGCCGTACTACATGAGTCCCGAACAGGCCATGGGGGAGCGGGACCTCTCGCCCCGGAGCGACGTGTACGCGCTGGGCTGCGTGCTGTACGAGATGCTGACCGGCGACCCGCCCTTCACCGGATCGACGGCGCAGGCGGTGGTGGCCCGGGTGGTCACCGAGAGCCCCCGGCCGCTGGTGCCGCAGCGGCACACCATCCCGCCTCACGTGGAGGGGGCGGTGCTCACCGCGCTGGAGAAGCTCCCCGCCGACCGCTTCGCGACCGCGGCCGAGTTCGTCGAGGCGCTGGACGGCCGGGGGCAGGCGCGGACGCTTCAGGCACGAGGCGTAGCAGGAGCGCTGGCCGCGGCGCCCTGGTACCGGCGGCGGGGTACGGTGGCTGCAGCCGTGACGATCGCCGCTCTCGCGGGGCTGGCGGCGTGGGGCTGGCTCCGGCCCGGTCCCGGGCGGCCGGTGGCGCGCTACGGACTGGCCTTTCCGCCGGGTCAGGAGCCGAATGGGCTCCTGGCTCTCGCACCCGACGGCTCCCGGCTGCTCTACGTCGGACCGGCGGACACCGGCGGCCGCCAGGTCTGGGTGAAGGAGCGGTCGGAATACCATGCCACCCCTGTTGCCGGGACGGCGGGCGCCGGCGCCGGCCCCGCGGTTTCCCCCGACGGGGAGTGGTTTGCAACGGTGCAGGGCGGCCAGGTCCGCAAGTTCCCCATCCGCGGCGGGTCGGCTATCACCCTGACCACCACCGGCGCCGCCTCAGCCCCGCTCACCTGGCTCGACGACGGGACCATCGTCTACTCCACCGCCGACTGGCAGCTGGGCCGGGTCCCGGCGGCAGGGGGAGAGGCAACGCCGGCGTGGCGGAGACCCGAGAGCCTGACACAGACCGTCGCGGTGATGCCCGGCGCGCTCCCCGGGGCGCGCGGAGTGCTGTTCACGCTGTGCCCCATTGGGTGCCCCCGTTCCGACCTGTGGGTGGCGGACCTCCGGTCCGGTGCCGGGAAGCGGCTGGTAGCCGATGCCGTCACGAGCTGGTATCTGCCGACCGGACATCTGGCCTACAGCCGCCGGGACGGGAGTGTGTTCGCCGTCCCGTTCGACCCGGGCCGGCTCGAGATCACCGGGGCCCCGGTCCCGGTGCTCGAGGGGGTGACGATGATCGTCGAGGTCCTCGCCAACCTGGCCTTCAGCCGGACCGGGACCCTCGTGATGCAAAGCAGTGGCCAGGGCGGGACCCTGAATCCCCTGCTTGAACTGGTCCTGCTCGACCGGCAGGGCGGGCTCCGGCGGGTGGATTCGGCGTGGAGCTTCACGCTGGCCCGGGAGAATGGGAATGTGGGCCTGGAGGTGTCCCCCGATGGGCGGCGGGTCGCCATCGGCCTCAGCACCGACGCTGGCGACGACATCTGGATCAAGACCCTGCCCGATGGGCCGGTGTCGCGGCTCACCTTCGACACGACCGCCGAGCAGCGCCCCCGCTGGACACCCGATGGGCGGTCGGTCACCTACATCTCGGGCTTCCCGAACAGCCTCCTGCTCCAGCGCCGCGCCGACGGCACCGGCGGGACCGACACCCTGCTGGCGTTGGAGGCGTTGCTGGAGGGCCGCTGGACCCGGGACGGGAAGTGGCTGGTGGTGCGGACCGGCGGCGCCGGGGGAGGGCTGCGCAACATCCTGGCGCTCCGGCCCGGCGTGGACAGCGCGCCCCGGGAGTTCCTCGCCGCCGGTCAGGCCGACGAGTCGGCGCCGGCGGTCTCCCCCGACGGCCGGTGGCTGGCCTACGTCTCCGACGAGACCGGGCGGGACGAGGTCTACATCCGGCCGTTTCCCGGCGTGGATGCCGGCAAGTGGCAGGCGTCGGTCACCGGCGGGCAGGCGCCGCTCTGGGCCCATAGCGGGCGGGAGCTGTTCTACGTGGATCGCGACCGCAACATGGTGGCGGTCCCGGTGCCGGCCCAGGGGCCCTCGCAGCTGGGCGCGCGGAAAACCCTGTTCCGGCTGCCCGATGGCATCTACCTCGAGCAGCAGGAGAACTACACTCCGTTCGACATCACCCCCGACGACCGGCACTTCGTGATGGCGCGGCAGGTGCAGGCCGGCACCC
>CAZCVG010000351.1:0-2183 GCA_964501735.1 uncultured Gemmatimonadaceae bacterium | reverse complement strand
TACTGCACGATCACCGTGCCGCCGCCCCGGGCGAAGGCCAGCAGCCGGGCATTCGCGGCCGGCAGGTCTGGGTCGGTCTCGAAGGCGCGGGGCCCTACCACGATCGCCTGGTACTTTGTGAGGCTGGCCCGCTGGAGGTCCGCCCCGGTGAGCAGGGTGACCGGCAGGCCCACCCGCATCAGTGCCTCGGGCACCAGGTCGGCGGCACCCCGGACGTAGCCGATGGCGGTGAGCCTGGGCAGGGTGAGGGCCGCCACATGCACCGAGGCCAGCGCCGGCCGGCTCCAGGTCCGCGGCTGGATGTGGGGATGATCCACCGTCTCCATGCCGACGTCGTAGCGCCGGCCCAGCTGGTCACTCGCCACCGCGCGGAACTGGTACTGCCCCGGCCGAAGCCCCGCCGGCGGCTGCACCTTGAACGTGAAGGTCTGCCGCTGGTCCTCCCGGGAGAAGCTGAAGCGCTGGGCCGGCGGCTGGGCCCAGCCCTCGGGCAGGTGGAGCTCGAGCACGCCGCTGGTGCTGTCCCGGGCGCCGTGGACCAGCGTCACGGTGTACGGCCACGCCTGCCTCGTCGCGAGGGTCCGCACGTCGCTGGCCGGTTCGAGCCGCACGTCCAGTCTCGGCACCACCACCACCGGCCGCCGGAATTCTCCCGTGGCCTGGTCGTTGCCGCGGAAGGTGACCTCGCGGGGGTCGCGCGCCGGGCGGTCGCCGCTGCCTAACTGGGCCTCGAACCACCAGGTGGTCTCGCCGAACGGCTCGCCCCAGGCCCAGCGCTCATCGGGGTCCCAGGTATACAGGTCCCCGGCCCGCGGGGCCCGGAGGAAGTAGGGCGTGGTGTAGTCCTCCGACTCGCGCACCTCCGCCACCAGCCGGGCGGTGGTGAGCCGGCCCGGGGGCACCGCCCCCGCCGCCCCCGCGCCCAGCGGCCGCCAGCGCTCGGCCCCGGTGTCGAAGCCCAGGCAGGCGCCCCGCCGGGGGGACCGGGAGATCTCCGCCGTGCGCACCGAATCCTCCCGCACCGACCAGCCGAACCGGAGCGAGCCGACGCAGAGCAGCGGGTCGGCCGGCGTGGTCCCCGGATTCCAGACCGAGAGCGTCACCCCGACCCGCTGGCCGGGCGTCACCCGCTGGTCCTCGCTCACCCCGTCGAGGACCAGGTCCTGGGCCGCCATCCGCGCCGCGCCCAGGCGGCGCGCCTCACCCTCGAAGGGATCGCCGAGGAACACCGGGTTGCCGATCACCCGCCGTCCCCGCGCGCCGGGCAGCCCGTCCAGCGCCAGCCGCCGGGCCTCGTCGAGGTCCTGCTCCGCCCGCGCCAGGAGCGCCTGGAGCGCCGGCCGGAGCGCCGGCGCCAGCAGGGTCCGGGCCGAGTCCACCCGGGCACGATACCGGCCCAGCCGCTCGGTCACCCCGCGGCGCGCCTCGGCCCGGAGCGTGGCCAGGAGCGGCACCCCGGCGAGGGTGGTGTCGAGGCCCGCGAAGATGCCATCGCCATTGCCGCCGGTGCGGTCTTCGATGAGCCGGAGCCGCACGGTGGAGGGACCGAGCCGCTGGAGCTGCCCCATGTCCTGCGAGCGGTGCAGGCTCCGGCCCCGCATCGCGATCTGGTGATACGACTGGCCGGTGGCGGGGTCGAGCACGCCGCCGTCCAGCTGGAGGGTGGTGGCGCTGGAGTCGAACCGGGTGCTCCGGTACAGCTTGGCCGGCGCCCACGGCTCCAGCGCCTCCTCCCGCACCAGCTCGGGGAAGGCGGCCGAGTCCCCGGCCAGGCGGAACGCCTCACGGGCCGCCCACCCCGCCGCCTGGTGCTGGCCGTGGCCGTCCCGGCTGGTGCCGCTGAAGATCGAGACCACCACCTGGGGCCGGAACCGGCGCACGATGCGCACCACGTCCTTGAGCACCGAGTCCCGGGGCCAGTGGGCCCAGGTGTCGTCCAGGTTCTTGGAGAAGCCGAAGTCGTAGGCCCGGGAGAAGAACTGGTGGGCCCCGTCGAGCCGCCGGGCGGCGAGCAGCTCGCCGGTGCGCACCAGGCCCAGCGCCTCCCCCAGTTCGCTGCCGATGAGGTTCTGGCCACCCTCCCCGCGGGTGAGCGAGAGATAGCCAGCCTCCGAGCCCATGCCCCGCACCAGCAGGGTGAGCAGCTCGGTGTCCTCGTCGTCGGGGTGGGCGGCGATCATCAG
>CAZCVG010000350.1:0-2195 GCA_964501735.1 uncultured Gemmatimonadaceae bacterium | reverse complement strand
TCGAGATGCTGCTGGTGGTCCTGTTCTGGGGCGGCAACTTCACGGCGTCCAAGCTGGCCTTCCCGTCCATTCCGCCGCTCCCCTTCACGGCCATCCGTTTCGCCGTCGGGTCGGCCCTGCTATGGGCCCTGGTGGCCCGGCTCGAGGGGCACCGGCCGCTGCCCCGCGACACGATCTGGCCCCTGATCGGCCTCGGCGTGGTGGGGAACACCCTCTACCAGGTCTGCTTCATCACCGGCCTGGCCACCACCACGGCCACCAACACCTCGCTCATCCTGAGCGCAATGCCCACCGTGGTGACGGTCGTGGCGGGCGCCCTCGGCATGGAGCAGGTGACCGCACGCCAGCGCGGGGCGCTGGCCCTGGCCACCCTGGGCGTGGTCCTGACGGTGGCAGCCCGGGGCGGGACGGTGGCGGCGGGCGAGTGGCGCGGGGACCTGCTGATCCTGCTGGCGGTGGGCTGCTGGACCGCCTACACCATCGGGCTCCGCCGCATGGGCCGGGGGCGGATCTCGTCGCTGGAGATCACCTGCTGGACGATGATCACCGGGACGCCGGGGCTCCTGCTGATCGGGGCGCCGGGCCTGCTCGCGATGGACTGGGGCGCCGTGCGGGGGGTGTCGTGGGCGGGACTGGTGTACTCGACGCTCTTGTCACTGGTGGCTGCCTACATCCTCTGGACCCGGGCAGTGCAGAGCATCGGCGCCTCCCGGGCGGCGCTCTACACCTGCCTCACGCCGTTCATCGCCACCACCATCGCGGTCCTGGTGCTGGGGGAGCGGCCCACCCCGTGGCACCTGGCCGGCGGGGCGCTGATCGTCACCGGCGTGGTGCTGGGGAACACCCGGGTGTTCTCGCCCAGGGGCTAGGGTCGGCCGAGCCGGCACCCGCCGGCGCGGGGTCAGCCCCCGGCGGTGGCGGCCAGCTCCTCGAGCCGGGCCATGGCCCGGCGCAGGTGGGGAATCACGATGCTGCCCCCCACCACCAGGCCCACCGAGAACACCTCCAGGAACTCCTCGCGGGTGACCCCTTCCTCGTGGCAGCGCACCACGTGATAGGTGATGCAGTCGTCGCAGCGGAGCACCAGGCTGGCCACCAGGCCGAGCATCTCCTTGGTCTTGCTGCCCAGGGCGCCGGGCTCGTAGCAGCGGTGGTCGAGGGCGAAGAAGCGGTTGAGGGTCAGGTTGCCCGCGTTCAGGATGATGTCGTTCATCCGGCTGCGGAACTGGTTGAATTCGGCCAGGGAGCCGGGCGTGGGAGTGGTCATGGGGGTAATCTGGCCCCTCGCCCGGGGCCCCGGAAGGCGGCGGCGCCCCCGCCCGCCCGGGGCCTCCCCCCACCCCTTATCTTACCCGCCATGAAGCAGGCACGAATCCGCAATTTCTGCATCGTCGCGCACATCGACCACGGCAAGAGCACCCTCGCCGACCGGCTGATCGAAGCCACCGGCGCCGTCGAGAAGCGGCTCATGCGCGAGCAGCTGCTGGACACGATGGACCTCGAGCGCGAGCGCGGGATCACGATCAAGCTCAACGCGGTCCGGATGACCTACCGGGCGCGGGACGGCCAGGACTACGAGCTCAACCTGATCGACACCCCCGGGCACGTGGACTTCACCTACGAGGTGTCGCGCTCGCTGGCCGCGTGCGAGGGCGCCATCCTGGTGGTGGACGCCTCGCAGGGCGTGCAGGCCCAGACCCTGTCCAACCTCTTCCTGGCGCTCGATGCCGGCCTGGAGATCATCCCGGTCCTCAACAAGATCGACCTGCCGGGAGCGGAGCCGGAGCGCCGGGCCAGGGAGATCATGGACCTGATCGGCTCGCGGCGGGAGGAGATCCTGACGGTCTCCGCCAAGGAAGGCACCGGCATCCCCGACCTGCTCGAGGCGGTGGTGGAGCGCGTCCCGCCGCCCCGCGGCAAGCCCGACGCCCCGCTCCGGGCACTGATCTTCGATTCCTATTTCGACCGGTACCGGGGCGCCATCCCCAGCGTGCGGGTGGTGGACGGGACGCTGCGGGAGGGGATGGAGATCGCCTTCGGTGCCCATCCGGACGACGTCTACGTGGTGGACGAGGTGGGCTACCTGCAGCTGGGCCAGCGGCCCACCGGGATGCTCGAGGCCGGGGAGGTGGGCTACGTGGTGGCCAACACCCGGAGCGTGGGCGACACCCGGGCCGGCGACACCATCTTCGACG
>CAZCVG010000349.1:0-2196 GCA_964501735.1 uncultured Gemmatimonadaceae bacterium | reverse complement strand
CATGGCCTCACACGGCCTCCAGGGCCTGGCCCAGGTCGGCCAGGATGTCCTCGAAATGCTCGACCCCGACCGACAGGCGCACCAGCCCCTCCGTGACACCGAGGCGGAGCTTGGCCTCCGCCGGCACATCGGCGTGGGTCATGCTGAAGGGGTGCTCCGCGAGCGACTCGGTGCCACCCAGGCTGACCGCCAGCTTCACCAGCGTCAGGGCATTCAGGAACCGGAAGGCCCCCGCCTCGCCCCCTTCGACCTCGAAGGCAATGAGCGAGCCCGGCGCGGTGCACTGCCGGCGGTAGAGTTCGTACATGGGATGCCCGGGCTCGAGGTGGCCGAGGTAGTGCACCACCCGGACCCGCGGGTGGTCACGGAGGAAGTCGGCCACGTAGCGGGCGTTCTTCATCGAGGCGGTCATCCGCATCTTGAGGGTCTCGAGGCTCCTGAGCAGCAGCCAGCCGGTCCAGGGACCGGCCATGGTGCCCAGGAAGGTCCGCAAGGCGCGCACCGGCGCCAGGGCCTCCAGCGACCCCAGGCAGGCGCCCGCGATCAGGTCGCTGTGCCCGCCGAGGAACTTGGTCGCCGAGTAGACCACCAGGTCGGCGCCGTGCTTGAGTGGCTGCTGCCACAGGGGCCCGAGAAAGGTGTTGTCCACCACCACCACGGGCCGGCGGTCGCCCTGCTGCAGCCGCCGGGCGAGGGCGGACACCGCCCGGATGTCCACCAGCGCATTGGTGGGGTTGGCCGGGGTCTCGATCAGGAGCGCGGCCACCGGCCGGCCGGCCACGGCCTGAATGAGTCCGGCCTCGATCTCCGCCAGCGGCACGCCCGCTTCCATCGGGAGCGCGGTGACCCCGTACTGCGAAAAGAAGTGGTGCAGCAGGTGGTCGGAACCGCCGTAGAGCGGCCGGCTGTAGAGGATCACGTCGCCGGGGCGGGCGTAGGCCAGCAGGGTGGTACTGATGGCGGCCATGCCGCTCTCGAAGACCGTGCAGGCCTCGGCGCCATCCCAGAGGGTCAGGCGATCCTCCAGGACCTCCAGGTCCGGGTTGTTGAGCCG
This sequence comes from uncultured Gemmatimonadaceae bacterium, assembly GCA_964501735.1. Taxonomy (GTDB): domain Bacteria; phylum Gemmatimonadota; class Gemmatimonadetes; order Gemmatimonadales; family GWC2-71-9; genus JADJOM01. The sequence goes on along the minus strand of CAZCVG010000349.1, from coordinate 1,142 downwards.
GCTGTAGATCAGCCCCGCCGCCTCATCCTCCCGGCGCTCCCGAAGCCCATAGGCCACCTCGAAGAAGGCCTTGCCCGCCTCGGCGCTCTCGAAGACGAAGGTGGAGGTCTGGAAGATCGGGCACTTGATCGCCCCTTCCGAGAGCGCCGGGTCGTACCCGTAGCTCATCATGAGACTCTCGGGCTTGAGCGCGCGGCCCTTGATGCTGGTCCGGTGGGAATCCTTCGAGCGTTCGCGGGGCACGGGGAGGCTCCAGGTGAGGCGCGTGGGGAAGTCGCCGGGGGCGAGGCGGCTTGCGGCCGCCCCGCCGGAACCCTAGCCGCTCCGCGGGAGCATCACTAGGGAGAAGTCCGACGCCGGGGGTTCCGTATCGCGGTGTGGGTTCCCTGCTCCACCGTGGCGCCTGGGCCCCGCCGTGGAGTCGGCGGCGGCTAGGCCAGGCGGTCCTGGACCCAGGCGGCCAGCTGGTCCTGGTGCACCCGGACCTGGGTCATGGCGTCGCGCTCGCGGACGGTCACCGTGCCGTCCTCGGCGGTCTGGCCGTCCACCGTGCAGCAGAACGGGGTGCCGGCCTCGTCCATGCGCCGGTAGCGCCGGCCGATGGCGCCGCTGTCGTCATAGAAGCAGGGGAAGCGGCGCTTGAGATCGTGGTAGAGCCGGTCGGCCAGCTCGGGCATGCCGTCCTTCTTGACCAGCGGCAGCACCGCCGCCTTGATCGGCGCCACCGACGGGTGGAAGCCCAGCACCACCCGGGGTTCGCCCTCGACCTCCTCCTCCCGGTACGCGTCCACCAGCAGGGTCAGGGTGACGCGGTCGGCGCCGGCGGACGTCTCGACGATGTACGGCAGGAAGCGCTCGTTGGCGGCCTGGTCGAAGTACTCCAGTTTCTTGCCCGAGTACTCCTGGTGCTTGCCCAGGTCGTAACCGCTCCGGTTGTGGATGCCTTCGATCTCGTTCCAGCCGAAGGGGAACTCGTACTCGATGTCGTAGGCGGCCTTGGCGTAATGGGCCAGCTCCCCGGGGCCGTGCTGGTGCCAGCGCAGCCGGGCCGGGGCCAGGCCGATGTCCCGGTGCCAGGCCATGCGGAGTTCCCGCCAGGCCTCGAACCAGTGGTCGTCGGTGCCGGGCTTGACGAAGAACTG
>CAZCVG010000348.1:0-2196 GCA_964501735.1 uncultured Gemmatimonadaceae bacterium | reverse complement strand
TGATGGTCGCCACCGAGGTCATCAGGATGGGCCGGAGCCGGATCCGGCCGGCCTCGCGGACCGCCGCGAAGGTTTCCAGCCCCTTCTCCCGGAGCTGGTTGGCGTACTCCACCAGCAGGATCGAGTTCTTGGTCACCAGCCCGATCAGCAGGATCATGCCGATCTGGCTGTAGAGGTTGATGGTGGACTTCCAGAGCAGCAGCGTGAGCAGCGCCCCGGTGATGGCGAGCGGCACCGCCAGCAGCACGGTGAAGGGGTGGATCAGCGACTCGAACTGGCTGGCCAGCACCATGAAGACCACCACCAGCGCCAGCACGAAGGCGAAGTACAGGGCCCCGCCTGACTCGGCCAGCTCGCGGGTCTCGCCCGCGAGCGCCGTGCTGGAGCCCCGCGGCAACACCTCCCGGGCCAGGGCGTTCATGGAGTCCAGCGCCTCGCCCATGGTGAACCCGGGGGCCAGGTTGGCGTCCACGGTGGCGGAGCGCACCCGGTTGAAATGGTTGAGCTGGCTCGGGCCCACGCCCTCCCGCACCGTGCCGACCGCGTCGAGCTGGATCAGGGCGCCGCCCCGGCCCCGCACGTAGATGCCGGTCATGTCCGACGGCGTGGCCCGCTCCCGCGGTTCCAGCTGGGCGATGACATCGTACTGCTTGTTGTCCCGGGTGAAGGTGCTGATCCGCCGGCCGCCGAGCAGGGTCTGCAGGGCGCCGGCCACGTCCCGCACCGGCACGCCGAGATCCTCGGCCCGGTCGCGGTCGAAGCTCAGGGTCAGCTCCGGCTTGTTGACCCGGAGGTCGGTGTCCACGTTGAGCAGCCCGGGCACCAGCCGGGCCCGCTTGACCAGGGTGTCCACCCCGCGGATCAGGCTGTCGAAGTTGGGGTGCTGCACCACGAACTGGAGCGGCTTGCCGAAGCCGCCGAAGGCGGTGGGATTCGAGGCGAAGGCCATCATGCCGGGCACCCCGAAGTACTGGGGCTGCACCTCGCCGATGATCTCCTCCACCGAACGGGTGCGGGTCTCCCAGTCGTCCAGCTCGGCGAAGAGGATGGCGCGGGCGGGAGTGCCCATGAAGCCGCCCACCACGCTGAAGTAGCTCTCGATGCCCTCGGTGCGGCTGAGGATTTCCTCCAGCCGCTTCTGGTAGCTGTCGGTGTAGGCGATGGTCGAGCCCTCCGGCGCGATGCCGAAGGTGAGGAACCAGCCCTTGTCCTCCGGCGGCACGAACTCGCGCTTGAGCGACTTGAAGATGAACACCGCCGAGAGCGCGCTGCCCACCGCCAGGAGAACCACCAGCCCCCGGTGCCTGAGCGCCCAGCCCAGCGAGCGGCTGTAGCCGCTGGCCAGCCCGTCGAAGCCGCGTTCCAGGGCCTGGTACAGCGCCCCGTGGCTCTGCGGCACCCGGAGGATCCGGGCGCACAGCATCGGTGTGAGCGTCAGGGCCACGAAGCCGGAGATGATCACCGCGCCGGCCACCGCGATCCCGAACTCGTTGAACAGGCGGCCGGTGTTGCCCTGCAGGAAGGCCAGGGGGGTGAACACGGCCACCAGGGCGATCGTGGTGGCGATGACCGCGAAGGCAATCTCGCGGGTGCCGTTGGTGGCCGCGGTGATGGGATCCTCGTGCAGCTCCTCCTGGTGGCGGTAGGCGTTCTCCAGCACGATGATCGCGTCGTCCACCACGATGCCGATGGCCAGGGTGAGCGCCAGCAGGGTGAGGTTGTTGATGGTGAAGCCGAGGAAGAACATCACCGCGAAGGTCGCGATGATGGACGTCGGGATGGCCAGGCCGGGGATGATCGTGGCCCGGAGGTTCCGCAGGAACGCCAGGATGATCAGCACCACCAGGGCCGCCGCGATCACCAGCGATTCCTGGGCCTCCTGGATGGACCGCTCGACGAACACCGCCTCGTTGAAGGCCACCTCCAGCACCACCCCCGGCGGCAGCGCCTCCCGGATGGCGGGCAGTGCTTCGGTGATGGCGTCGGACACCGCCAGCAGGTTGGACTTGGACTGGCGCACCACGCCGAGCCCGAGGGCATTGGCGCTCTTGTAGCGCAGCGTGCTGCGCTCATCCTCCGCGCCCAGCTCCACCCGGGCCAGGTCCTTGAGCTTGACCAGCTCGCCGCCCACGCTGGACACGGTCATCTCGGCGAACTCGGCCGGGGTCTTGAGCTCGCCCAGGGAGCGCACCGTGA
>CAZCVG010000347.1:0-2208 GCA_964501735.1 uncultured Gemmatimonadaceae bacterium | reverse complement strand
CGACCGAGTGCGCGCTCGGCCCGTCTGACTGCTAGCAAGCAGCGACCGAGTGCGCACTCGGCCCGTCTGACTGCCAGCAAGCAGCGACCAGGTGCGCGCTCGACCCGTCTGACTGCCAGCCAGTGATGATGGATGTGAGGCGGCACGAGCCGCCCGAGACACCAGGACCGGTTCATCACCGCGCGCGCGGGGAACACTCAAGACGGGGAGGGGCATGCCGCGCGCCGCTACAACGGGCGCGAACTCCCTGGGCGACCTCTCGGGTCCGTTCCCCGGGACAACGAACCTGCCCTCCTGCCAGTTCAGGGCAGCGGCAACCGCATTCCCACCTTCCCCCCGCTGTCGAGATAGAGATAGAGCCCGAACCCGGCCACCCCGGCCCCGGCGATGGTGACGATGGACTCGTCCACGATGATGCCGGTGACGATGCCGGCCGCGCCGACCAGCATCAGGACGACGCCGTGGCGCCGCTGGCTGCGGGCGACCACGGCCACCGACTCGCCGAGCCCGGCTGGGATGGCGCCCGAGGCGGGTGCGACCAGCGCCGCCCGGGCACGGAGGACGCCGGATTCGGCGCGCAGCGATCCGCCGGGTGCCTGGGCGGCCAGGGACGGGACCAGCAGCAGCCACACGGCGAGGATGGCGAGGGTTCGGAATCTCATATGTTCTCCTGTGGTCTCCTGTGCCGCTTCCCTGACGACGGGGTCAGCCTACGGCCGGGGGGTGCGCAGCCCCTCCAGCACCAGCGCGGTCATGATGCGCATGGCGTGGGGAACGGTCTGGTCGTCGGCGTAGAAGGTCGGGGTGTGGTGGCCGCCGGACTGCCGCCCCTCCGGGACCGCGCCGATCCGGATGTAGAACCCCGGCACCTCCCGGGCAAAGTACGAGAAGTCCTCCGCCCCGGTGAGCGGCGGGGCCACCCGCACGTTCCCGGCCCCCGCCACCCGGGCCAGCACCGGGGCAAACCGCCGGGCCAGGCCGCTGTCATTCACGGTCATCGGATGGGAGCGGTCGAACTCGATGGTGAACCCCGCCCCGGCGGCCCGGGTGATGCCGTCGAAGATCTCCCGCATCCGCCGCTCGATGGTGTCCAGGTCCCCGTCATGGAAGGTGCGGATGGTGCCCTCGAGCAGCATCTCCCCCGGGATGATGTTGTGGCGGTCCCCGCCCCGCATCACCCCCACCGTGACCACGTTGTCGGAGAACGGCGACAGGGTGCGCGACCGGATGGTCTGCAGCGCCAGCACCACCTGTGAGGCGGTGACCGCGGCGTCAATGCCGAGGTGCGGGGTGGAGCCGTGCGCCTGCCGGCCGGTAATCCTGGCCGACCAGCGGGTCGAGGCCGCGAACGCGGGCCCCGGCGTATAGGACACCCGGCCCAGCCGCTCATCGTCCCCCTCGGCGTCGGGAGGCGAGCCGTTGGCGTGAAAGGCGAGGATCAGGTCGGGCCGGGGATCCCGGAGGGCCCCCTCGGCCAGCATGAGGGACGCCCCGCCCGCCTCACCCGGCGGCGGGCCCTCCTCGGCCGGCTGGAAGAGGAACACCACCGTGCCGGTGAGCTGGGCCTTCATCCCCGCCAGCACGCTGGCCACCCCCAGCTGGGCCGCGACGTGGGTGTCGTGGCCGCAGGCGTGGGAGACCCCGGTGGGGCGGCCGAGGTAGGTGACGCTGTCCAGCGAGCGGAAGGGGAGGTCGGTCTGCTCGGTCACCGGGAGGCCGTCCATGTCCGCCCGGATGGCCACCACCGGCCCCGGCTTCCCACCCCGCAGCACGCCGATCACCCCGGTCCGGGCCACCCCGGTTCGCACCTCCATTCCCAGGCTCCTGAGATGCCGGGCGACCAGCTCGGCGGTGCGGGTCTCCCGGTTCCCGAGTTCGGGGTGGCGGTGGATGTCCTGGCGGATGGCGATGAACGTCTGCGCCAGCCGGTCCACGCTCCGGGCAACGTCGGCGTCGGTCTGGGCAAGGAGGGGTGCCGCGGCGAGCACACTGGCGGCGAGCAGGAGAACGGTGCGGCGCATGACGGCTCCGGCGTGGGTAACGGGGGGGATGTCCTAGGATACGGCCCGGCCGGACAAGAAGGAAGGGCGGCTCGACCCGAGCCGCCCTTCGCTTCCGTCACGGCGAGACCGCGCGGGGCCGGTCTAGGCCTTCTGCTCGATCCGCATCCCGTAGAACGAGCGGTACACGAACACCATCGAGACCAGC
>CAZCVG010000346.1:0-2216 GCA_964501735.1 uncultured Gemmatimonadaceae bacterium | reverse complement strand
CCTCCTCCACCTGCTCGGTGATGAACCACTCGAGGAACACCTGGCTGGCGTAGTCGCGCTCGGCGAGCGCCTGGCCGTAGAGCTCGTTGATGCTCGCGGTCACGCCCTGCTCGTGCTTCTTCACGTTCTCGAACACGTCCACCGAGGACTTGAAGTCGGTCGCCGGGCCGCCCAGCGGCTGCAGCCGCACCCGGCAGCCCCGGTCCACCAGGTGATCGAAGATCTTCATGGCGTGGATCCCTTCCTCCCGGGCCTGCTGGCGGAGCCAGGCGGCGAAGCCCGGGAGGTTCTGGTCCTCCATCCAGGCGGCCATCGAGAGATACACGTAGGCGGACTCGAATTCCTTGCGGATCTGGTCGTTCATGGCCTGTTGCAGGCCCTTGCTGGGCATCATGATGGGGACTCCTGGTGTCGGGTCGTGAGCAGGGGAAAGAGTATCACCACCGGGACAGGCCGGAAAGGGCGCGGCCCCGCCGCGGACACCCGCCTATTTTCCGGGATGGCCCCCCGCCTCCTCCACGTGGATCTCGACGCCTTCTTCGTCGAGGTGTGCCGGCAGCGCCACCCCGAGCTGCGAGACGTCGCCCTCCTGGTGGTGGGCGGCCGGCGGGAATCGCGCGGGGTGGTGCAGTCCGCCAGCTACGCCGCCCGGGCCTTCGGGGTGCGGGCCGGCATGCCCATCGCGCGGGCGGCACGGCTCTGCCCCGATGCCACCTTTTTCAAGGGTTCCTTCCGCCACTACCGGGACGCCTCTCGGGCGGTGCGTGACGTGCTGCAGGAGTTCTCCCCGGTCGTCGCCATGGCATCCCTGGACGAGGGGTATCTCGATTTCACCGGCACCGAGGCGCTCTACCCGGTGTCCCTGCTGCCGGTGGCGGAGCGGCTGCGCGCCGCCATCCAGCGGCGCACCGGGCTCGACTCCAGCATCGGCATCGGGCCCAACCGGATGATTGCCAAGCTGGCCAGCGACTACGCCAAGCCGCGCGGCGTCTGCGAGGTGCGGGCCGGCTGGGAGCGCGGCTTCCTGGCCGGCCTGGAGCTCAGGGCACTGCCGGGGATCGGGCCCCGCACCGCCGAGAAGCTCCGGCGCGTGGGCCTGACCGACGTGGCCCAGGTTCAGCAGCTCGATGAGCCGGCGCTGGCCCGGCTGGTGGGAGACTTCGCCCGCGAGCTCAAGTGGCGGGCCGAGGGCAACGGTACTACCGCCCTGCACGCCGGGCGCCCGGCCCGCTCGGTGAGCCGCGAGACCACCCTGGCCCACGACGCCACCGAGCCCGAGTATCTCGACAGCCTGCTGGTCCGCTTCGTCGGCCTGATCGCCGCCCAGTTGCGCGACGAAGGGCTGGTAGCCCGGACCGTGGTGCTCAAGCTGCGCCACGGGGACTTTCACACCGTCACCCGGCGCCGGACCCTGCCCCAGCCCACCGACCTGGACCGCGAGCTGCTCGAGCCCGCCCGGGCCCTCTTCGGGCCGGCCTTTGCCGACGCCCGGCGCCGGCGCCAGGGCGTCCGGCTCATCGGGGTCGCCGCCACCAACCTGGGCGCCTCCGCGCCCGCCGACCTGTTCGAGCCGGCGGAGCGCACCCGCCTCCGGGAGCTGACCAGCGCGGTGGACCGGGTGCGCGAGCGCTTCGGCTTCGACGCGATGACCCCGGCCCGCACCCTCAAGCTCAAGCGGGGGGACCGGGGCGAATGAGGTGGCTCGCGCCGCTGCTCCTCCTGGTGGCCTCCCCGCTGGCGGGCCAGACCATCCCCGAACTCACCGGCCGGTGCCAGGGCGGGCTGGGCGATGCCTGCATCCAGCTGGCCGAGCGGATGGCCCGGGGCGACGGCGTCTCCCAGGACCAGAACCAGGCCGAGCGCATCCTGCTCTCGGCCTGTGACCGGGGGGCGCCCGAGGCGTGCACCCGGCTGGGCGTGTGGTACACCCGCGGGATCAGCCGCAACATTGACCTGGGCCGCGCGGCGCAGCTCTTCCGCCGCGCCTGTGAGGCGGGCGACGGCGAAGGCTGCCTGCGCTCCGCCGAGGCCTATGCCGACGGCAGCGGGGTGATTCCCAACAGCGACGTGGTGGTGCGCGACCTCACCCGCGGCTGCGCCATCGGCGCCACCCGGGCCTGCCTCCTGCTCGGCATCCGCTTCGAACGGGGACGCGGTGTGGGCACCGATCCCCGGCGGGCGGCGGCGCTCTACCAGCAGGGCTGCGATGGGGAGGA
>CAZCVG010000345.1:0-2228 GCA_964501735.1 uncultured Gemmatimonadaceae bacterium | reverse complement strand
GCATGTAGGCCTCCGCCGGCTCCACGGCCTTCTGCTCCACCAGCTCCAGCAGGGCGTCGTTCAGGGTGACCATGCCGGCCTTGCGGTTGGTCTGCATGATGCTGGGGATCTGGAAGGTCTTTCCCTCGCGGATCAGGTTGGACACCGCCGGGATGGTAAGCAGGACCTCCTTCGCCGCCGCCCGCCCCCCGCCGATCTTCCGGCAGAGCACCTGGGCGATGACCCCCTTGAGCGACTCCGCCAGCATCACGCGGACCTGCGCCTGCCGGTCCACCGGGAACTGGTCAATGATCCGGTCAATGGTCGAGGCGGCCGTGGTGGTGTGCAGCGTGCCGAAGACCAGGTGCCCGGTCTCGGCGGTCTCGATGGCGATGGAGACGGTCTCGAGGTCCCGCATCTCGCCCACCATGATGACGTCCGGGTCCTCGCGCAGGGCGGCCCGGAGCGCGGCCTTGAAGGACCGGGTGTGCTGCCCCACCTGCCGCTGGGTCACCACGCACTTCTTGGGCGGGTGCACGAACTCGATCGGGTCCTCGATGGTGAGGATGTGGTCGGTGCGGGTGCGGTTGACCAGGTCGATCAGTGCGGCCAGGGTGGTGGACTTGCCCGAGCCGGTTGGGCCGGTCACCAGCACCAGCCCCTTGGTGAGCATCGCCAGCCGCTGGATGTCGGGGGAGAGGTTCAGCTCGTCGGCGGAGAGGATGCGCGACGGGATGACCCGGAAGACCCCCATCGGGCCGCGGCGCTCCTGGGCGGCGTTGGCCCGGAACCGGGCCAGGCCGGGAATCTCGTAGGCCCAGTCGGCGTCGCCACTCTCGCGGAACGCCGACTGGTCGGGGGTGGGCATGATGCTGATGAGCATCGCCTCGATGCTGGCCGCGTCCAGCTCGGGGCCGTCCTGGCGGAGCAGTTCCCCGTCGCGGCGGAGGATCGCCCGCTCCCCGGTTCGCAGGTGCAGGTCCGAGGCGCCGGTTTCCGCGGTGAGCCGGAGCAGCCGGTCCAGCTCGGCCCGCGCCGAGCCGGCCGCCACACCCGCCCGCCCGGCCGGCGGGTCCGCAGCCACGCTGGCCACCCCGGCCGGGGATGCGGCCTCCCCGCCCTCGGGCCGGATCAGGACATGGAGGCCGTCGCTCTCCGGCACCGCCTCCACCGAGACCCGGCCGGCGGGGGAGTCGTAGGTGAAGGTGAACGCCACCGAGCCCTCCAGCCGGGCCTGGTCGGGCGGAGCGGCGATCTCCCGGATGAACGGCAGGATGTTGGGGCCGGCCAGCGGCTGGGTGACCGGCTGAGTGCCGCCGTCAAGCAGCAGGCTGGCGGGCTTGCCGGGCGCCAGCACCAGCGCCTGCGCCTTGCGTTCGAAGAGGGCCTGGATGACGCGGTCGAGTCGGGCCACGGAGAGTTCTAGGAGAGGGGGCGGGCGACGCGGACGAATCGCCGGTTGAGGCAGACGTGGCCGTCCTCGGTGACCAGCAGGAAGAACGTCGCCGAGTCGTTCAGGAAATCGATAGGCCGGCTCCGGGTCGGGGGCAGCTCGCTGACCGCCACGCCCCGCAGCTCGGTGCCGCCGATGAGCATCACTTCCAGGGGAATGGTGCGCATGGCCGACTGCCGGGCGAGGTCGGCTTCCTCCGCCGCCGGCCGGAAGCCGAGCGCGGCCACCTGGGACTTGGCCACGAAGACCACGTCCTTCGGGCCGAGCGTCATCGGGAAGAAGGCATCCTCCCGGTTGAGCATCTCCAGCGGCGTCTCCGGCCCGTCCCGCCAGGCCACCCGCGGCTGCAGGTGAATCTCGCCGGCGATGACCAGGCCCTCGGCCAGCGTCACGCGCACCGGCAGGCGTTCGGTGGTGGCCCAGTCGGCCATCAGCCCCGGATCTCCGCGCCCGCCTGCCGCTCCTGCAGGCGGATCGCCTCGAGGTAGTCCGCCCCTTCGCCCAGCTGGGCGCGGGCGGCATGGAACAGCTCGCCGACCAGGTGGAGCACCGGGGCGGCGACACCCTGGCTTTCGAGGAATCCCACCGCGATGGCGATGTCCTTGTCCAGCAGCGCCAGCCGGAAGGTGTTGGGCCAGGCGCCGGTGAGCACCCGGTCGGGCACCAGGGACTCGGTCACGAACGACCGCCCCGAGGAGGCGTTGAGCACCTCCAGCGCCTTGCGGACCGGCACCCCGGCCTTGGCCAGCGCGGTGAAGCCCTCGCCGAAGGCGAGGATGTTGGCCGCCAGCAGGGC
>CAZCVG010000344.1:0-2245 GCA_964501735.1 uncultured Gemmatimonadaceae bacterium | reverse complement strand
CCAGCATCAGCAGCGAGCCGGCCATCGTGTAGATGAAGAACTTGATCGCCGCGTACAGCCGGTTCTTGCCGCCCCAGATCCCGATGATGAAGTACATCGGGATCAGCATCACTTCCCAGAAGACGTAGAAGAGGAACATGTCGAGGGCCAGGAACACCCCCAGCATGCCGGTGAGCAGGGTGAGCAGGAGGCCGTAGTACAGCCGCTCGCGCTGCTCGATGTAGTGGAAGCTGCTGAGGACCGCCAGCGGCATGATGCCGGTGGAGAGCAGCACCATGAACAGCGACAGGCCGTCGAGCCCCAGCGCGTAGTGGATGCCCCACTGGGCCATCCACGGCACGTCCACCATGAACTGCATGGTGGGATCGGTCTGGTCGAAGGCCCACCAGAGCCCGAGCGAGAGCACGAACTCCACCACCGTCACCACCAGGGCCACGTGCTTCGCCCGGGCGGCCGGGAGGAAGAGCATGGGCAGGACGCCCACCAGCGGCACCAGCAGCAGGGCATCCAGGATCCAGCGGCCGTAGCCGACGGAGTGCAGGAATTCAGTCATCGGCGTTCCGGTTCAGGCCGCCATCGGGGCGCGCGCTCATCGCCAGGCCGCCATGCCCAGGACGTACAGCGCACCCACGAGGAACATCACCACGTAGACGCCCACCTGGCCCGACTGGAGCCGGCTGCCCAGCCAGCCGAGGGCGCGGGAGACCCCCGCGGCGCCGTTGACGCCGGCCCCGTCAATGAGCCGCTGGTCCACCCGCTTCCAGAGCACCACCCGCGAGAGGGCCTCGAGCGGCCGGACCACGGCCGCGTCGTAGAGCTCGTCCACGTAGTACTTGTGGTACAGCACCTTCCAGAAGCCCTGCTCGGCCGGGGCGTCGTGAGCCGGGAGGATGCGGACCCGGAGGGTCACCACCCACCCCAGCGCCAGCCCCACCACCGCGATGGCCACGGCCAGCCCCACCAGGACCAGCTCGGTGGTGTGGTCGGGAAGCGAGGCGGCGGTGCCGAGCGAGGCACTGACCCGGTCTCCCGCCTCCAGCACCGGCTGGAGCCAGTGGTGCAGCAGCTCGGGCCGGCCCAGGCCGTGGGCGAACTCGGGCAGGTTGAGCCACCCGCCGCCCAGGCTGAGCAGCCCCAGCACCACCAGCGGGCCGGTCATGATCCAGGGCGCCTCGTGCAGGTGCCCCTGCTCCGCCTCGCCGGTGCGGTTGGTGCCGAAGAAGGTCATGGCGATGAGCCGGGCCATGTAGAACGCCGTGAGGAACGCCGCCACGGCCCCCATCCCCCAGAACACCAGGAAGACCGGCTGGTGCGCCCCCCGCCCGAACGCAAAGGCCAGGATCTCGTCCTTGGAGAAGAACCCGGCGAACGGCGGGATGCCGGCGATGGCCAGGGTGGCCAGGATCATGAGCCCGGCGGTCACCGGCATGTACCGGCCCAGGCCGCCCATGTTGCGCATGTCCTGCGGGTCGTCGTGCCGGTGGGTGGCGTGATAGGCGTGGTGCATCGCGTGGATCACGCTGCCAGCGCCGAGGAAGAGCAGCGCCTTGAAGAACGCGTGCGTGGCCAGGTGGAAGATGCCGGCGGTGATGGCCCCCGTCCCCACGCCGACGAACATGTAGCCCAGCTGGGACACGGTGGAGTAGGCCAGCACTTTCTTGATGTCGTACTGGCGGAGGCCGATGGTCGCTGCGAACAGGGCGGTGAGCGCCCCCACCCCGGCCACCACCGTCTGGCTGGCCGGCGCCAGCGCAAACAGCACGTTGGAGCGGGCCACCAGGTAGACCCCGGCGGTCACCATCGTGGCGGCGTGGATCAGGGCCGAGACCGGGGTGGGGCCGGCCATGGCGTCGGGCAGCCAGGTGTAGAGCGGGATCTGGGCCGACTTGCCGGCGCAGCCGAGGAACAGGAACAGGGTGATCAGGGTGACGATCGTCCCGCCCGCCTCCAGCCGCTGGGGCGCGGCCCCGAACACCGCCTGGAAGTCCAGGCTGCCGAAGGCCTGCCAGATGAGGAACATGGCCAGCAGGAACCCGAAGTCGCCGATCCGGTTGACGATGAACGCCTTCTTGCCGGCGTCGGCGTTGGCCTTCTCGGTGAACCAGAAGCCGATGAGCAGGTAGGAGCAGAGCCCCACGCCCTCCCAGCCGATGAACATCACCGGGAAGCTGGCGCCCAGCACCAGGACCAGCATGAAGGCCACGAACAGGTTCAGGTACGCGAAGTAGCGCGCGTAGCCCGGGTC
>CAZCVG010000343.1:0-2267 GCA_964501735.1 uncultured Gemmatimonadaceae bacterium | reverse complement strand
TGAAGCACCATGAGCGCTTCCGGAAGATCGAGGTGAGCCGCGAGCTGGCGGAAGACCTGCCCACCCTGCACGCCAACGCCGAGCAGCTGATCCAGGTGTTCATGGCGATCATGCTCAACGCCCTCGACGCCATGGAGGAGGGCGGGGCGCTGACGGTGCGCTCCCACGTGGGCACCGTGCATCCCGACGAGGTCGAGGTGGAGATCGAGGACAACGGGGCCGGCATCAGCCGCGCCGACCTGCCCAAGATCTTCGAGCCCTTCTACACCACCAAGCCGCCCGGCCGGGGCACCGGCCTGGGGCTCTCGGTGTGCTACGGCATCGTGGCCGAGCACGGCGGGCGCATCGAGGTGGAGAGCATGCCGTCGCGGGGCTCGCTCTTCCGGGTCTTCCTCCCGGTGCGGCAGCGGACCACGGGGCGGGCATGAAGATCCTCGTGGTCGAGGATGACCGCACCGTGGGGCAGTACGTGCTGCGGGGCCTCCAGGAGCAGGGGTTCCAGGCCGACCTGGTGGCGGACGGCGCCGAGGCGCTGGCCGCCGCCTCGCAGGCCGGTTACGACCTGCTGATCCTCGACCTCCGCCTCCCCGGCATGACCGGCTTCGAGGTGCTGCGCACCCTGCGCGACCGCGGTAACACCACCCCCATCCTGGTGCTCACCGCCCAGGACTCGGTGGACTTCAAGGTCCAGGCCCTCCGCGCCGGCGCCGACGACTACGTCACCAAGCCCTTCTCCTTCGAGGAGCTGCTGGCCCGGGTGGAGGCCCTCGGCCGCCGGCCCAAGCAGATGGCGCCCCGGGCCCTGCGGGTGGGCGACCTCGAGCTCGACCTCGGCAGCCGCGAGGTCACCCGCGCCGGCCGGCGCATTGACCTCACCCCCAAGGAGTACGCCGTCCTGGAGTACCTGATGCGCCACGCCGGGCGGGTGATGTCCCGCACGCTCATCACCGAGTATGCCTGGGACTATCACTTCGATCCCGGCACCAACATCGTGGACGTGGTGATCAACCGGCTCCGCAAGAAGGTGGACAGCGACAGCGACACCCGGCTCATCCACACCGTGCGCGGGGTCGGGTACGTGGTGAAGGAGTAGCCCGTGCCATCCATCCGCCGTCGCCTGACCCTCTGGTACGCCATCGCCCTGGTGGTCTCGGTGGCGGCCTTCGGGGCGGCGCTCTACTTCGAGCGCCGGCGCTCCAGCCTGCGCGAGCTGGACGAGCGCCTGGCCCTGCAGGGGAGCCTCGCGGCCCAGTACTTCCTCGGCTTCCAGCGCCAGCTGGGCCGCACCCTGGGGCCGGAGGAGACCCCCATCCTGCTGGGCGCGGTGGGCGGGTTCCTCGACGGCATCCGCGACTACGTCATCGTGTTCAATCCCGACCAGGTCCCCATCTTCCGGAACGACGCCGCCAAGGGCCTCAGCTTCCCGGTGCTGTCCCGCATCCCCATCGCCGCCGATACCGTGGCCTCCACCGCCCCGGTCACGGGCGACATCCGCATCACCGGCCAGGGCAAGACCTTCCGCTACGCCCAGGTGCCGCTGGTCGGGGTCTGGGACCGGCCGGCCAGCTTCTTCGTGGCCGCCCCGGTGGACGCCGTGCCCTTCGGGCAGGAGGAGCTGCTGCAGGCGATGCTGGTGATCGCCCCGCTGATTCTCTTCGGGAGCTTCGGGCTGGGGTACGTGCTGGCCGACACCAGCCTGCGGCCCCTCCAGCGGATCGTGGGGGAACTCGAGGCCATCACTGACGGCCAGAACCTCCACCGCCGGGTGGCCCCGGTCTCCGCCGACGAGCTGGCCCGCCTGGCCACCACCATGAACCGGATGCTGGCCCGGCTGGAGGAGAGCTTCACCAGCCTCCGGCGCTTCACCGCCGATGCCAGCCACGAGCTCAAGACCCCGCTGATGGTCCTCCGGGCGGGGGTGGAACGCGCCATGCTGCACCCGCGCACCCCCACCAGCGCCATGCGGTCGCTGGAGGAGGTGCTGGCCGAGATCCACCGGATGAGCGAGATGGTGGAGAACCTCCTCACCCTGGCCCGGGCCGACGAGGGCGGCGCGGTGCTGTCGGTGGAGGCGCTGGACCTGCGCGCCCTGGTGGCCGAGGCGTCGGAGACCGCCGGGATCCTCGGCGATGAGCCCGGGATTACCGTGCGCACTGAACTGCCCCCCGGCCCGGTTATCGTACCGGTGGACCGGGCCCGCATCCGCCAGCTCCTGCTCAACCTGGTCACCAACGCCATCAAGTACACCCCGCCCGGCGGCAAGGTGA
>CAZCVG010000342.1:0-2287 GCA_964501735.1 uncultured Gemmatimonadaceae bacterium | reverse complement strand
AAGTAGAAGATCCGGTCGTCCCGGGTGAGGTCGGTGTGCAGCACCAGCTCCTTGAGCTGCTGCAGCAGGGTGCCGCCGGCGCCGTGGACGATCGCCTTGGGCAGCCCGGTGGTGCCCGACGAATAGAGGATGTAGAGCGGATGGTCGAAGGGGAGCCGGACCGGCGGCCCGGCGGTCCGGCCTTTCGCCTGCTCAAGCCACGGTTCCGCCCTGACGACGCGGTCCCGGGGCGCTGCCCCGGGGCCGTCGGACCGTTGGACCGTCGGACCGTCGTACCCTACCACCACCACCCGCCGGAGCCCCGGGAGGGCGGCGGCGATGCGGCTTACCCGCTCGGTGAGATCGTGGATCTTGCCGGCGTAGCGGTAGCGGTCGGCCACCACCAGCACCACTGGCTCGATCTGGCCGAACCGGTCCAGCACGGCGCGGTCGCCGAAATCGGGGGAGCAGGACGACCAGACCGCGCCGAGGCTCGCGGCCGCCAGCATGGCGGTGATGGTCTCGGGCAGGTTGGGGAGATACCCCGCCACCCGGTCGCCGGCCTTGACCCCCTCGGCCGCGAGGGCGGCGCGCCAGCGCTCCACCTCACGGTTCAACCCGGCGAACGTCAGGGCCCGCTGGCGTCCCTCCTCGTTCCAGAACACCAGCGCCTCGCGCTCGTCGGAGAAGCGGAGCAGGTTCTCGGCGAAGTTGAGCCGGGCGCCGGGGAACCAGCGGGGCCCGAGTTCCGGATCGGGTGGCGCCATCCGGTGGCCGCCCTCCAGCACCGCGGTCCAGGGCTTGGCGCCGGCCGCGTGGTCGGCGAGGATGCCGCAGAACTCCCACACGGCGGGCCAGAACTCGTCAGGCCGGTCCACCGACCAGCGCCACAGTGCCGGGTAGTCGGCGCCGGGGCGATACCGGGCGGTGAACGCGGTGAGGTTGGCCCGGGCCACCCGGTCGGGGCCGGGCGCCCACAGCGGGGCGGTCATGGCCGGCGCCGGGGCTCCCGTGTCACCCTCACGAGGTCGGCGGATTGAACTGCGCGTGCTGCGAGTCGAGCCACGAGACGTGGTAATTCGGGTCCTCGATGGGCAGGGCGGATTTGGCCACGTGGAGCGGGCGGAAGGAGTCCATCATGACCGCCAGCTCGTTGGTGGCCTTGGCGCCGATCGAGGCCTCGGCCCGGCCCGGGTGGGGGCCGTGGGGCAGCCCGTCGGGGTGGTGGGTAATCGAGCCGTACTCGATCCCCTTGCGGCTCATGAACTCGCTGGAGGCGTAGAACAGCACCTCGTCGGAATCCACGTTGCTGTGGTTGTAGGGCGCCGGCAGGGCGTTGGGGTCGAAGTCGTACGGCCGGGGGCAGAACGAGCAGATCACGAAGCCGTCCCCCTGGAAGGTCTGGTGCACCGGCGGCGGCTGGTGAATCCGGCCCACGATCGGCTCGAAGTCGTGGATGTTGAAGATCCAGGGATAGAAGTACCCGTCCCAGCCCACCACGTCGAAGGGGTGGTGGTCCAGGACCATCTCGTTGATGGCGTTGTACTGCTTGACCAGCAGGGGGAAGTCTCCCTTTTCGTCGTGCGGGCGCAGCTCCATGGGCCGGCGGATGTCCCGCTCGCAGAACGGCGCCCCCTCCAGCAGCTGGCCGAACTCGTTGCGATAGCGCTTGGGGAAGCGGATGTGGCCCCGGCTCTCGAACACCAGCAGCTTGGCCGGGCCGGCCGAGAGGTCCAGCCGCCAGCGGTGCAGGATGTTCCGGTGGATGACCACGTAATCGCCGGGCCGGAAGGGCAGCTCGCCGTAGACCGACTCGAGGATCCCCTGCCCTTCCACCACGTAGACGCACTCGTCGGCCTGGCTGTTCCGGTAGAAGTGGGCGTCGTTCTCGTCCGGCTCCACGTACAGCATGCCGATGTCGCTGTTGAACAGCAGCGGGGTGCGGTCGAGCGTGGGACTCCCGCCCCTGCGGATGCGGCTGGTCAGGAAGTGCCGGTGCCTGAGGCTGGTGCTTTCGTCGGCCTCCCACACCACCTCCCGCAGCCGCCGGGCCGACTTGATCGTGGTGGGCGGATGGGTGTGGTACAGGAGGGACGACGTCCCCACGAACCCCTCGTGCCCCATCAGCTCCTCGGCGTAGAGCCCGCCATCGGGCCGCCGGAAGACGGTGTGGCGCTTGCGGGGGACCTGGCCCAGCTGGTGATAGAACGGCATGGATCGTCTCCGTGTGGCGCCGGGGCCTAGAGGTTGCCCCGGGCGGCCTGCTCCCGCTCGATGGACTCGAACAGCGCCTTGAAGTTGCCCTTGC
>CAZCVG010000341.1:0-2287 GCA_964501735.1 uncultured Gemmatimonadaceae bacterium | reverse complement strand
GCATGATGAACACCAGCCCGGTGGCGATCATCATCCAGAGATTGTTGACCGTGAACAGCTCCAGCGAGGGGCCGGCCGCGGCGGTGGCCGCGAGGGTGTCGGCGACTGGGGCTGCCGCGAGGGAGTCAACCAGCGGGGCCACCTCCTGCGCCAGGCCCAGCGGCAGCGCCGCGAGGGAGAGCGCGGTGAGGGCGAGGGAATGCATCTCGGATCTCCTTAAGGTGTGTCTCGAAGGAAGCACGCCAGGGCTTCGCGAAAGACCGGCGTGCGCGACCAGCTCCTGCCTCGGCCCGGGCCCGGCGCCGACCTGCCACGGTGTGATGTCCTGTCTGCCCCAGCCAGCATCGGTCGTTCAGGCCGCGACCCCGGTGCCGGTCGCCGCCGGCCGGTTGGCCGGCGCGGAAGCCTCCACCATTGCCCGCCCTTCGGTGCCGGGCCCGGGACCATCGCCGGAACTGGACTGGCCCCCTGGAACGGGGGGCCACCAGGTGGGGACCACTGCAGGCTGATTCTGGGTGCTGCCCGGGCCGGAGATCCTGGCACCAGCCGGCCCGCGGGGCGCGGCGACGGGGGACAGTATATGGGCGGGTACAATGACTGTCAAGAAGAATTTGCATAATCTGCAAGAAACGCCGTGCATTTATTCATTCAGGGCCGCATAAACCAACACGCTGACGGGCCAAGAAAGCAAAAACCGCACGATTAGTCGTGCGGTCGCTTGCTGGATTCAACCCCAGCCAACCCCGATAACTGCTGGCCAGGCAACAGGTTGGCCCTATACCCCCTCGTCCGCCAGGTCCTCCTCGTTCCGGTCCCAGTGGTATTCCATATATACGGCGGTCTCCTCCGCCACCTCCGTCCCGCACAGCCGCTCCACCACGTGCAGCGACATGTCGATTCCCGCCGACACCCCGGCCGAGACGATCACCCGGCCATTGTCGAGGAACCGCTCCCGCTCCCGGATCACGGCGCTGGGCGCCAGCTCGCGGAGGAGCGGCAGGGCCAGGTGGTGGGTCGTCGCCTCGAGGCCGTCCAGGATCCCGGCCCTGGCCAGGAGCAGCGACCCGGTGCACACGGAGAGCACCAGTTCCGCGCTCGCCGCCTGACGACGGATCCAGTCGATCACCACGGGATTGTCCAGCTCGCGCCGGCTGCCGTAACCGCCTGGGACCACCAGCAGCGCGGGCGCGGGGGCCTGGTCCAGCGTGACGTGGGGTTGCACCACGAAGCCGTTGCGGAGGGCGACCCCGCCGGCCCGCTCGGCCACGAGTGAGACCGTGAAGGGCTCCAGACCGTGGCGGCGGCCGGCCACCGAGAACACCTCGTAGGGCCCGGCGACGTCGAGCACCTCCGCCTCATCGAAGACGAGGATCGAGACCTGCCGGGTCGCCGGCCGGGGCACGGGATTGGTCATGGGGGGAGAAGCTACAGGTCCCCGGTGACCGGCGACAGGCGACGGCGCCGGGCAGGCCGAACCGGGCAGTCCCGGCCCCGTGCCCCGTCGCCCTCGCCGCGGCTCACCCCTAGATTCCACCCCGATGCCCGACATCCCCTGCGCCACCTGCCAGACCCCGGTCCCGGAGTCGGCCCTGTTCTGCCCGGCCTGCGGCAACCGCACCGGGCGCGGGGACAGCCGGGCCGCCGCCGCCGCCGACCAGGACATCCCGGGACGGCTGGCCAAGGCGCTGGGCGCCAACTATGTGGTGCGCCGGCTGCTGGGCGAGGGCGGCTTCGCCCAGGTGTTCGAGGTCTGGGATACCGGGCTGGAGCGGCGGCTGGCCGTGAAGGTGCTCAAGCCCGACATCGCCTGGTCCTCGGGGATGATCGAGCGCTTCAAGCAGGAGACCCGGAGCATCGCCCGGCTCAATCATGTCAACATCCTGGCGATCCACTTCGTCGGGGAGGGCGAGGGCCTGGTGTACTACGCCATGCCCTTCGTGGAGGGGGAGCCGCTCTCTGCCCTGCTCCGGCGCCAGGGGGCGCTGCCGCCCGACCGGGCGCTGGGCATCCTCCGGCCCCTGCTGGACGCGCTCAGCCACGCCCACGCGATGGGCCTGATCCACCGCGACATCAAGCCTGACAACGTGATGCTGGAGGCCTCCTCCGGCCGCCCGCTGCTGGTGGACTTCGGCATCGCCAAGCGGATTGACGGGGAAGGGCACAAGACCCAGACCGGGTTCGTGGTGGGCACCCCGCAGTACATGAGCCCGGAGCAGGCGCTGGGGCAGGGCGACCTCGATGCCCGCACCGACCTGTACGCGGTGGGCGCGATGCTGTACCAGATGGT
>CAZCVG010000340.1:1174-2298 GCA_964501735.1 uncultured Gemmatimonadaceae bacterium | reverse complement strand
GGAGTGACCTGAGGAGACCTGGATGGCAAAGACTTGCTGGATCGAGCGCGCCAAGCGCACGCCGAAATTCAAGGTGCGGACCGTGCGGCGCTGCCAGCGCTGCGGCCGCAGCCGGGCGGTGCTCCGGAAGTTCGGCCTGTGCCGGATCTGCTTCCGCGAGAAAGCGCTGCACGGGGAGATCCCGGGCGTGCGCAAGGCCAGCTGGTAGGGGGACGAGCCATGAGCATGACTGATCCTGTCGCGGATATGCTGACCCGCATCCGGAACGCCTGCGCGGCCGGGCACAAGCGCGTGGACATCCCGGTGAGCCGCCAGAAGAGCGAGCTGGCCCGGCTGCTGCGCGACAACCATTACATCGCGGACTTCAAGATCCTCGATGACGGCGCCCGCGGGGTGCTCCGGCTGTACCTGAAGTACCACAACGACCAGCCGGTCATCCGCGAGCTGCGCCGGGTCTCCACCCCGGGCCTCCGGCGCTACGTCAAGTCGCGCGAGATCCCGCGGGTCAAGAACGGCCTGGGCATGGCCATCGTGTCCACGCCCAAGGGCCTCATGAGCGACCGCGACGCGCGGTCGGCAAACCTCGGCGGCGAGCTCGTCGCCGTCGTCTGGTAGGGGCGAACATGTCGCGAATCGGCAAGAAGCCGGTGGCGGTGCCCAAGGGCGTCACCGTGACCCTCAACGGGCAGCGGCTGTCCGCCAAGGGGCCCAAGGGGGAGCTGGCCCGCACCTTCCACCCGGACATCAAGCTGGCCGTGGAAGGCGCCCAGGTGCTGGTCACCCGGCCCTCCGACGAGGCCCGGCACAAGGCCCTGCACGGGCTGAGCCGCACGCTGGTGCAGAACATGGTGGACGGGGTGAGCACCGGCTTCACCAAGGTGCTCGAGATCCAGGGCGTCGGCTTCAAGGCCGAGGCCAAGCCCGCCGGGCTGCAGCTGGCCCTGGGCTTTTCGCACCCGGTGGTGTACCCGGCCCCGGCGGGGATCAAGTTCACGGTGGACAACAATACCATCGTGAAGATCGAAGGCTCGGACAAGGAACTGGTGGGCCAGGTGGCCGCCGAGATCCGCAGCCTCCGCAAGCCCGAGCCCTACAAGGGCAAGGGCGTGCGCTACCAGGGTGAA
>CAZCVG010000340.1:0-1074 GCA_964501735.1 uncultured Gemmatimonadaceae bacterium | reverse complement strand
AAGGCCGCCGGGATCACCAGGGTGGTGTTCGACCGGGCCGGCTACCGGTATCACGGACGGGTTAAGGCCGTCGCGGATGGTGCCCGCGAGGGCGGACTGGAGTTCTGACATGGCGGACCAGGGACAGGCGCAGGTGCCGGGCGACGCGCCCGCGAACGAGAACACCGGCGGCGGCGGACGCGGCCGGGGTGGCCGGGGCGGCGGCGGTGGCCGGGGCGGCCAGGGCGGCGGCCGGGGCCGGGGCGGCGACCGGGGCCAGAAGCGCGGCGAGCGGGAGCAGAGCGAGTTCGTGGAGAACGTGGTGGCGATCAACCGCGTGGCCAAGGTGGTCAAGGGCGGTCGCCGGTTCTCCTTCAATGCCCTCGTCGCCGTGGGCGACGGCAAGGGCCGGGTGGGTATCGCCACCGGCAAGGCCAACGAGGTTTCCGAGGCGGTTCGCAAGGCGGTCGAGGCGGCCAAGCGGAACATGGCCGAGATGCCACGGCTGGGCACCACCATCCCGCACGAGGTGCTGGGTGAGCACGGCGCCGGCCGGGTCATGCTCAAGCCCGCCGCCAGCGGCACCGGCGTCATCGCCGGCGGCCCGGTGCGGGCGGTGCTGGAGTGCGCCGGGATTACCGACATCCTGACCAAGAGCCTGGGGTCGAGCAACCCCCACAACATGGTGCGGGCCACGATCGACGGGCTCCAGCAGCTGGTGACCGCCCGCCAGGTGGCGCGCGAGCGGGGCATCGAGCTGGACCAGATCGCCTACCGCGCCCCGCAGGAGGTCTAGACCATGGGCCGCAATCCCGTCGTCGGCCGCCAGGGCCCCGCGTATCACGCCGCCGAGATTCCGGCGGAGAAGGACGCCGCCCGGGTGCGGATCACCCAGATCCGCTCCGGCATCGGCCACCCCGAGACCATGCGGCGGACGCTCAAGGCCCTGGGCCTGAAGCGCCACCAGTCGTCGTCGGAGCTGCCCAACAACGCTTCGGTTCGGGGCATGCTGTTCAAGGTGCGCCACCTCGTCGAGGTGTCGCCGGTCCAGGAGAAGTAAATGGCGGAGAAGATCACCCTCTCGACGCTGCGGCC
>CAZCVG010000339.1:0-2303 GCA_964501735.1 uncultured Gemmatimonadaceae bacterium | reverse complement strand
GCCTGCTCGAACCCGGCCAGGTCCACCGTGGCGCCGTGCTCCCCGGCGAGGATCTGGGTGAGGTCGATCGGGAAGCCGAAGGTGTCGTACAGCCGGAACGCCTCGTCGCCGGGGATGACCTTCACCCCGGTGGCGAAGATCTCCTCCAGCCGCTTGAGGCCGCCGTCAATGGTCGCGAGGAAGCGTTCCTCTTCCTGCCGGGTCACGTCGGCGATGTACTGGGCCTTGGCGCGGAGTTCGGGGAACGCCTCGCCCATCTCCCGCACCACCACCGCGGTGAGCGGGGCCAGGGTGGGCTCCTGCCGGCCCAGCAGCCAGGCGTGGCGCACGCCCCGGCGGAGGATCCGGCGCAGAACGTAGCCGCGGCCCTCGTTGCCGGGATAGACGCCGTCGGCCAGGAGGAACGTCACTGCCCGGGCGTGGTCGGCCAGGACCCGGAACGAGCCGCCCGCCTCGCCCCGGTCGTAGGGCTTGCCCACCAGGGTGGCCACGGTCTCGAGCAGCGGCCGGAACAGGTCGGTGTGGAAGTTCGAGTCCTCGCCCTGCATCACCGAGGCGATCCGCTCCAGCCCAGCCCCGGTATCCACGGAGGGCTTGGGGAGCGGGGTCAGGGTGCCGTCCTGGGACCGGTCGAACTGCATGAAGACCAGGTTCCAGATTTCCAGCATCTCGCCGGACTCGGCCAGCCGCTCGAACTCGGCCTGCCCGATCTCCGCTGGCGGGCCGGCCCCCTGGCGGAGGTCCACGTAGATCTCCGAGCAGGGCCCGCAGGGGCCGGTGTCTCCCATCTGCCAGAAGTTGTCCTTGTCGCCGAGGCCGTAGATCCGGCTGTCGGGCAGCCCCGCCACTTCGCGCCAGAGCTTCCTGGCTTCGTCGTCGGTGTGGTGGACGGTGACCCGCAGGCGGGACGGGGCGATGCCCAGCCAGTCCTTCCCCGTCACGAACTCCCAGGCGAAACGGATCGCGTCCCGCTTGAAGTAGTCGCCGAAGGAGAAGTTGCCCAGCATCTCGAAGAAGGTGTGATGCCGGGTGGTGTGCCCCACCTGCTCGAGATCGTTGTGCTTGCCCCCGGCCCGGACGCACTTCTGGCAGGTGACCGCGCGGACGTAGTCCCGCCGCTCCACCCCCAGGAAGAGGCCCTTGAACTGGTTCATCCCGGCGTTGGTGAACAGCAGGGTGGGATCGTCGGCGGGCAGCAGCGACGAAGAAGGCACCTCGCGGTGCCCCTGGACGACGAAATAGTCGAGGAAAAGGCGGCGAATCTGTGCGGCTTTCATAGGCGGGGGAATATACCGGCACCGCCGCCACCGAGCCACGGCCCGGCGCGCGGCGGCGCGGTGCCGCGCCGGTGCCGTTGAGGCCGATGGTACTCCTCTGGGGCCCGGGCGAAGCCGCGCGCCCGCGCCAGGCGAATCCGGGCCGCCTAGACCCGCCGCTCAGCCCGCGGGCGCGCGCAGGACCCGGGTGACGAGGGCGGACACGCTGCTGCCGGTGAAGCCGCGCCGGGCCAGGAAGGCGAGCAGCCGGCGGCGGCGGACTTCCCGCGGGAGCCCCGCCAGCTGGCGGGCCCGCCGTTCGGCCAGCTGCGAGGCCAGGGCAAGCGCCTCCTCCGGCTCGGGCCACTGCTCGGCGATGGCGGCATCCACCAGGCCCCGCTCCACGCCCAGCGCGGCAAGGTCCAGCCGAAGCCGGCCGGGCCCCCGCCCCCGCCCCGCCCGCGAGGCCACGTAGCGGCGGGCGAAGGCCGCATCGTCGAGGAGGCCCACCTCCCGCCCGCGCTCAATGGCAAACCCCACGGCGTCCGGGGCGTGGCCCTTCTGCAGCAGGCGGCGGCGGATCTCCGCAATGGAGAAGCCCCGCCGCTCCAGCGCCGCCAGCAGCGCCCGCCACGCACCCTCCTCGTCCGCCAGGCGGGTGGCGGCGGCCGTGCTGGCAGCATCCCAGGCCACGCCGGGGGCCAGCCCGGCGGCCCCTGCTCCTTCATGAACGGTGCAGAACAGCCGGCCGTCCACCAGCAGGCGGACGGCGCCGGGGCGGCGGGGATCGGGTTCCAGCGCGGTGATCCTGGGCATGGGCTTGCGGAAGCTGGGCCGGCGGCGCCGGCTCCCGGCCCCCCGCCCCCGGCCGGCCCCGGTCACGGGGCCGACCGGGCGGGTGGCCTACTCGTCCTCTTCCCCGGCGACGGCGGCGCCGGCCACCGCGCCACCCTTGATGCCGAGGAAGTCCTTCACCTTGCCTTCCACCTCGGTGAGCATGGCCGGGTTGTCCTTGAGGAACAGCTTGGCGTTCTCCCGGCCCTGGCC
>CAZCVG010000338.1:0-2309 GCA_964501735.1 uncultured Gemmatimonadaceae bacterium | reverse complement strand
CGGCGACGCACCGAAGCCACCAGCTTCCCGGGGAAGGTCCCGGGGTAGGCGGGCGGGGACTGGATGGGCTGGGGAGTGGACATAGGCTTCGGGAAAATAGCAACTTCCACACCCAAAGGTGCCTGCCCCCAGGCCCGGCCGCCCGCCGCCCGGCTGAGGCCCGGTACTCGTGGGCCGGCGTGGTCCGGGTCTTGCTTGGCCCGGGGAGCGTAACTTGTGATTCTTCATCCGCTTCCACCCCTCCTCCCCCACCTCCGTGGGGGGCTGGGCGGCACGGACCTCAAGCCCTCGGACACCAGCGAACGAGTCCCAAGACGTGAGCAAGAACCCGGAACCCCAGTCCGCCGCCCTGAAGGTCCTCATCGTCGGTGGGGGCAAGATGGCCCACCACCACGCCCGTGCCGTGGCCCGCGCCGCGGAGCCAGCCAGGGTCGTCGGGGTCGTGGACCCCTCTCCCGCCGCCCAGCAGGGGATGCAGGCGGTGGTCGCGGGGATAGCAGGGTTCGCCGAGCTTGCCCCGGCCCTGGCCGAGCTGCGCCCGGACGTGGTGCACATCGTGACCCCGCCCAGTTCCCATGCGGTGCTGGCTCGCGCCGCCCTGGAAGCCGGCTGCCACGTCTATGTGGAGAAGCCGTTCGTGGAAACCGCCCGGGAGGCCCGCGAGCTGCTGGCCCTGGCCGCCGCCAGGGGGCTCAAGGTGTGCGCCGGCCACCAGCTGCTGCATGAACCCCCGTCCCGGATCGCCCGGGAGCTCCGCCCGGCGATCGGCCGGCTGGTGCACGTCGAGAGCTACTTCTCCTTCCGCACCGTGCGTCGCACGCCGGACGGCCGGACCCCGCTCCGGGCCGACCTCCAGCTGCTCGATATCCTGCCCCACCCGACCTACCTGCTCCTCGCCGCCCTGGATGGGGAGGGCGAAGGCCCGACCCAGCTCGGCTCGGTGGAGGTCGGCCCGGCAGGGACGGTCCACGCCCTGGTGCGCCGCGGCAGCCTCACCGCCAACCTCACGGTGTCCCTCGAGGCCCGGCCGGTCGAGAGCTACCTGAAGCTGACCGGCACCAACGGCACCATCCACGCCGACTTCGTCCGCGGCACCGTCCAGCGGCACATCGGGCCCGGCACCTCCGGCATCGAGAAGCTGTTCGCGCCGTATCGCCTGGCCCGCCAGCTCACCTGGGGAACCACCCGGGCGATGGCCCACCGGCTGCTGGCCCGCCAGCGCAGCTATCCCGGCCTCGCCGAGCTGTTCGAGCTGTTCTACACCGCGGCCCGGACCGGGGGGCCCTCGCCGGTGTCTCCCGAGAATATCCAGGGCACCGTCGAGATCTGTGAACGGATCTCAACCGACCTGGCGGCGTTCTCGGCCCGGGTGGTGCCGGCCGCCCGAAAGACGCCGCCCACCCGCGGGCGCGTTGTGCTCACCGGCGGGACCGGCTTCCTCGGCAAGGCCACCGCGAGGGCCCTCGTCGACGCGGGGCATCCGGTCACCGTGCTGGCCCGCCGGGAACCCCCGGCATGGGAGCAGGTTGGAGGAGTGGACTACGTAGTGACCGACCTGGGAGGCACGCTGGACCCGGAGCACTTCCGCGGCGCCACCGTCGTGGTGCACGCCGCGGCGGAGACGGCCGGGGGCTGGGAACAGCACCAGCGCAACTCGATTGATGCAACCCGGACGGTGTTCACTGCCGCTGCGGCCGCCGGTGTGAAGCGCGTCCTGCATGTGAGCAGCGTGGCCGTCCTGGCCAAGCCGGGATTCGGGAAGGCCATTCGCGATGACAGTCCGCTCGAGCCCGACAGTCGTGGGTCAGGACCCTATGTCTGGGGCAAGCTGGAGTCGGAACGCCTGGCCGTGACCCTGGCCGGGGAGCTGGGCCTCGCCCTGCAGGTCGCCCGGCCGGGCGCCATCGTGGACTACAGCGACTTCGATCCGCCGGGCCGCCTGGGCAAGCGGCTGGGCAACATCTTCGTGGCCGTGGGATCGCCGGGGCACCGGCTGGGCGTGGTCGACCTCACCTTCTGCGCCCGGGCCCTGGCCTGGATGGTGGACCATCCGGAGGAGTCGCCCAGGGTGGTGAACCTGCTGGACCCCCAGCTTCCCGCCAAGCGGGACCTGCTCCGCCACCTCCGCCGGGGGAATCCCGACCTGAGCGTGATCTGGCTTCCCACGATCCTGCTGCACCCGCTGTCGTGGGGCGCGATCGTGCTGCAGAAGCTGCTGCGGCCCCGCTCGCCGGCCATCAACGTGGCCAAGGTGTTCTCGGTGGACCGCTGTGATACCTCGGGAGCCGCCCGCCTCGCGGCCGAGATGG
>CAZCVG010000337.1:0-2311 GCA_964501735.1 uncultured Gemmatimonadaceae bacterium | reverse complement strand
GATCAACGGCCTGGGGGTGCTGGGCTGGGGCGTAGGCGGGATCGAGGCCGAGGCGGTGATGCTGGGCCAGCCGTACTTCATGCTGATCCCGCAGGTGGTAGGCATGAAGCTGGTGGGCGAACTCCCCACCGGCACCACCGCCACCGACCTGGTGCTCACCGCCACCCAGATCCTCCGCAAGGCCGGCGTGGTGGACAAGTTCGTCGAGTTCTACGGGCCGGGGCTGGCCGGCCTCGGCCTGGCCGACCGCGCCACCATCGCCAACATGGCGCCCGAGTACGGCGCCACCATGGGCTTCTTCCCGGTGGACGAGGAGACCCTGCGCTACCTCGAGCGCACCGGCCGGGACAAGGCGGTCATTGACCGGGTGGAGCGCTACTGCAAGGAGCAGGGGCTCTTCCGCACCGACCAGACGCCCGACCCCGAATTCAGCACCTCGATCACCCTCGACCTCTCCAGCGTGGTGCCCAGCCTGGCCGGCCCGAAGCGGCCCCAGGACCTGGTCCCCATGAACCAGCTGCGCCGCAACTTCCAGGTCTCGCTGCCCGAGCTGATGACGCCGGCCGTCCCCGCCGCCCGGCGTGAGATCGCCCAGGCCACCTACTCCCGCTGGGTCAACGAGGGCGGGGGCGGCACCATGGCGGTGGCCGACGCCCCGGCGGTGGCCCAGCCGGTGCTCAATGGAGAGGCCTGCGAACTCCGCGACGGTTCGGTGGTCATCGCCGCCATCACCAGCTGCACCAACACCTCCAACCCCTCGGTGATGATCGGCGCCGGCCTGCTGGCCAAGAAGGCGCTGGAGAAGGGGCTGGGCACCCGGCCGTGGGTGAAGACCAGTCTGGCGCCCGGCTCCCGGGTGGTGACCGAGTACCTCAAGGGCTCGGGACTGCTGACCTACCTGGAACAGCTCCGCTTCAACGTGGTGGGCTACGGCTGCACCACCTGCATCGGCAACAGCGGCCCGCTGCCCGAGCCGATTGCCCAGGCCATTGACGAGCACGCCCTGGTGACGGCCGCGGTCCTGTCGGGCAACCGGAACTTCGAGGCCCGGGTGCACCCCCAGGTACGGGCCAACTACCTGGCGTCGCCCGTGCTGGTGGTGGCCTACGCCATCGCCGGGCGGGTGGACATTGACCTGGAGAAGGACCCGATCGGGACCGGCAAGGACGGCAAGCCGGTCTTCCTCCGCGACATCTGGCCCAGCGCGAAGGAAGTCGCCGACGCCATGGCGCGCTCCCTCAAACCCGAGCTGTTCCGGGACCGGTACGCCTCGGTGTTCGAGGGCGACGAGGTGTGGCAGGCGCTCCCGGTCCCCGCCGGCAGCCGCTACGCCTGGGAGCCGGCCAGCACCTACGTGGCCGAGCCGCCCTTCTTCCAGAACCTGCCGGCCGAACCGGGACCGCTGCGGGACATCGCCGGCGCCCGGGTCCTGGCCGCCCTCGGTGACTCGGTCACGACCGATCATATCTCGCCCGCGGGGTCCATCCCGAAGAGCGGGCCGGCCGCGAAGTACCTGCTGGACCACGGCGTGGCCCAGCCGGACTGGAACACCTTCGGCGCCCGGCGCGGCCACCACGAGGTGATGATGCGCGGCACCTTCGGCAACGTGCGCATCAAGAACGCCCTCACCCCGGAAAAGGAAGGCAACTGGACCGCCCACCTCCCCTCCGGCGAGGTGATGTCCATCTTCGACGCCTCGGCCAGGTACCGGGCGGCCGGGGTGCCGCTGATCGTGCTGTCAGGCAAGGAGTACGGCACCGGCTCCAGCCGCGACTGGGCCGCCAAGGGCCCGTCCCTCCAGGGCGTCCGGGCGGTGATCGCCGAGAGCTACGAGCGGATCCACCGGAGCAACCTCGTCGGCATGGGCGTGCTGCCCCTGGCCTACGAGCCGGGGACCACCCGCCAGAGCCTGGGGCTGAGCGGCCGGGAAACCTTCGCCATCACCGGCATTGCCAAGGGCCTCACGCCCGGTGGCAAGGTGACCGTCACCGCCACCGCCGATGATGGCAAGACCACCACCTTCCCGGCGGTGGTCCGGCTCAACTCGGCGGTGGAGCTGGACTACTACCGGCACGGCGGCATCCTGCAGCGGGTGCTCCGGATGTTCCTGTCGGGCGAGGCGTAGCGGGGGGGTGCCTCGACCGTCGGGCGGGCGAGGCGGAGGACCGTCGAGTCGGTTCAGCCTGGCGCTGTGACGGGTGCCTCGACCGTCGGGCGGGCGAGGCGGAGGACCGGGATGCGGCCGTGGGGTTGGCGGGGCCAGGCCCCGGCCCCAAACCGGTCCGACAGCCGAGCCCGCCCCCATCCGGTG
>CAZCVG010000336.1:0-2346 GCA_964501735.1 uncultured Gemmatimonadaceae bacterium | reverse complement strand
GCGAAGTAGCGTCGCATCAGATGCTCAGGGTCTGCATGGCCGGCTTGCGGTCCAGCCACAACATGAAGAACGTGCGGGTCACGAACACCGCGGTGAACAGGGAGCAGAGGATGCCGATGGACAGCGTCACCGCGAAGCCCTTCACGGGACCGGTGCCGAACTGGAAGAGGAACAGCGCCGTCATCACGGTGGTGGCGCTGGAGTCCACGATGGCGCTCATGGCGTGGCGGAAGCCCTCGTCAATGGCCAGGCGGACGGTCTTGCCCAGGAGCAGCTCTTCGCGGATGCGCTCGAAGATCAGCACGTTGGCGTCCACCGCGATGCCGACCGAGAGCACCAGGCCGGCCAGCCCCGGCAGCGTCAAGGTGGCGCCGATCATGGAGAGCGCGCCGATGGTGATCACGATGTACAGCCCCAGAGCGGCGACCGCGAGCCCGCCGGCGTGGCGGTAGACCCAGAGCATCACGAAGATGACCAGCAGGGTCCCGACCACGCCGGCCAGGATGCCGCTCCGGATGGAATCCTCGCCCAGGCTGGCGCCCACCTGGGCCTCCTCGACGATCTTGAGCGGCACCGGCAGGGCGCCGGCCCGGAGGGTCAGGGCGAGGTCGCGGGCCTCGGTGATGGAGCGGCCGGTGAGGGTGATCTGCCCCCGCCGCTCGATCCGCTCCTGGATGACCGGCGGCCGGCCCTGCACCCGGTCGTCCAGCATGATGGCCATGTAGTTGCCGACGTTGCGGCCGGTGCCCTCGCCGAAGTCGCGGGCGCCCTTGCGGTCCAGCTCGAAGGTGACGATGGGCCCGCTGGTGAGCGGGTCAATGGCCTCCTTGGCGTCCACCAGGTTGGAGCCGGTGACGATGGGCCGGTCCTCCAGCACGTACAGCGGGCGGTAGGCCTTGGCCCCGACGCTGATCGGCGTGGCCGACCAGCGATACTCGTAGCGGCGCGGGAAGAGGGCCCGGACATCCGGCAGGTTGAGCAGGCTGTCCACCCGGACCACCGCCCCCTCCTCCACCAGGAACTCGCCGGGGATCTCGGGGTTGGCCTGGACCAGGCTGGAGAGGGCGCCGCCCACGACCGGGGCCAGGGTGTCGGCGGCCTGGGGCTGGGCGCTGTCGCCCCGGAGCAGCGCCTCCACCGCGGACTGGGCGGGGGCGTCGGCGCTGGCCTGGACGCCCAGCCGCTGCAGCGCCCGGTCCATGGCGGGGAGCGCCTTGTCCAGCGCCTGGGAGCGGTCGGTGATCCGGAACTCGAGGAACGCGCTCTTCTGCACGATCTGCTTGGCGCGTTCGGGGTCCCGGATGCCGGCCAGCTCCACCACGATCCGGTCGTCGCCCTGCTTCTGTACCAGCGGCTCGGTGACCCCGAACTCGTCAATGCGCTTGCGCAGCACCGTGAGGGCCAGGTCCAGGTCCCGGGCCGGGTCGGCCGAGATGCGCTTGGACTGGTCCAGCTCGAGGCCCAGGTGCATGCCGCCCTGGAGGTCCAGGCCGAGCTTGAGCGGGACCCGCTTCTCGGTGGTGTTGCGCATGACGCCGTCGGCGCCGCGCTCGCGGAGCTTGATCTCCCGCGGGATCAGGGCGGCGATGGCCGCCACCAGGACGGCGCCGATGATGATCAGCCGGGACTTGAGTGTGGTGACTAGCATGCCGGTTTACGCATGTGACGCGTGGCTCTTGTCGATTGGGGGATCCCGCCGGGCCAGCGCGTCCAGCGCCCGGGCACGATCCCGTTCCAGTTGATCCTGCAATTGCCCCGCGGAGGCAAAGCGCTGCACGTCGCGGAGCCGTTCCACCCATTCCACCCGCACCCACTGGCCGTAGAGGTCGGCCTCCACGCCGAAGAGGTGCACCTCGAGGGTCCGGCGCATCTCGCCGAAGGTGGGCCGGGGACCCTGGTTGAGCATCCCGCCCGCCTGGCCGGTGGCCCACTCCACCCGGGCGGCGTACACCCCGTCCGGCGGCAGCAGCTTCTGGGGGTGCACCGCGCCCAGGTTGATGGTGGGCACCCCGATGGTGCGTCCCCGCCCCTCGCCCCGCACCACCTGGCCGCTCACGGTGTAGGGCCGCCCCAGCAGCCCGGCCGCGGTGCGGAGGTCGCCGCCCGCCACCGAGCGCCGGATGGCGGTGCTGGAGACCGCATGCCCGCCGTGCTCGACCGGGCCCACCACGTCCACCGCGAAGCCGTCCACCGCGCCCAGCCGCTCGAGGGTCTCGACGTCGCCGCTGCGTCCCCGGCCGAAGCCGTGGTCGTGGCCGATGACCAGCTCCCGCATGCCGCAGCGGCCGATCAGCACCTCGCGGACGAAGCGCTCGGGCGAGTAGGCCGCCAGCTCGCGGTCGAACC
>CAZCVG010000335.1:0-2355 GCA_964501735.1 uncultured Gemmatimonadaceae bacterium | reverse complement strand
CTCAGGAGTCCCCAGTTTCTAGCCAGAGGGGTTTGAGTTTGACGGTAGCGAGGGCTTGCTTGGTCGCTTCTCGCAGCTGGGTCCCCAAGTGATGCACCAGATCCAAGCCCAACGTCGTCAGGGAGAGGCCCCAGTGCCGCCTCTTCAGCCACGCGCGGGTCTCCGCCTGGGTTTCCGCCAGGAGGATCAGGAACGCGTACCACAGCCCCACGCAGAACAGGAGGTTCTGCAGCCGCTCCGGGTGCATGCGGCCCAGGTGACCCAGGGCGAACCCCCCGACGAAGTGCCCCCGTTTGCAGTCCCGGTGGATCTGTTCCGGCTGCATGCGATGGGCATAGAGGGCCGGCGCCTGGGGCCAGTGCGCCGGGGGGAGGTTCGTCAGCAAGAGCCACCGGGCCTTGCCGGCGGGGTGGCGGGCCAGCACGACGGAGACGGGGAGCCGCTCCCGGAAGACGTGCACGGCGGCGTACCCGCGCACGCCGCCCGCGGCTGGGAACTCCGGAGCGACCCGGGTGCCGTCGGCGTGGGTCAGCCACTGGTGCGTATTGCTGCGGATCAGGAAGTACCAGCCCTGCTCCTGCAGCCAGGCGAGCAGCGGCACCTTGGGAAAGCCGCGGTCCGCGAGGAGCAGCGGGGGCGGGGCCTCCGCTGGCCAGCAGGCCGCGAGTTCGGCGAGCAGGGCCAACTCCTCGGCGGTCTGGGTGCCGTCCGGGTCACCCCCGGGGGTCCAGGGGAAGGCCCGGCAACAGAGGGGGAAAGCCCGGCCTCGGTAGGGGATCTGGCACCAGAGGATGCGCCGGGCGCGGCCCAGGTACGTCCAGTCGATCATGACGGGCACGAACGGGAGCCCGGCGAAGCGGGGGAGCAGGAACCGGAGGAAGGCCCGGAGCGCGCCCGCCCGGTCCAGTTTGGGGTTGCCCAGGAAGCGCCGCAGCCGCTTGTCCCAATGGCGGTGCTGGCGGCCCGGGCCGGCGACCACGCGCGCCAGCCGGCGCAGGGGCAGCGAGCGGTCATGGGCGAAGCCCGCCCCCAACTGGATCAGATTGCCGCGCTGGGGCTTGCTCCACGGGAGTTGCAGGGCCCCCACGAAGAGCGCGAACGCCCGGACGATGGGCTGGTAAGATGGGCTCACGGGTCTCTCCTTTCGATGGGTGGTTACAACCTCATCGTGCCAGAGGAGAGACCCGCTTACGTCAGTCTGGACCCCGTTCATACACACGGCTCTCTGTCTCAAGACCGAGCAAGCACCCAGGCGTTCCCTTGAAGGGCGTCAGAAAAAATGGGGACTGCTCAGTTGCGGATTGCGGAATGGGCAAGGGTCGATTGCGGACTGCGGATTGCGGAGGGCGCCTCGCAGTGACGGAGGAGGCGAGAGCCGGGGGATCCGCGGCCGGGGCGGTCCCCCGGGGTCGGAAGCACAGCCGGGTGCTTCGACTGGAGGGGACTGCCGTACAGGTTCTGCAGGCGGCAGGCACGTTCGGCGCGGAAGCACAGCCGGGTGCTTCGACTGGAGGGGACTGCCGCAGGGGACGGATTGGAGACCGGACGCGGGGGAGCGCGTCGCAGTGACGGGGAGGCGCGAGCCGGGGGAACCCGGCCCGGCGCTCCAGTGGCCGTGCCCGCAAGTCACCCCGAGGCCGCACCGCCGCTGGCGGCCGACGCCTCCATGTCCGGCTAGCCGATCAGCTCGCGGATGGGCTCTTCGTCGCCGACGAGGCCGAGGGGCCGGCCCTGGTTGTCCACGAAGGTGGTGCGCGGGTCGATGCCGACGGCGTGGTAGAGCGTGGCGAGGACCTCGCGGCAGACCAGCGGCCGCTCGGCGGGGTAGTAGGCGTTGGCGTCGGTGGCGCCGATGGCCTGGCCCATGCGCAGGCCGCCCCCGGCGATGACGGCGGACATCACGGCGGGCCAGTGGTCGCGTCCGGCAGTGCCGTTCACCTTGGGCGTGCGGCCGAACTCGCCCCACATCACGACGACGGTCTGGTCGTAGAGACCCCGGTCCTTCAGGTCGCCCACGAGGGCGGCGAAGGCCCGATCGGTCGCCGGCATCAGGTTCTTCAGGTTGCCGAAGTTGTTCTCGTGCGTGTCCCAACCGCCCACTTCGATGGCGACGCACTGGGCCCCGGCCTCCACGAGCCGGCGGGCGCGCAGGAAGTGCTCGTTGCCGTAGCGCTTGCGGGTCTCCTCGGTCTCCTTCGAGACGTCGAGGGCGTTGTAGGTCGCCGAGGAACTGACGATCTCCAGCGCGCGCTGGGAGAACACGTCCTGCCCGCTGACGGCGCCGGCCTCGACTTCCTTGCGGAAGCCGTTGATGCGCTCAAGCATCTTCCGGCGCCCGTTCAGGCGGTTCTTGTC
>CAZCVG010000334.1:0-2368 GCA_964501735.1 uncultured Gemmatimonadaceae bacterium | reverse complement strand
ACTCATAATCCGAGGGACGGAGGTTCAAATCCTCCAGGGCCCATTCGCCGGGCGGCGCCCTCAGCGGGCGGGCGCCCGGTTGGCGTGCTCGGCGGGTCCCTGGGGAGGATCCCCGGCCGAGATCGAGGGTGGAGGGGCAATGCGGTTGGCGGCAAGCAGGTAATCCATCAGGCGGGTGCGCCGCTCGGCCCGGTCCGCGAGCCAGGCCATGCTATCGGGAAACTCCGCGGCCAGGTCCCGTACCTGGAGCGGGTCGGCGAGGGCGTCAAACAGCTGGGATTGCCGGCGCTCCGGATTGCCCACCACAGAAAAGCGTCCCCACTCGGCAAAGAGCATCGCAGGCCGGCGAAATCCCACCCAGGCCGCCCGCGGTGATTCCAGCGTCAGGCTGTGCCCCACCCAGCTGTTGGGCTCCCGGATTCCGGCCAGCTCTGCCATCGTGGGTGCGAGGTCGAGCAGGCTGGCCACATCACTGCGCGCCCCGCGGGGCAGGGCCGGGTGGTTGCCCACGATGATCAAGGGCACCCACAGCGACTCCCGGTAGCCGCTCCGCTGCCCCGGTTCCCCGTCATGTTCGCCCAGGTTGTACCCGTGATCACCCACCACCACGATCACCGTGCGGGCAAACCAGGGCTCGCGCCTGAGCGTGGCCACGAACTCCCGCACCACATCGTCGGTGTAGCGCATGGTGTTCCCGATCGCCGCACGCGGGTCCCGGCTGGTGGTCAGTGCCAGCGCCGGCTCGCGGGTGCGAAACGGGTAGTGGTTGCTGATGGAGGAAATCGAGGCCATAAAGGCCTGGCCGCCGGACGCGACCTCCCGTATCCGCTCGGCGGCCCGGCGGAAAACCACCCGGTCCGCTTCGCCGGCATCGGCGTAGTAGTGGGTCTCATCGTACCAGGACCGGAGCCAAGGGGTCTGGTTGTCCCAGTCGGGGTCACTGGCGGTGAAGAACAGGGTCTGCCACTGGTGGCGCCTGAGCAGGGCCGGGAGGCAGTCCAGCCGCGTCAGGGTGAATCGCGTCGCCACATGGAAGAGCGAATGCGGCGGGATGGAACACTGCCCGACCATGAATCCGTTGATCGTCGGCGGCCCGAAGCTCAGCGCCCGGGTCCAGTACGCGGCGTGCGGGCCCAGGGCGAGGCTGTCGAGGAAGGGGGTAGGAGACGGCCCCGGCAGGTCTGGTCGCAGGTGGCCCATGTTCCACCCGCGGAAGGTCTCCAGCTGGAGGTAGATCAGGTTCCAGCGGCCGGTGGCCGGTGGCGCCAGTGGCTCGACCGGGACGCGCCGGAGCGGGAAGAGCGTGTCCGCCTCAAAGCGCCAGGCGCCGGTGCCGTCCTCCTCGAGCCATTCCCGCTGG
The DNA here is from genome assembly GCA_964501735.1 of uncultured Gemmatimonadaceae bacterium. GTDB lineage: Bacteria > Gemmatimonadota > Gemmatimonadetes > Gemmatimonadales > GWC2-71-9 > JADJOM01. Next base: position 1,008 of record CAZCVG010000334.1, on the reverse strand, counting down.
TATTCCGCCACCAGCTCCGGGAAGTCGCTGGGACGGGTGCCGGCGATCCGGCCCCGGACCAGCTCCTGCGCCTGGTTCAGGGCTGCGCCTGCACCCGGTCACGGCGGAACCGGCCGCCGGGCAGGTTGTACAACACCAGGCCGCCTAGCAGGGGAAGGCAGGAAGTCAGCAGCAGGATGCCCGGGCGCGGCAACCTTGCCCATGCGGAGCGGCGCCACCACCACTGCAGCCCGCCAAGGAACAGCACCGGGCCCAGAATGAGGATCGTCACTGAGGACAGCGCTCCCCCCTGGTCGGTCACCAGCGACTGGATGGTTTCGACCTGGCTCAGCCCTGCCGAGCCATAGGTTCGCAGGAAGTCCGCGGTGAGGTGCGTTCCCATGAAGCGCATCACCTCATTGTCCGCGTGGTCGAAGGCCACCAGGAATACCAGCAGGCCCGCCAGGGTGGCGTGCACCCAGGGTGATTCCTGCCGCCCGGACCTGGCACGATGCGCGTGCCAGATCCACCAGCCGAAGAAGGGAAGAGCGACCCCCCAGACCGTGAGCGCGCGGAACCCCAGGGCATGGAACAGGTAGGTGGACCAGTCTGCCGCGTAGGGCCCGCCGTACGGGGATGGACGGAAGAAGAGGGCCACGATCTGTAACGCGAGCACCGCCCAAGCCAGGATGGCCATCCCGAGGGTGCGCAGGAGGGGCCGGTAGTCGCGTACGCTGGGCAGCTGGGTCTGGGACATGCTGAAGTCTATACTTGAGGCGTTGTTGCAGGGTGCCTGGTGCCGGGTCGGCGTCAGTCGTGGCCCGGCCGCGACAGGAAGGGAGCCGAGCCCTCCTGACCACCCCACGGGAGTCATGCCAGGTCGTTGCCCGGCAAGTGTTTACGAAACGGACGCTGGGCCATAATTTGGGCCCAGGTTCTGCTCGGAAGATCCGGTCCCACGCCGGTGTCCTTCCGCTCGCGCCCGATCCGAAGGAGTGTGCCCATGCCCCGAGTGCCTCGCCTCATCCG
>CAZCVG010000333.1:0-2417 GCA_964501735.1 uncultured Gemmatimonadaceae bacterium | reverse complement strand
GTCCGCTGGTGTAGGTTCACCGTTGGTGCCCCGCTCCTGATGCGGGGCCGTTAGGCGCCATCATCGCTTCCACATCCGCCCTCACTATGGACCAGGCTCGACCTACCATTCTCCGCGCGGCTACCTTCGTACTCGGCTTGGCGGGCTGCGCTCCAGAGCCAGCGCGCGAGCTGCCACCGTTCGTCTGGGAGGCCCCTGAGGAACCCGAGTCCGCGGAAGGGAGCCGACGGACAGCGTTGGCAATCGCCGCGGTCGGACCGGCGCCGGATACCTTGGTCTGGCATCGCGTCCTCAGCTATCGCCGCGATTCCGCCGGGGTGACAATCTTGCTGGTTGTAGACCTTCGGCCGCCCCGGCCACCGGGGATCGAGATCAGGGGCAGCGGCGGGCGAGTGCGAGTGTGGAACGGGGACTCCGTGACCATCCTGGATCAGTTCTACTGACGGGATCTGAGTGCAGGCAGGATGTACCACGATTGAGCGATCAAGTTTGAAGTGCAACACGCAGGGCTACGGCGCATAGCATTCCTCCGGGGTGCGGTAGCCCAGCCGCTTGCGGGGCCGGGTGTTGAGGTGCCGGGCGATCCGGGTACAGTCGCGCTGCGTGAGGCCCGCCAGGCTGGTGCCCTTCGGAGCATACTGCCGGATCAGACCGTTGGTGTTCTCGTTGGTGCCCCGCTCCCAGGCGTGGTAGGGGGCGGCGAAGTAGAAGCGGGCCCCGGTGCCGCGCTCGATCCGGCGGTAGCCCACCAGCTCGCTGCCGTTGTCCGCGGTGATGGTGTGGACCCGGTGCCGCCCGGGCGCCAGCAGGGTGAGGCTCCGCGCCGTGAACGCCGCCGCGCTGTGATCGGCCAGTTTGCCGAGCAGCAGGTAGCCACTCTTGCGCTCGACCAGGCTGAGGAGGCACGCGGGGCCCCGCCCGCCGGCCACGGTGTCGATCTCCCAGTGCCCCAGGCGGCGGCGACGGGCCACGTGCGCCGGGCGCTCCGTGAGGGGCCGGCCCAGGCGCTGCCCCCGGCGGCGCCAGCCCCCGCCGCGGCGCCGACGGCGCTTGCGGGCCCCGCGCAGCAGCCGGTGCACCAGACCGCCGGCCCGGAAGTCGGCCCAGATGTAACGGTAGATGGTCTCGTGACTGATCCGCAGGGTGCCGTCGCGGCGACCCCGGCCGGCGATCTGCTCGGGGCTCCACCCCTGGCGCAGCCGGGCCAGCACCTGCTGCCAGTCAGTCGGGGTCAGGCGCTGATTGCGGCGGGAGCGGCTCCGCCGTGTGCGGGCATAGCAATCGGCCGGGTACGGCCGGTAGGGCCCGCTCCTGGTCCGGTTGCGGCGGAGCTCCCGGCCAATGGTGCTCCGGTGCCGCCCCAGGACCCGGGCGATGGCGGCCAGGCTCGGCGCCACGGCACGCAGGGCCTGGAGGTGGTACCTTTCCTCGAGGGTGATCTGGTGATACGTCATGGCAGCCTTCTTTCTCTTGGCGGAGATGTGAAGTCTACCAGTATCCACCAGGTCACCTTTTCCTTGGGGCCCAGTGTTGCACTTAGTATATGAATGCACCGATGGCGCCTAACCAGCGCATGGACCAGTCGGGGCGCGGCCGTCGGTTGTCTCAGGCTGGCACGGCCAGTCGGCTTACCGTATCGTTCCTAGGCCGCGCCGCGGCCCCGCAGGTCATGCGCAGGCGTTAGCCGGACTCGCAGACCAGCATCCGTCGCCCGTTCGAGAGCTATGGACCTTCTTCCCATCCAGACGGCCCGCCTCATCCTTCGCCGCTTTGCCGTGGAGGACCTGGAAGGATTTCAGAGCTACCGGACCGACCCCGAGGTCGCGCGCTTTCAAGGCTGGCAGCCGATGTCCACCGCCGAGGCGCTCTCGTATCTCGCTGAGCAATCCGAGCGGTCCCTCGGCACTGCCGGGCAGTGGCTCCAAGTCGCCGTGACGCGGCGAGACTCGGGTGGGTTGATCGGTGACCTCGGGCTATGCGTCATCGACGCGCCTGCGGGGGTTGTGGAGGTCGGCTTTACGGTCGCGCGGACGGCGCAGCGCAACGGGTACGCCACCGAAGCCGTCACCGCGGTCAGAGACGCACTCTTGGCCCGACATCGCTTCTATTCCCTTGTGGCGACTACGGATGCGCGCAACGCCCCCTCCTTGGCGTTGCTCCGGCGTCTCGGCTTTCAGCTTGAGCGCTCTGCGACGACGTTGTTTCGCGGGGGGCCTTGTGTCGAACACACGTTTGTTCTCAACGCCCACCGGTAAGAACAGTGAGAGGGGCAGCCGGGTGCACGCCGCTGCGGCCGGCTAACCAGCGCATGGACCAGTCGGGACGCGGCCGTCCGTTGGTGTATGTTTGAGACTACCAACTTTGCCCGGGCGAGGTCTGGCGACCGCGCCGCGGCCCCGCAGGTCATGCGCGGGCGT
>CAZCVG010000332.1:0-2440 GCA_964501735.1 uncultured Gemmatimonadaceae bacterium | reverse complement strand
AGCAATCTCACCAATCCCTTGCGGCCCGAACGGCCGAAGCGAAGGCGCGGGTGCGCGGAGGACGCGTTCGCCTGGACGGCGGACCAAGGGAATAGTCGGCGCCTCTCGAGCACGCTAGATTGGCGCTGTCAGCCCGTTCACCGTTCCTCGTCTCCCGTTCCCCGTCCCAATGCCCCAAGCCCAACCTTTCGATGTAGCGATTGTCGGCTCCGGCGCCGGTGGCGGCATGGCTGCCTACATGCTCACGAGGGCCGGCGCCAGCGTCGTCCTGCTGGAAGCCGGCGAGATGTGGGACAATACGAAGGACTCGGCGATGCTCACCTGGGCGCACCAGTCGCCCCGGCGCGGCAGCTCCACCCGGGAGCGGCCCTTCGGCGAGTTCGACGCCTGCATCGGCGGCTGGAACGTGGATGGTGAGCCCTACACCCGTGCTCCCGGCACGAAGTTCGACTGGTGGCGGGCGCGGATGCTGGGCGGCCGCACCAACCACTGGGGCCGGATATCGCTCCGCTTCGGCCCCGATGACTTCCGCGGCAAGACCCGCGACGGCCTGGGTGACGACTGGCCCATTTCCTACGACGATCTGAAGCCCTGGTATGACGACGTAGACCGGCTCATCGGCATCTTCGGCAGCAATGAGGGGCTCTACAACCACCCCGACGGCATCTTCCACCCGCCGCCGAAGCCGCGCTGCTGGGAGCTGCTGGTCAAGCAGGCGTCGGACCGGCTCAAGGTCACCTGCATCCCGTCCCGGCTTTCCATTATTACCCGGCCCCACAACGGCCGGGCCGCCTGCCATTACTGCGGCCAGTGCAACCGGGGCTGCGCGGTGAACGCCAACTTCTCCTCCCCCAACGTGCTCATCTTCCCCGCCATGGAGACGGGGCGGCTCACGCTGATCACCGGGGCCATGGCGCGGGAAGTCACCCTCAACCGCCAGGGCAAGGCCGACGGCGTGGTCTACATTGACAAGGCCACCCGGACCGAGCGCCGAGTGGACGCCCGGGTGGTGGTGCTGGCGGCGAGCGCCTGCGAGAGCGCCAGGATCCTGCTCAACTCCAAGTCCGCGAGCTTCCCCCAGGGCCTGGCCAACTCCAGCGGGGTGGTGGGCAAGTACCTCACCGATACCACCGGCACCGATGTCGGCGCGTTCATCCCCCGGATGGTGGACCACGTGCCCCACAACGAGGATGGCGTGGGTGGCGCCCACCTCTACATGCCGTGGTGGCTGGACAACCGGAAGCTCGACTTCCCCCGCGGCTATCACATCGAGATCTGGGGCGGGCTGTCGCCGCCGAGCTACGGGTTCATGGGCGGCATCCAGGGGTATCCTCCGGGCGGTGGCTACGGCCGGCAGCTCAAGGAGGACTACCGGAAGTACTACGGGGCCACCATCGGTTTCTCTGGACGGGGTGAACAGATCCCCAACGAGCACTGCTACTGCGAGATTGACCCCGACGTGGTGGACCAGTACGGCATCCCGGTGCTGCGCTTCCACTGGCAGTGGACCGACCACGAGCTGAACCAGGTGAAGCACATGCAGGAGACCTTCCGCCAGCTCCTCGCGGAGATGGGGGCAGAGGTCCGTTCCCCGATGCCCACGAAGGAACAGGGTTACGGCATCGCCAACGGCGGCGCCATCATCCACGAGCTGGGCGCCGTGCGAATGGGGAGCGATCCGGGCGCTTCGGCGCTCAACCCCAACTGCCAGGCGTGGGATGTGAAGAACCTGTTCGTGACCGACGGCGGGCCGTTCGTGAGCCAGGCCGACAAGAACCCGACCTGGACCATCCTGGCGCTCGCGATGCGCGCGGCGGACTACATCACCGGGGCGATGAAGCGGGGGGAGTTATGAGGCGATTCGGCGATTGGGCGATTGGGCGATTGGAGCGCTCACCATGAGTGAGCTTACCCGCCGGGACGCACTCACGCGGCTTGCCGGCATCCCGCTGCTCGCGGCTGGCCTCCGGCCCGAGCAGGTGCTCCGGGCGACCGACGCCGCGCGGGAGGCACTCCACGCCGCGAGCTTTACGCCGGCGTTCTTCACCGCCCATGAGTACGCCACCGTCCGGGTGCTCGCCGAGCTGGTGATCCCCCGCGACGGCCGCTCCGGCGGCGCGCTCGACGCCGGGGTGCCGGAGTTCATGGACTTCATCCTCGCCGAGAATCCCGGCATGCAGACCGCCTTCCGGGGCGGGCTGGCGTGGCTCGACACCGAGTCGCGGGAGCGCTTCGGGCAGGAGTTCGCGGACCTGGCCGATGCCCGCCGGCGGGCCATCCTGGACGACATCGCCTGGCCCAGGCGGGCGAAGGCGGAACACTCGCAGGGGGTGGCGTTCTTCAACCGTTTCCGGGACCTCACCGCGTCCGGCTTCTTCTCCAGCCAGATCGGCGTGGCCGACCTCGGCTACATCGGCAACCAGTTCGTCATGGAGTGGAC
>CAZCVG010000331.1:0-2444 GCA_964501735.1 uncultured Gemmatimonadaceae bacterium | reverse complement strand
GCGCGCAGCTTGCCGTAGGTGATCTTGTCGCCGAAGGCGGAGGTGGCGTTGGTGAACTGCCACGCGGCGCCCGCGCTGGGGAACCAGTTGCGGAGCTTCTGCCGCCCGAAGGTGGAGGAGCCGTCGTAGCGGAGACCGGCCTTCAGGAACAGCTGGTCGGCGAGGTCGAGCGTGCCCTGGCCGAAGTACCCCTCGGTCCGGACCTGGGTCTCGAAGTCGTTGGGGGCGTCCTGGCTGGCGGTGTTGCCCAGGCTGTACGGCGCCGGGGCGATCAGCCCATTGCCGATGACGCCCAGCCGCTTGAAGACCCGGCTGTTGAGGTTCTGGCCCACGGTGAACGTCCCCGACGCCTTGGGGCTGACCCGGTAGCTCGCCGTGGCGGTCAGGTTGTGGTCCACCTGGGTGCGGTCGAGCGAGGCCTTGATGACCTGGCCGAAGGCGTCGGGGCCGTTGGAGCTGGTCTGCGGCAGGCCCTGGAGCCGGTTGTCGCCGGAGTAGTCCACGCCCAGGCTGTAGTTGAAGCGGAGCCAGCCGGTGGCCGCCAGGGAGGCGGTCAGGCCGCCGATGATGCGGTCGGCGTCGCTGGTGCTGACCGCGCGGTTGGCAATGAAGAACGGGTTGTCGTAGCCCCGGCTGATGCCGCTCGACGCCAGGGACGGGTTGGGGAAGCGGTACGCCCGGTGCATCCCCGTGACCGGGTCCAGGTACTCGGCATTGTTGAACTCCGGCGGGGTGCGCCAGGCGCCGACGCCGACGGCACTGAAGTTGGAGCCTTTCTGCACGAATTCGCCCTGGGCATTGGTGTAGGCCACGTTGGCCCCGATGGTCAGCCGGTCGCTGACCCGCTGGTCGCCCTTGAGCCGGAAGCTGATCTTGTCATAGCTGTTGTTGGGGCCCTTGATCGTCCCGCCTTGGTGGGCCAGGCCGGCCGAGAGGTAGAAAGTGGTCCGCTCGCCGCCGCCCGAGAGGGTGACGGTGTTGTCGGTGGTGAAGCCGTCCTTGAACATCTCGCGGGCGTGGTCGTAGGTGCGCGTCCCCGGGGCGAGCGCCGGGCCCCAGCTGTAGCGGGTCGCGTCGCAGTCGCGGAAGCTGGGGTCGGCCACCGGGTCGGCGGCGGCACAGGGGTCGGCCAGGCCCGACTCCCCTTGGCCGTACTGCCGCTGGAGCGCCGGGGTGGCGGTGATCTGGTTGACCCCCATCGTGGAGCGGAAGGAGTAGCTCACGCCCTGGCCCTGGCGGCCCCGCCGGGTGGTGATGAGCACCACTCCCTGGCCTGCCCGGGCGCCGTAGATCGCCCCGGCCGCGGCGCCCTTGAGGATCTCGATGGACTCGATATCCGCGGGGTTGATGTCCGAGGCCCGGTTGGGCGCGGAGCTGCCGCCCTGGGAGGTCTGGAAGGGATCGAGGTCGGCGGTCGAGAAGGTCGAGTTGTCGATCGGGATGCCGTCCACCACGAACAGCGGGTCGCCGGCGCCGCCCAGCGTGTTGGCGCCCCGGATGCGGATCGAGCTGGACGCGCCGGGATCGCCGGCAGTGGAGATGATCTCGACGTTCGGCGCCTTGGCCGCCAGCGCGCTCACCACGTTGGTCTCGTTGCTCCGGGCGATGAGCCCGGCGTCCACGCTGTTGCGGACGTTGGCCAGCTTGGCCACGTCCGACTCGGTGCCGGCGCCGGTGACCACGATTTCGCCCAGCTGCAGCGGGTTGGCGGCGAGCCGGAAGTCCTGGCGCATGGCGGCCTGTTCCACCGTGATGGTGGCTACGAAAGGCTTGTAGCTGATCGCCCGCGCCTGCAGCCGGATGGCCTCGCCCGGGGTGACCCGGCTGGCGGGGACCACCAGGGTGTAGCTGCCGTCGTTCCGCGACACCGTCGAGAACGGCAGTCCCACGAGCTGGACCACCGCCCCGGCGATCGGAGCGTCATCCTCGCTGTGAACCGTTCCGGTGATGGTCAGGTTGACCTGTTGCGCCCCGGCCGGCGCCGTCGCCAGCGCCAGAATGGCCAGTGCGCCGAGGATCGAACCACGGATCGAACGCATCGGGCCTCCACTGTGTTGGGAAACGAGGAGTTGCCGTTGCCTGCTGGATTGAGGATGTCGGGGGGACCGCTGAGTGCTGAGGCTGATATACGGGCTGCGTGGAAGGGCGTCAATACCGGCCCGTCAGGTGGGGTCAGGCAGGGCCTTGGTGAAGATGACCTGGTCGTCGCCGGGGGCGTAGAAGTCCGGCACGCGGGCCACCGCCCGGTAGCCCCGGGCCAGGTAGAAGGCCCGGGTGGGGTCGTAGTCCGGTCGGCCGGAGGTGTCCACCGAGATCAGCCGCGCCGTGCCGGCCAGGCGCCGTTCCATCTCCTCGACCAGGGCGCTCCCCACGCCATGCCCGTGCGCGGCGGGGTCCACCGCCAGCCAGTAGAGGTCCCACGTCCCCTCGGTGCAGGGGGTCTG
>CAZCVG010000330.1:0-2445 GCA_964501735.1 uncultured Gemmatimonadaceae bacterium | reverse complement strand
CAGCTTCTCCGGCTCGAACTCGACGTCGAGCACGGGGCCGATGATCTGGACGATCCTGCCGGTGTTCCTGGTCGCGGTGGCGGTGGCCATCTGGCTGTGGTGTCCTGGTTCAGGTGTTGGGTGCTGAGCTCCGGCGGTTGGGTGGTTGGGCGGTTGGGCGGTTGGAACAGACTCCAAGCCTCCAGCCGTCCCAACCGTCCACGCGCCTAACCGTCTAACCGTCTAACCGTCTAACCGTCTAAATCTCGTACGTCCTACCCCTCGAGTGCCGCCGACCCGCCGACGATCTCGGCGATTTCCTGGGTGATCGCCGCCTGCCGCTGGCGGTTGTAGGTGCGCTTGAGGATCTCGTAGATCTCGCCGGCGTTGTCGGTCGCGTTCTTCATGGCCGTGCGCCGGGCGCCATGCTCGGCCGCCGCCGTCTCCACCAGGCCACGGTAGACCTGGTTGCGGACATACAGCGGCAGCAGCTGGGCCAGGATCTGGTCCGCGCCCGGCTTGAGGATGTAGTCGGCCCGGACCCCGCCCTGCCGCTTCGCCGGGGCGGCCACCGGGAGCACCTGGAGTACCGTGGGCGGGGTGGAGATGGGGCTGTTGAACTTGGCGCAGACGATCTCCACGCTGGCCAGGCGGCCGGCCGAGTAGTCCTCGATCAGCCCGCTCACCAGCTCCGTGGCATGGGCCGCCGTCGGCTTGTCCCCGATGTCAATGCGCTGCGAGGCGGCCCGCCGGCCGATGTACTTGAAGAACCCGATCCCCTTGCGGCCCACCAGGTGCAGGTCCACCTCGTAGCCCTGGGACTCCAGCACCTCGATCCGCTTGCGGGCTTCCTTGATCAGGTTGGAGTTGAACCCGCCCGCCAGCCCTCGGTTGGAGGTGACCAGCAGCAGCGCCGCGCGCGCCGGCCCGCCCTTGGACGGCGGGGCCGGCTGGCGGAGCAGCGGGAACCGCTCGGCCAGTTCCGGGGTGACCAGGTCGGCGATGACCTCGGCCAGCGCCGCCGCGTACGGCCGGGCGGCCACCACCCGGTCCTGGGCCCGCTTGAGCTTGGAGGTGGACACCAGCTCCATGGTCCGGGTGATCTTCCGGGTGTTCTGGACGGACCGCATCCGCCCCCGGAGCGCCTTGGACGACTTGGCCATTACTCGGCCTTGAACATCGGCTTGAAGGCGGCGATCGCGGCCTTGAGCGCGGCCGTGGTGGCCTCGTCCAGGGCCTTCTTGGTCCGGATCCCCTCCAGCACCGCCGGCTGGGCCGAGGCGAGATAGGCCAGGAAGTCGGCCTCCCACTTCCGGATGGACCTGACCTCCACGTCGTCGAGGTGGCCGTTGGTCACCGCGTAGATGATCGCCACCTGCTGCTCCACCGTGGCGGGGCTGTACTGGGGCTGCTTGAGCACCTCGACGGTCCGCGCGCCGCGGGCCAGCTGACGCTGGGTGGCGGCGTCCAGTTCGGAACCGAACTGGGCAAAGGCCTCCAGCTCACGGTACTGGGCCAGCGACAGCCGGAGCGGACCGGCCACCTGCTTCATGGCCTTGATCTGGGCGTTGCCGCCCACCCGGCTCACGCTGATGCCGGCGTCCACCGCCGGGCGGACGTTGGAGTAGAACAGGTCCGTGGTCAGGAAGATCTGGCCGTCGGTGATCGAGATGACGTTGGTCGGGATGTAGGCCGAGACGTCGCCGGCCTGGGTCTCCACGATGGGGAGCGCCGTGAGCGACCCGCCCGGCTTCTTGATGCGGGCGTCGAGCTTCACCACGTTGGCGTCCTCGGAGATCTTGGCGGCGCGCTCCAGCAGGCGGCTGTGCAGGTAGAACACGTCGCCCGGGTAGGCCTCGCGGCCCGGCGGGCGGCGCAGGATGAGCGACAGCTGGCGGTAGGCGGCGGCCTGCTTGGAGAGGTCGTCGTAGACGCAGAGGGTGGCCTTCCCCTCTTCGTACATGAAGTACTCGGCGATGGCGCAGCCGGCGTACGGGGCGATGTACTGGAGCGGCGCCGGGTCGGAGGCGCTGGCAACCACCACGATGGTGTAGTCCATCGCCCCGTGCTCCTTGAGCTTCTCCACCACCGTGGCCACGGTCGAGCGCTTCTGGCCGATGGCCACGTACACGCAGACCACCCCGGTGCCCTTCTGGTTGATGATGGTATCCACCGCGATGGCGGTCTTGCCGGTGCCCCGGTCGCCGATGATCAGTTCCCGCTGGCCCCGCCCGATCGGGATCATGGCGTCAATCGCCTTGATGCCAGTCTGCAGCGGCTCCTTCACCGGCTGCCGCACGATGATGCCCGGCGCCACCATCTCCACCGCCCGGGCGCCGGAGGTCTGGATCGGGCCCCGCCCGTCCACCGGCTGCCCCAGCGCGTTGACCACCCGGCCCAGCATCGCCGGGCCCACCGGCACCTCCAGCAGGCGGCCGGTGCAGCGGACCTCGTCGCCCTCCTTGA
>CAZCVG010000329.1:0-2453 GCA_964501735.1 uncultured Gemmatimonadaceae bacterium | reverse complement strand
AGACGCTGGAGCACATCGTGGACACGGTGCTCTACTTCGAGGGAGAGGCCACGCTCGATCACCGGCTGCTCCGGGCCACCAAGAACCGCTTCGGCTCGGTGGACGAGATCGGCGTGTTCTCCATGACCGGCCACGGCCTGGAGGGGGTGCCCAACCCGTCCGCCCTGTTCCTTGCCGCCCGGGCGGCGGGGGCCACCGGCAGCGCGGTCACGGCATTGATGGAAGGGACCCGCCCGGTGCTGGTGGAGGTGCAGGCGCTGGCGGCCCGGAGCGGCTTCGGCACGCCGCAGCGGGTGGCCACCGGCCTGGACCAGAAGCGGCTGGCGGTGATCCTGGCGGTGCTGGAACGCCGGGCGGCAACCTCGTTCACGGACCTCGACGTCTTCGTGCAGGTCACCGCCGGGGTCAGGCTCACCGAGCCCGCCGCCGACCTGGCCGTGGCGGCGGCGCTGGTTTCCAGCGTGCTGAACCGTTCCGCCCCGCCGGACGCGCTGTTCCTCGGCGAACTCGGCCTGGGCGGCGAGGTCCGGCCGGTGGCGGCGCTGGAGCGCCGCCTGAGCGAGGCCAGCCGGCTGGGGTTCCGGCGGGTGTTCGCGTCCGGCCGCGGGGCGGTGAAGGTTCCCGGGCTGACGGTGGTGGGACTTGAGCAGCTGGATCAGCTGGTAGGTGCGCTTGCCTCGTGACGTCGGGGTCATCGTGGTGGCCGCCGGGCAGGGCTCGCGGCTGGGCGGCCCGGTACTCAAGCAGTACCGGGAAGTGGGCGGCGTGCCGATGCTGCTCCGCGCCCTCCGGCCATTCACCGGCCACCCGGAGGTGGCCCATACGGTGGTGGCCCTGCCCGCCTCCGATGCCATGAGCCCGCCGGCCTGGCTCGGGGCGCTGCTCGGCGGCGCGCTTTCGGTCGTGGCGGGCGGCGCCGAGCGGAATGATTCCGTCGCCTACGCGCTGGCCAGGCTGCCGGCGGCGTGCCACGTGGTGCTGGTCCACGACGCGGCCCGGCCCCTGGTAACCCGGGCTGTCATTGACGCGGTGATCGCGGCCGCCCGGGACGGCGAGGCGGCGGTCCCCGCCATTCCGCTGGGAGACACCATCAAGGAAGCGGAGAACGCCCCCGAGGCCCCGCCCGGTCCGGGGGCGCCGGTCCGGGTGGCTCGCACCGTCTCCCGGGACCGTCTGTACCGGGCCCAGACTCCGCAGGGATTCCCGCGAGCGCTGCTCGAGGAAGCCCATCGCGAGGGCCGCGCGGCGGGCGTCCCCGCCACCGACGACGCCGTCCTGGTGGAACGGCTGGGCCGGCCGGTGCGCCTGGTGCCCGGATCGGCATTAAACTTCAAGGTCACTTCGGAGGATGACCTCCGGGTGGCGGAACTGGTGATCCGAGGACTGGCCGCGGAGTAGCCGGGCCCCGGGCGGCGCGACGCTTCTACGCTCCGCATCCCGAACTGGTGACGCGTCGCTATCGCCCAGCCGCCGTGCGGGGAGCTGTCCCACTGCCTGACTGAGCAATGCACATTCTTCTCGTCTGTACCGGCAACACCTGCCGCAGTCCCATGGCCGAGGCCCTGCTCCGGCAGAAGCTGGAGCAGCGGGGCGTGGACGGCGTGGCCGTCGGCTCCGCCGGGACGGGCGCGTGGGACGGGGCGCCCGCCAGCGAGGGGGCCTATCTCGTGGCGCTGGAGCACGGAATGGACCTCTCGGGCCATCGGGCCCGGCTGCTCACCCGCGAACTGCTCGCCGGGGCCGACCTGGTGCTCACCATGGGTCATCACCACCGCGTCCGGGTGGAGCAGCTCGGCGCCACCGGCGAGGTCATGCTGCTGGGCGACTACGCCGGGGCACAGGGCGCCGGCGCGGAGGTGGCGGATCCGTTCGGCGGCGACCTGGAGGGATACCGGGAGGCGTGGACCCAGCTCGACCAGCTGCTGGACGGGGTGACGGCGCGGCTGGAGAAGGAGCGGCTCCGTGATCGCCGGTAGCACACGGGTCTTCGCCATCCTGGGAGACCCGGTGGCCCACTCCATCTCCCCGGCCATGCACAACGCCGCCTTCCGGGCGCTGGGGCTGGACGCGGTCTACGTGGCGCTTCGTGCCGCCGCGCCCGACCTGCCGGTGCTGGTCCGGGCCCTGGCGCGATCGGGGGGCGGCGGCAACGTCACGGTGCCGCACAAGGAGACCGCGGTGCAGGCGCTGGACCAGCCCAGCCCGCGGGTGGCCGGGCTGGGAAGCTGCAACACCTTCTGGGGCGACGACGGGCGGGTCCACGGGGACAACACCGACGTCGAGGGTGTGCTGGCCGCGCTGGCCAGTCTCGACGCCTCGTCCGGCGGGTGGCTCATCGCCGGCACCGGCGGCAGTGCCCGGGCAGCGGTGGGCGCGGCGGTGGAGCGCGGGGCGGGGATCGCGGTGCGGTCGCGCGATGGGCGGCGGCGCAGCGACTTCGAGGCCTGGGCCAG
>CAZCVG010000328.1:0-2469 GCA_964501735.1 uncultured Gemmatimonadaceae bacterium | reverse complement strand
CCCTGGCCGAGGGCCTGCCGCCTTACAGGGGCCGCCAGCTGCACCCCCGGCTCTGGCAGCGCCCGATCGGGAGCTGGCGGGAGGCCACCGACCTCCCGGCGCCGCTGCGCGAGCGGCTGGACCAGGTCTGGCCGATCCGGCGATTGACGCTGGCCACCGAGCAGCATTCTCAGGACGGCACTCGCAAGTACCTGTGGCGCCTCGATGACGGCGAGCTGGTGGAGTCGGTCCTCATCCCCAGCGGCAGTCGCCGTACCCTCTGCATCTCTTCCCAGGCCGGCTGCGCCCTCGGCTGTGTCTTCTGCGCCACCGGCCGCATGGGATTCCGGCGGAACCTGTCCCCGTTCGAGATCGCGGGCCAGGCCCGCGAACTCATCCTCCGGGACCCGGCCGACAAGCCCACCAACATCGTCTTCATGGGGATGGGGGAGCCGCTGCTCAACTGGGCGGCCGTGGACATTGCACTCACCATCCTCAACGGCACCGGCGGCCTGGGGATCGGGGCCCGCCATATCACCGTGTCCACCGTGGGCATTGTGCCCGGCATGCGCGCGCTCGCGGCCCGGCCCGAGCAGTTCCGCCTGGCCATCTCGCTCCACGCGGCCCAGCCCGGCCGGCGGCTGCCGCTGATGCCCATCGAGAAGAAATACCCGCTGGCCCAGGTCCTCGAGGCGGCGGCCGCCTTTCGCAAGCGGATCACCTTCGAGTACGTCCTGATCGCCGGCCGGAACGACACCGACCAGGACGCGGTGGACCTCGCCCGCCTGGCCCGGCAGCATGGGGCCCTGGTGAACCTCCTGCCCCTCCATCCCGGCGGGGCCCCCGGCCTCACCCCGACCGCCGGTGACCGGATCCGGGCCTTCCAGCAGTTGCTGGTGTCCCGGGGCATCGAGGCGGTGGTCCGCCGGAGCCGGGGCCTCGACATCAGCGCCGCCTGTGGCCAGCTCAGGGTGGAGACCGAGCGCCGGCGACGGCGCACCCCGGTGGACCCGCCGCTCCCCGCACGCTCCGAAACATCAGGGCCCTGATCCCACGATCAGGGCCAGCTTGTCCCGCCGCCGGATGGCGCGAGAATGTGGCCGATAATCCTTCCCTCAGGATTCACGCCACGCTGAGACAGCCCCAGCGGCAATGACTTAACTTGTTGCAGTGTAGTGATTTATGGTCAGCAACCTGCCCGCTGCCCACCCGCCCCCAATTGCCGCAGTCGCGCCAGCGCCATAGCGCGGGCGAAACGGGGGCCGCACTCCCCGGCCCGGGGAGCCTTGAGGGGGATCCGGCGCTTCCCACCCCGGCACGGCGGCCCCCCCCCAGGGCCGGGGCGACACGTTCTCCGTTCAACCGTCCAGAGCGGGATCCAGCAGATGATGGTGGAAGGTGGGACCAGCCGAGCCTGGGCATCGCCGAATGCCGGCGCCAGGGGCCATGACAGGGCACTGGTGACGGGAAGTGGCCGGCAGTACCGGCCGCGCTTCAGCCGGTGGCCCCGAACCCGGCCGAGATGCAGTTGATGGACAGGAGCAGTGACTCCAGGTACTGCTGGCGTTCCTCTTCCGCCTCGGAGGCACGGAACCGCCGCAGCAGCTCCACCTGCTGCCGGCTGACCTGGTTGATCGTGGCCATCCGGCGCGCGAGCCGCCGCCGGAACCGGGGGAACCGTTCCGCCAGCTCCGCGCCCCCGGTAACGCTCAGCACCGTGCGCACCGTACGATGGTATTCCTCCTCGACCAGGCCGAAAATTTCCTCCCTGCCCGGGCCGGCCGGCGCCAGTTCGGCGAACTGCCGGGCGATCGTGAGGTCCACATAGGACAGGGTCTTCTCCACCTCATCCAGGATCAGCCGGAACAGCCGGGAGTCCTGGTACATCCGTCCCAGCAGGCGGGTGCCCCGCTCCCCCCGGACCTGCATGAAGGTCTCGAGGCCGCTGCCCAGCCCGTACCACCCGGTGATGAAGTGCCGGTTCTGTGACCAGGCGAAGACCCACGGAATCGCCCGCAGGTCTCCCAGGGTCCGCAACCCGCTCCGGCGCGCCGGCCGGGAGCCGATGTTGAGGCGGCCGAGTTCCTCGAGGGGACTCGCGGTGGAGAAATAGGCCAGCAGGTCGGGGTGCTCGATGAACCGGCGGTAGGCGGCCTGGGCCGCGCCGGAGATCGCCTCCATGGCCTCGTCGAACTCGCTGGTGGGCATCAGGGCCGCCTCGTGCTCCGAGCGCAGGGTGTGCTCGATGACGCTGGCCGCCAGCAGCTCCACCTGGTACTGGGCGGTGCCCCGGTTGGCATACTTGAGCGAGACCACCTCGCCCTGCTCGGTGATCCGCATCCGGCCGCGAATGGAGCCCGCGGGCTGGGCCGCGATGGCCCGCCCCAGGGGGGCGCCGCCCCGGCTGACCGAGCCGCCCCGGCCGTGGAAGAAGGCGATCGGCACGCCCAGCTCCTCGCCCACCCGGGTGAGCCGGGCCTGGGCCTTGAA
>CAZCVG010000327.1:0-2480 GCA_964501735.1 uncultured Gemmatimonadaceae bacterium | reverse complement strand
GCGGGCCGACGCCAGCCGGATGGTATAGAAGAGCACCAGGCCGATGACCAGCGCCCCGACAACGGCGCCTGCGAGGACAGCAGTGAGATTCCGGCGGACGAACTTCCCCAGCCGGTACCCCACGGTGTCGGGGCGGGCTTCGAGCGGCTCACCGGCGAGGTAGCGATCCACCTCGCGGATGAGATCATCCACGGTGCTGTAGCGCCGGGCCGGGTCGGGGTGCATCGCGGTGAGGCAGAGCACGTCGAGGTCGGCCCATGCCGCGGCGCTGAGCCCCGACCAGAGGTCCCCGCTCCGGGCCGCCTCCTCCCGGGCCGCCACCGACGGCCGAACCGGTTCCTTCTGGGTGATCAGGTCGGCGGCGGCCTCCGGGGTCCGCCCGGTGAGGTCGAACGGGAGCCGGCCGGTGAGCAGCTCGTACAGCACCACGCCCAGGGAATAGACATCCGAGTGCACCCCGATCCGCCCGGCCCGGAGCTGTTCCGGCGCGGCGTAGGCGGGCGTCAGGGCGCGGAGCCCGGTGCGGGTCTGGTCCTGGGTGAGGTCCACGGTCTCCAGCTGCTTGGCGATGCCGAAGTCGAGCAGCTTCACCACCCCGTCCGGCCGGACCAGGATGTTGGAGGGCTTGATGTCCCGGTGGATGACGGCGTGCTGGTGGGCATGGCGCACCGCCTCACAGACGGTGCCGAAGAGCCGCAACCGCTCGTCGATGCCGCTCTGGTGGCGGCGGCACCAGTCGGTGAGCGGCAGCCCGTCCACGTACTCCATGGCGAACCACGGGGTGCCGTCCGGCAGGGTGTCGGCGTCGTACAGGCGGGCGATGCCGGGATCGTTGAGCTGGGCCAGGGTGCGCTGCTCGGCGAAGAACCGCTCGCGCCGGGCGGGGGAGAGCCAGGCGTCGGGGAGGATCTTCACGGCGGCCTGGGCCCCGAGATCGGCCCGGTCCGCGAGGTAGACCACGCCCATGCCGCCCTCGCCCAGGATCCGGATCAGCCGGTAGGGACCGAAGAGCTGCTTGCCGAGGTGGGCTTCGTCCAGCCGGCCCAGGATCGCCTCGGCGGTGAAGGCCACGCCGCGGTCCAGGACCGGGGCCTCGCCGGGATCCTGCGCCAGCATCCCCATCACGTCCGCGACCAGCGCCGGATCGGGCCCGGCCTCCCGCTCCACGAACTCGCCCCGGTCCTCGGGCGCAAGCTCGAGCGCTTCGTGGAACAGGGCCTGGACCCGCTCCCAGCGTGCCCGGTTCACTGGGGACTCGCGCCGCCCCGGAGTTCCCAGGCCAGCCAGGCCCGCGCCGCCCGCCAGTCCCGGAGCACGGTGGCCTCGGAGACGCCGAGCAGCTCGGCGATCTCGGGGATGTCGAGCCCGCCGAAGAACCGGCCCTCCACCATGGCCGCCTGCCGGGGGTTGAGTTCGGCCAGGGCGTCGAGGGCCTCGTGGAGATCGAGCAGCTCGGTGGCGGTGGCGGCGGGATGCTCCAGCGCCTCGTCGAATGTCACTGCCTGCTGGCCCCCGCCCCGCTTGTCGGCGGTCCGGCGCCGGGCGGCCTCGATCAGCACCTGGCGCATGGCCCGGGCCGCGATCCGCTTGAACTCGAGCCGGGAGAGGTGGCCGAGGGCCGGGCTGGCGTAGAGCTTGAGCCAGGCCTCGTTCACCAGCGCCGTCGGGGTCAGGGTCGCGCTCCGGTCGCCCCGGCGGACGGCGCTGGCCAGCCGCTTGAGCTCCTCGTAGGCGGCGCCGAACAGCCGGTCAACGGCGGCCCGGTCCCGGTCGGCGGGCGCGGGGGACTTGGGGGTCTCCATGGTTTTCCCAAGGTACCCCCCGGAGAGAGGGGCGGTAGGGGCGGGGCGGCTGGCGGAAACCGGGCGGGGCCCCTCGATGACGGGTTTTCGGCGCCAACTGCGCATTGCAGGGTGGATCCCCTGCTGGCGGCCAATCACCCCAGGGCCAGCGCACTGCCGTCCACTCTCCACCGGAGCACCGATCATGTGGGACTTCATCACCGGCATCTTCAGCCTGCTGCTGTGGATCGGCATTCCGCTGATCATCTTCGCCGCCTGGACCTACAACAAGCTGCAGCGCCAGGCCCAGGATGTGCGTGAAGCCACCTCCAACGTGCAGGTGGCGGTCAGCAAGAAACTCAATCTCCTCAACCAGTTGATGGATGTCGTGAAGAGCTACCAGGAAAGCGAGCAGTTCACTCACCTGAAGGTGTCGCAGGACAACTCCGCCGTGGCCCTGGCGGCCGCGTACCAGGAGTCGGGATCCATGATGGCCACCATCCAGGGGATGGCCGACCGATTCCCCAACCTCAAGGCCAGCGAGCAGTATCACCGGCTGACCGACAGCATCCAGCACTGCGAGATGGACATCCAGCGCACCCGCGAGCTCTACAACAGCACCGTCAAGGGCTACAACAACGCCTATCTCGGCTTCCCCACCGTGCTGGTGGCGCCGTTCCTGGGCTTCTCCAAGGCGCC
>CAZCVG010000326.1:0-2481 GCA_964501735.1 uncultured Gemmatimonadaceae bacterium | reverse complement strand
GAAGCGATCCTGGCCGACTTCGGGATCGCCCTCGCCGTGAAGGAAGCCGGCGGCAACCGGCTCACCGAGACCGGGCTCTCCCTCGGCACCCCCCAGTACATGAGCCCCGAACAGGCCACCGGCGACCGGATGGTGGATGCCCGGAGCGATGTGTATTCCCTCGCCGCCGTGCTGTACGAGATGCTCACCGGCGAGCCCCCGGTGACCGGCGCCACCGCCCAGGCGATGATCGCCAAGCTGATGACCGAACGGCCCACCCGGGTCCGCGCGGTGCGGGACACCGTGCCCGAAGGGGTGGACCAGGCCATCGCCAGGGCGCTCTCCAAGGTGCCCGCCGACCGCTTCGCCGGCCCGGCCCAGTTCGAGGCCGCCCTCACCGCCGGAAACGCCGCCCCCGCCCAGCGCCGCCAGTCCATCCCGACGGCCTGGATGATCGGCGCGGGCGTGGTGGTGGCCGGCGCCGCCTGGCTGGCCGTGGGCGGCCGGGGACCGTCGGCCCGCCCCTCGCTCCTCGCCACCGCGGTGCCGGTGCAGCTCACCACCTCGGGGAACGCCTCCGGGCCGCTGCTCTCCCCCGACGGCTCGCTGGTGGCCTACGCCGAGTCCCGCTGCCAGACCGGACGGGGCTGCACGACGGAGGTGATCGTCCGGGAACTCGACGGCGAGGGGATCACGACGCTCTACTCCGACACGGTGAACGCCGCGCCCATCGCCTGGAGCCCCGACTCCCGCTACCTGGCCTACGGGGCGGGGACCACGCTCTACATCATCCCCCAGCGGGGCGGCGTGCCGAGACGGCTGTCCAGTGGCGCCGAGGTAACCGGCGGATTCGTGACGCCGGACACCATGGTCCTCACCCCGCTCGAGGGCGAAACCCACTGGCTCCGCACCGTGGTGGTCGCGAGCGGCGCCGTCACGGACAGCGTCCTCATCCCCACCGCCGCCGACATCGTGTACCAGGTGGTCCCGTCGCCCGATGGACGCCTGCTGCTGGTGGGGACCTGGTCCTCCCCCAGCAGCACGGCCAGGCTCCTGGTGCTGGACCGCCGGGGGCGGGTGCTGGACAGCCTGGAGCATGCGGACGGGTCGGGCTGGAACCGGGGCGGCGACTCGGTGGTGACGGGCATGGTCTCCGGGACACCCGGCATCACCATGGTGCGTCGGAGCCTGAGCGCCGCCGGCCGGCTGGGCAGCCGGGCCGACACCATCCGGGCCTTTGCCGAGTGGGGCATCCTCGGCCTGAGCCCCGACGGGAACACCCTGGTCTACTCGGCCGAGCGCCTGGGCGAGACCCGGCTGCTCACCGGCCAGCGGCGCGACGGGCGCCGCCGGTTCGAGCGGGGCCGGGAAGTGGCGACCAGCACCGGGGAGACGACGGTGTTCATCTCGCCCGGCGGGCGCTGGGTCGGGATGCGGGACCTGATCGTCACCCCGGACCGCACCCGGGAGCGCTGGAGCGTGGAGCCGTATGAGGGCGGGGAGCGCCGGGTCATCGAGGAGGTCGCCCGTCACGGCGCCGTGGGGGTGGACCTGGCGTTCGCCCCCGCCGACGATCATGTGGCCCTGGCCATCCCGCAGGCTGACGGCCGGGTGGAGTTGTGGCTCTACCCGCTGCCCACCGGTGCCCCGGTCCGGGTCGGCACCTTCAGCGGCCCCCCCAGCGACTTGGAGTGGCTGAGCGATGGCCGGTTCACCATGCCCGGCGCGAACGGCCGGGTGATCCGGGTGATCGGGCGGGACGGCCGGGAGGACTCGATCCCCGTGCCCGACTCGCTCGGCCTGGTCCAGGGCACCGGGCGCTCGCCCAGCGTCCCGGCCCTCGGCGTCAACACCCGGCTCACCCGGGGCGGCCGGACCGAGGTGATCCACTCGCGGCTCGACCTCGACACCCGCCGCTTCACGATCCTGGGCCGGAGCGCCGCCAACCTGAGCGGCAGCAACGTCTGGTGGGACCGGGAGGGGTGGATGCACTTCCTGGGCTTCCGGGGCCGGGAGCTGGGCAACCAGCTGTACCGCCTGCCTGACACCGGCGGCTCGGCTGAACCCGAGCCGCTGGTGGACTTCGAGCCGGGAGCGCAGGTGACCTCGCTGGCCCACGACGGCCGGCGGGCGGTGCTCCGGGTGCAGCGCCGGACCAGCGATGTCTGGCTGCTCAGGGCGCCGGGGGCAAGGTAGGACTCCAGGCCGGCGGGTGCCGGGTCCTCCTGCTTGCCCGGCGCCGGGATGCCGGTAGATTCGCGCCCATGCATGCTTCCGAACGCGGCCCGGCGTGACCGCCCCCGAGCGCCTGGCCGCGGCCCTGGCCGATCATTACCAGCTTGAACGCGAGCTGGGGCAGGGCGGCATGGCCACCGTCTACCTGGCCCATGACCGGCGGCACGACCGCCGGGTGGCGGTGAAGGTGCTCCGCCCCGAGCTGGCCGCCATCATCGGCGCCGAGCGGTTCCTCTCCGAGATCAAGACCACCGCCAACCTGCAGCA
>CAZCVG010000325.1:0-2524 GCA_964501735.1 uncultured Gemmatimonadaceae bacterium | reverse complement strand
TAGACTGCTCTGCCAAAATGGCCGAAATCCACCACCCCGCAAGCCATGCCCAAGCGTGACTTTCTGGCCCTCAGCGACCTGACCACCCCCGAGCTGGAGGGGGTCCTGGCCCTCGCCCAGCGGCTCAAGCGGGGGGAGGACCGGCGCCGGCCGCTGGAAGGGAAGTCGGTGGCCATGATCTTCGGCCAGAGCTCCACCCGGACCCGGGTCTCCTTCCAGGTAGGGATCTCCCAGCTGGGCGGGCAGGCCCTCTACCTCTCCGCCCGGGAGCTGCAGCTGGGCCGGGGGGAGCCGGTACGGGACACCGCCAGGGCGCTGTCCCGGTACGTGGACGGGATCGTCATCCGGACCTACGCCCACAGCGAGGTGGAGGAGCTGGCCCGGTTCGCCTCGGTGCCGGTGATCAACGGGCTCACCGACCTGCTGCACCCCTGCCAGGTGCTGGCCGACCTCCTCACCATGCAGGAGGCCCTGGGTGGCTGGCGCGGCAAGGTGGTGGCCTGGATCGGCGACGGGAACAACATGGCCAACAGCTGGCTGGAGGCGGCCGGCATGCTGGGCTTCGAGCTCCGGCTGGCCTGCCCCGAGGGGTACGAGCCCAACCACGACCTCTTCGAGCGGGCGGCGGGACGCACCCGGGTGGCCATCACCGAGCTGCCCGAGGAAGCGGCCGCCGGGGCTCACGTGGTCACTACCGACGTCTGGACCTCCATGGGCCACGAGGGTGAATCCGACTCCCGGGCCCAGGCCTTCACCGGCTACGGCGTTGACGAGAAGCTCATGGCTCTGGCCGACCCGTCCGCCATCTTCCTCCACTGCCTCCCCGCCCACCGGGGCGAGGAGGTCACCGAGGGGGTGCTGGAAGGCCCCCGGTCCCGGGTCTGGGATCAGGCCGAGAACCGCCTGCACGTCCAGAAGGCCCTGCTGGCCACCCTGATTCCGTAGCGCCGTGTCCGCCGCCGGTTTCCTGATTCCCCGTCCCCCGTGCCCATGACCACGCTGCTTCGCACCCCGCTCTTCGACGTCCACCGCCTGCTCGGCGCGAAGATGGTTCCCTTCGCCGGCTGGGAGATGCCGGTCCAGTATCCCACCGGGATCCTGGCGGAGCACAAGTCCGTCCGCGAGGGCGCCGGGCTGTTCGACGTGTGCCACATGGGCGAGTTCGAGGTCACCGGCCCCGACCGCAACGCCTTCGTCCAGCGGATCACCTGCAACGATGTGGGCGCCCTGGAGCCGGGCCAGGTGCAGTACTCCGCCTTCCTGACCCCGCAGGGCACCGTGGTGGACGACTGCACCGTCTACCGCTTCGACGACAAGATCATGCTGGTGGTCAACGCCTCCAACATCGCCAAGGACTGGGAGTACGTCGTCAGCCACAAGGGCGGCGCCAACGTGCGGATCCGCAATCTCTCCGAGGAAGTCGGGCTGCTGGCGCTGCAGGGCCCCCGCGCGGAGGCGGTGCTGCAGCCCCACACCGAGACCATCCTCAAGGACATCGGCTACTACCGCTTCGCCGTCGGCAAGGTGGCTGGCGCCGGCTGCTTCATCTCCCGCACCGGGTACACCGGGGAGGACGGCTTCGAGCTGTACTGCCGCTCCCAGGACGTGGGGCTGCTCTGGGACACCCTGTGCGGCCCCGACAAGGCCATGCCCATCGGCCTGGGCGCCCGCGACACCCTCCGGCTCGAGGTGGGCTACGCCCTCTACGGCAACGACATTGACGACACCACCACCGCGCTCGAGGCCGGGCTGGGCTGGATCGTGAAGCTCGACAAGGGCGCCGAGTTCGTGGGCGAGCCGGCGCTCAAGTACCAGAAGGTCCAGGGCGTCGCCCGGCGGCTGGTGGGGTTCCGGATGGTGGGGAAGGGCATTCCCCGGCACGGCATGGTGACCGTGGCCGACGGGCAGCCGTTCGACATCGTCCGCAGCGGCACCATGAGCCCCACCCTGGGCTACGCCATCGGCACCACCTACCTCCCCACCGCCCTGGCCAAGCCCGGCTCCCGCTTCCAGGTGGAGATCCGGGGCGAGCGCTGCGAGGCCGAGGTGGTGAAGAAGCCGTTCTACACCGGCGGGAGCGTGCGGAAGTGACAGGGCGGTCGGGCGGTCGGGCGGTCAGTCGGTCCATCCGCCTCGCCATCCTCACCATCTCTGATGCCGGCGCCCGCGGTGAGCGGGCCGACGGCTCCGGCGACGCCATCGCCGAGTGGGCCTCGGCACGGGGCCACGCGGTGGTGGAACGGGCGCTGGTGCCGGACGAGGCCGGAGCCATTGCCGGGCACCTCCGCCGCTGGGCCGACACCGGCGCCGCCGACCTGGTGCTCACCACCGGCGGGACCGGGCTCACCGCCCGGGACGTGACCCCGGAGGCCACCCGGCCGGTGCTGGAGAAAGAGGCCCCCGGGATCGCCGAGGCGCTCCGGGCCAGCGCCTACCCGCGCTTCCACCGGGCGGCGCTGTCGCGGGGCCTCGCCGGGGTGCGCGGCCGGACCCTGATCGTCAACCTGCCGGGGAGTCCCGGCGG
>CAZCVG010000324.1:0-2531 GCA_964501735.1 uncultured Gemmatimonadaceae bacterium | reverse complement strand
GTGCGGGGCCGGGTGACGCTCCAGCCCTTCCGCCAGGCCCGGGACGCCGGGTACTGAATCAGTCGAGGGTGTTGGCCAGGCTCACGAACTTGTAACCCTCCGGCCGGACCAGGATCTCCCCGAACAGGCGCACCTGCCCCTGGAACCCCTCCAGCGTGAAGCGGCAGGGATAGACGATGGTGTTGCCGCCCTGGGCCGCCGGCTCGGCGCACTCCCGGCTTCGGACCGGGATGGAGTGGCCACCGAGCTTGCCCAGGATGGTGTTGAGGCCCTTGTCGCTGTTCTCCCGGATCATCATCAGCATGGTCCCGCTGCCCAGCCGGGTGGGCGGCTGGGCGTGGGGATGGCCCGGGTAGTAGAACCAGGCGAACTCCTCCCGGCTCAGGGTCATCGCCTCGAGGGCGGCGCGGTCCCGGGCCTCCACCGCGGCGAGGAACCGGGCCACGAGGGCCTCGAGGCTCGGCGCGGCGCCACCGAGGGCCGTGGGTTCCGCCATCCCCTGCCGCAGGCGCCGCAGGTCCTCCTCCAGCGGCAGGATGCTGTCCACATGGATCGGCTGCCGGGGCGGCTGGGCCGCTTCCGGCGGGGGGGCCTCCCCGGCGTGGCAGGAGAGCAGCAGGGGGAGCAGGGCGGGGGTCAGGAGTCGAAGTCGCATGGGCGGGAACGACGACCCCACCGGTCATGGCGACCGGTGGGGCCGTTGATCATCGGGGTCAGTTGATGCTGTAGTTGGTCCAGCCGGTCCACCAGCTGTCCCCGGCGGCGGCCGCGCCGACGTGCATCGTCTGCGGGAGGCTGCCGCCGAAGAAGCTGTTGAACCGCGCGGTGGCGCCGATCGCCACCCCACCGTTGGGGGCGTCGGCCGAGCCGCCCTGGAGCACGATGCTGCCGGCCTTGGGCGCCCAGTTGAGCGCCGCCGGGTTCAGGCTGGTGATGAGGTCGAACAGCCCGTTGCCGGCCTGGACCCGGTGGTTCGAGGTGGTCCACAGGCCCGGGACGCCGGCCAGTTCACTGCCGCCGGTCCCGGCATCGTAGGTCCCGCCGAGGCACTCGGCGAACACCACGTTGACCACGTTGAGCGAGTCGGCGGCGCGCCGGGCCTCGGTCTCGGCGTCACCCATGTTGAGGCAGTAGCCCTTCCAGCGGCCGATGATGCCGTTGATCAGCACGCCGCCCGAGCCGCGCCGGATGGTGGCGCCGGAGACGTTGCGGAGCGTGGACGACAGGCCCGCGATGTTGCCCGGGCCCACCACCGTGAAGTTGGCGAACACCGGCATCGAGTAGGGCGCGGAGTTGAAGGTGCAGTCGGGGTTGGCGGCCGAGTCGCAGCCGTCGCCCTCGAAGCCGCGGGGGTCGCTGGAGTACTGGCCGGTGGGGCTCCGGGTGCTGGGCGTGAGCCGCTGGGTCTGGAAGGCGATCATGTACTGGTTGCGCCCGCTGTAGCCCTCGGTCCAGTCGAAGTGGTCGTCGCCCGACTCGTAGGAGATCAGGTACCGGGCATCCACCGTCCCGCCGAACCACTCGAAGGAGTCGTCCAGGCCGGAGAGAGTCTGGATGTATTCCATGGTCGTGCCCCGGCCCACCCGGTACAGCGTCAGGGCGTTGATCTCCTTGCCGCCGGTCCCGCCGGCATCCCAGCCGGCGAACTCCACCCGGACATAGCGCAGGGTGCCGCTGTTGTCGGCGTTGTCGAAGTCGCCCACGCTGGCCTTGCAGTAGTTCTGGGCGGCCGCGGCCGGGCCCTCGGTGAGGCAGTTGGTCGCCGTGCGGTTCACGTCGGCATTGCCGATGATCACCAGCCCGCCCCAGTCACCGGGGGCGCGGGCACCAGGCGCGACCGACGACGTGAACACGATGGGTGCGCCGGCGTTGCCGTTGGCGTTGATCTGGGCCCCGCGCAGCACGAAGATCGCGCTGCCGCTGTCCCCCTTGATGGTGGTGCCGGCCTCGATGGTGAGGACCGCCCCGTTGGCCACCTGCACGATCCCCTGCAGGGTGTAGGCGGTGTCGGCATAGAGGGTCCGCGGGGCGGTGATGTTCCCCGACAGCGTGGCCGCGGCCACGCCGGAGGTGAAGTTCACCGAGGTGGACGGGCTGCTCAGCAGGGTGCCCTCGACCGTCGTCACCCGGTAGGCGTACTGCACCCCGGCGGTGAGGCCGCTGTCATTGTAGCTGGTGCCCGACAGGGTGTCGCCGCCGATATTGGCGAAGGTACCGAGGTTCGGGGCGGCCGACCGCTCCAGGATGTAGCGGCTGGCGCCCGCCACCGCATTCCAGGTGACCGTCGCGGTGGTCAGCGAGGTCTGCTGCACCGCGAGCCCGGTCGGGGCGTCGGGGGCCGAGGGGCCGCTGCCGCCGCTGTTGCTGTCGGATCCGCAGGCCGCCGACAGGACGATGGCGGCGCCGGTCAGGAACCGGCCGAGGCTGTGCACACGCATTGCTGCTCCTTCACACGAGGGAAAGTGGCGGCCGCCGCGCCGGCGGCCGGGGTTGCGCAGGGTCACAGGCCGACGCTCAGCCCGAACGCGAAC
>CAZCVG010000323.1:0-2537 GCA_964501735.1 uncultured Gemmatimonadaceae bacterium | reverse complement strand
CGCGCCAACGAGATCCTGGGCGGCCAGCGGGGCGACTACAAGCCGGTGCATCCCAATGACCACGTGAACATGGCGCAGAGCACCAACGACGTCATCCCCACCGCCATGCGCCTGGCCACCCTGGCTACCCTGCCCGCGCTGCTCTCGGCCCTCGATACCCTGGCCAGGGAGTTCCACGCCAGGGGCCGGGAGTTCGATCACGTGATCAAGTCCGGCCGCACCCACCTCCAGGACGCCACGCCCATCCGCCTGGGGCAGGAGTTTACCGCCTGGGGGCACACCACGGAACGCCACCGGCTCAAGCTGGCCGCCGCCGCCGACTGGCTCCGCGACCTCGGCATCGGCGGCACCGCCGTTGGCACCGGCCTCAATGCCGAGCCGGCCTACCCGGCGCTGATGGTCAAGCACCTGGCCCAGGTGAGTGGCCTCGAACTCCGGGTGGGGCCGGACCGGATCCAGCTGATGCAGTCCATGGGAGACATCGCCACCTTCAGCGGCGTCCTCCGGGCCTGGGTGCTGGACCTCAACAAGATCGCCAACGACCTCCGGCTGCTCGCCTCGGGCCCCCGGACCGGCCTGGCGGAGATTCTGCTCCCCGCCGTGCAGCCGGGGTCCAGCATCATGCCCGGCAAGGTGAACCCGTCCATCGCCGAGATGGTGAACCAGGTCTGCTACCAAGCGCTGGGGTGCGACACCACCGTGGCCATGGCGGCCGAGGCCGGCCAGCTGGAACTCAACGTGATGATGCCGGTCATGACCCACAACATCGTCTTCTCCCTCATGATCCTCGGCAACGCCGCCCGGGTCCTGGCCGAGCGCTGCGTGCGCGGCATCGAGGCGGACGAGCAGCTGTGCGCCTACTGGCTGGAACGGAGCCCGGCCCTGGTGACTGCCCTGGCCCCGAAGATCGGTTACGCCGAGGCCGCCAAGCTGGCCAAGGAAGCGCTGGCCACCGGCCTCACGGTGAAGGAACTGGTGGTCAAGAAGGGATTGCTGAGCGGCAAGGAGCTTGAAGAAGTCCTTAACCTCCGCGCCATGACCGAAATTGGCGTACCGGGCGGGGTGGGCCTCCCCGGCGGCGGCTGAGGGGGACCGGGCGGCGGGCCCGCTCCCGGTCACGGGGGCGCACTGATTCCGCCGCCCCCGGATTCGTCCGCCTTGCCCTCGCCACTCCCTGTCCGGCGGTGTAAGTTGAAGACATGCGGATCACGACCTGGACCGAATACAGCCTGATTATCGCCATTCACCTGGCCCGCCGCGGCGCGGCCGGCGCCGGCCCGGTGGCGGCCCGGGAGATCGCCGAGCAGGAGCGCCTGCCGGGAGACTACGTCGAGCAGATCCTGCTCCGGCTCCGGCGGGCCGGGCTGGTGGAAAGCGTGCGCGGCGCCCGGGGCGGATACCTGCTGGCCCGGGAACCGCAGGCCATCACCATGCACGACATCATGACCGCCGCCGAGCACCAGACCTTCGAGATCAACTGCGAGTCCCACCCGGTGGACGGCGAGCGCTGCGCCCCCGGGGCGTCCTGCAGCATCCGGCCGGTGTGGCAGGCGCTGCAGCAGCGCATGGACGATCTTCTGTCCGGCATCACTCTGGCCGCGCTCATGAAGCAGGAGTCGCAGGTGCAGGAACTGGTGACCATCGGCCCCGCGAGCTGACCCCGTGGTGCCGGCCGATCTCCCCCTCGCCCGGCCCGCTCGGCCGGGCGTCGCGTTTGCGGACCGATGACCCTCCCCTCGCTCACCCCGCAGGAGACCCTGCGCTACTCCCGCCACCTGCTGCTTCCGGAGGTGGGGCTCGAGGGCCAGCGTCGGCTCAAGGCGGCGCGGGTCCTTCTCATCGGCGCCGGCGGCCTGGGCTCGCCGGCCGCGCTCTACCTGGTGGCCGCCGGGGTGGGCACCATCGGCCTGGTGGACTTCGACGCCGTGGACCTCAGCAACCTGCAGCGCCAGGTGCTGCACGGCACCGCCGCCGTGGGCCGCCTCAAGCTCGACTCCGCCACCGCCCGGCTCCGGGACCTCAACCCGGCGGTCACGGTCGAGCCGTTCCCGGTCCGGCTCTCCTCGGCCAACGCGATGGAGATCCTCGGCCGCTTCGACGTGATCGTGGATGGCAGCGACAACTTCCCCACCCGCTACCTCGTCAACGACGCCTGCGTCCTGCTCGGCAAGCCGCTGGTGTACGGCAGCATCTTTCGGTTCGACGGCCAGGTCTCGGTGTTCGACGCCACCCGGGGTCCCTGCTACCGCTGCCTCTACGCCGATCCCCCGCCGCCGGGCCTGGTGCCGAGCTGCGCCGAGGGCGGCGTGCTCGGCGTGCTCCCGGGCATCGTGGGGAGCCTCCAGGCCCTCGAGGCGATCAAGCTGATTCTCGGCGCCGGCGACACCCTGGTGGGGCGGCTGCTTCTGGTGGATGCGCTGCGGGTGCGCTTCCGCGAGCTCGAGCTCCGCAAGGACCCCGACTGCGTGGTGTGCGGCCCCAATCCCACGGTGACCGCGCTGATTGACTACGAGGCGTTCTGCGGCGTCGGCGCCCCG
>CAZCVG010000322.1:0-2545 GCA_964501735.1 uncultured Gemmatimonadaceae bacterium | reverse complement strand
CAAAGCGGCCCAGGAACCGGAGCGCCAGCACCTGGTACTCGAAGCGGCCGTGGTCGCCCCGCCGGATCAGGTCGGCCACCAGGCGCTCGAGGCCGCCCGCGTTGAGGTCCAGCACCACATGAAGGACCCTGACCCGACCGGACTGGGGCTCTTCTGCCCGGGTCAGCAGAACAGCCCCCCGAGGCGAAGGGCGAATCCGTCCGCCGTGAGCCCGGCCGGGATGTTCAGCCGGGGCAGGGCGAAGAGGGAACCCCGCGTGGGGGGAAGCCAGCCACCATCGACGCGGAGGGCAGCACGGTAGCCCGCCGCCTCCGCCTCCCGCTCGACCCGAGCGCCGGCCCGACCGTAGGGATAGGTGAGGACGGGCAGGACCCGCTCCCCGAACCGGCTGAGCCACTCCCGCGGCCGAGCCAGCTCGGGCCCGAGTTCGGCATCCGGCAGCGTACTCAGGTTGGGATGACTCCAGGTGTGGGCGCCGAGGGTGAGCCCCGGAAACTCGAGTGCCATCCGAAGCCCCGCCTCATCCGTGCATCGGCAGGCCGGTGCACCCTCCACCACCCGGCCGCCAGCTTGGGTCAGCTGCTTACGGATCACGGCATCCTTGCCCTGCCATTCCTCCAGGGCACGCAGGCGAAGGGCATCGGTCAGGCCGTTGGCGCCGGGCGGCACCACCTCATCCCACCAGAATCCGCCCTGGCCGACGAATGCGGGAGTCACAAACACGGTGGCGGGGAGGGAACGGGCACGGAGCTCGGCCAGCCCCGCCGTGAGCGCCCCGGTGTAGGCATCGTCGAAAGTGATGGCGACAAGCGGCCGCTTCCCGCCCGGCGCCGGGGCAAACAGCAGATCAGCCAGCGGAACGACCTCCGCCAGCTGCTGCAGCAGGTCCAGCTGACCGGCGAAGTCTGACTGAGGCAGGTGGAGGGAGCGGTCTCCCCCGGCCGCCTCGCCGGTGGGGAGGATGTTGTGATAGGCGAGGATGAGGGATCGCCCGGCCTGCCGCCGGTGGCCGATGCGCGCCGCACCGCCATACCGGAGCATGCGCTCAACCGCCCGCTTGAGAACCGGGCCCATCACCGCCGTCTGGGCGGCACGACGGGCGGCGGGACGATGCTGGGGCTGGCAGTATCCGGAAAGACGAACCCGAGCCCGCCTCGCCCCATCCGCCGTGGTCCGGGCGCCACGCTCGGCGCGCCGGCCACCGCCCCCGTGTCTTCCGCCAGCTTCCGTTCCACCGACACATAGAGTCCGGACATGAACGCGGCCAGCACGTAGATGGGGTCGATCCAGGCGAAGGAAACCAGGGATCCCGAGACGGCAAAGGCCAGCAAGGCGGCCGGCATGTAGTTGCACATGCTCAGGAGAAACCGCTGCTCAGGATCCCCCTTGCCCCAGGATCTGGGCAGGCGACGCCGCAGCTTGAACATCTGGACGATGCCGCCGAAAACCAGTACGCAGAACAGGCCGCCGCCGATCAGCCCGGTCTCGACCAGGGCCTGCACGAAGGAGTTGTGCGCAGCCGACCACTTGATGCCGGCGGCGGCGGGATCGATCTCCTTGTACGCCGCCATGGGGGAGTAGAGGCCCTCGGCGCGGCCAAAGTTGTCGATCCCGACCCCGGTCACCGGGTTCGTGGCCAGGTAGCCCATCCCCCGTTTCCAGACCTGCCACCGCCCCGTTGTGGAGGTGATGTTATAGTCCTGCGAGGGATTGAAGATGGTCACCATCTGGTCCCAGTACCCCGCGGGCGCGGCCAGGATCACGCCAACGCTGAGGAGCGCCACGAACCCCAGCTTCCGGCCGGCCGAGATGTCCCGGAGCAGCACCAGCAGGACCAGCACCACGACCGCCAGGCCGAGGAAGGTGCCCCGGCTGCCGGTCCGCGCGATGGTCACGCCGATCGCGCCCATCATGGCGAGGCTGAACAGCTTGCCGCGCACCTGACTGAGCTGGAACAGCATGAGCGTGAAGACCAGGCCGATCAGGATCACCAGGCCGAGGTCATTCGAGTCGTAGCTGTACCCCGTCTGGATCCGGGCGAAGTCGTCCCCGCGCCCGGTCTGCAGCTTGAACACGAAGATCGAGAGCCACGCCAGGAAGGCGCATGCCACCACATAAGACCACACCATGGTATAGAGGTCCCGAACGTGCCGGATCGCGGCGACAACCAGGATCGCAAAGACCAGCACCTTCGAATACTCATCCAGAATGAACTTGGCCGAGCCTCCCATGGAGAGCCCGAACGGAACCGACAGGCAGGCCGCCAGCCCGAGATAGGCCATGATTCGGGTTGGCCACTTGCTGAGGATGCTGCCGGTGACCAGCATCCTCGGGTTGGCCATTGCATACAAGCCAGCCAGACCCACCAGCACCAGCGCCGGCCGGAAGGGCTTGAGGAACCCGAAGTGCTGGTGGATGCGGCTGATGGTCAGGACCATCAGTGCCGCCAACATCAGCCGGAAGGCGTCCTGGGAGGCGACCACTTCTGCCCGGCGACGCACCGAAGCCACCAGCTTCCCGGGGAAGGTCCCGGGGTAGGCGGGCG
>CAZCVG010000321.1:0-2547 GCA_964501735.1 uncultured Gemmatimonadaceae bacterium | reverse complement strand
GTCCGACCGCCCGTCCGCCCCCTCAGAACCCGCCCCCGCCGCCCCCGCCCCCGCCGCCGCCGGACGAGCCGCCGCCGCTGAAGCCCGAGCCGTCGCTGCTCCGGGGCGAGGAGCTCATGGTGCTGGCGGCGCTGGTCGACAGCTCCGACAGCCGGCCGGTGAAGTTGGTGGCGCTGAAGCCCAGCGGGTCGCTGCCGACGTACCAGCTGGGCGGCTCGCGGTAGATGCCCTCGAAGGCGCGGGCCCACTTCTTCTCCACCTTGAGGGCCATGGCGTAGGGGAGGTAGCGCTCGAACAGCTCGGGCGCCTGCTTGATCCGCTCCAGCCGCTCCCCCTCCACCCGCGACATGAACTCCTCGAAGCCGCGCACCTTCTCCAGGGCGCGGGCGCCGGGCACGGTGCGGGCGGGCATGACCCGGGCGAAGAGCACCATGATCAGCCCGCTCGCAATGCCGCCCAGCACGAAGGGCAGCGGGGTGAGGCCGAAGCGGGGCCCGGCGATGACGCCAAGGATGAAGAAGAGGAAGCCCAGCGCCACACCGCCCACCATCCAGCGCACCTTCACGTGGTCGGGCCGGGAGCGGTAGAGCTTCCGCTCGATCAGCCGCCCGTAGACCGCGCTGCGGATCCCCTCGATGTGGGTGTAGAACTCCTCGTCCAGCTCCGACAGCTTCACCTCGCGCTTGCCGCCCTCGAAGATGCCGTCCAGGACCAGCTGCTCGTGCCGCTCCAGCGCCGGCGCCCCCGGCTTCGGGTCGAGCCGGTGGAAGACGTACTCCTTGTTCTTGAAGAGGAAGAGGATCTTGGTCTCCCGCTCCTCGATGGAGAGGTGGCCCTTCACCCCCAGGTCGATCATGGTGGCGGTGATGTCCCGCATGTCCACCGTCTCGTCGATCAGCGCCCCCGCCTCCGCCGGGGTGAGCCCCTTGGGCGGCTCGTACTGCACCGTGACCGGCAGCTCCTCGGGGTCCTTGCCCCTCCGGCGCCAGATGTTGAACATCGCGAGGAAGACCACGAACGGCAGGCCCAGCGGCCAGTTGGTGCCGAGGAAGCCCAGGGTGCGCTCCGCCTTCGTCGGCTCCGCGACGACGCCCTTGTTCCAGCCCACCACCGCGGTGAGCCCCTCGTGGAAGGCCAGCGGGTGCGGCATGGTCACCCGGATGACGTTGCCCCGGGCCTCGACCTTCGCCTCCTGCGCCGTGGAGCCGTAGACGCCGTTGAAGGCGATGGCGCGGACGCCCGCCGCCTGCTCCGGCAGGTGGATCTCGGCCCAGGCGGAATCGATCGGCACGTCCCACTCGTCGCCGGTGATGTTCCAGTACAGCTCGTCGTGGTCCTCGAAGAACCGCAGGCCGTTCTTCGCCCGGTAGTGGAGCTGCACGGTGCGGGTGGCGTTCTCCGCGCCCGGCACCCAGATCTTGTACTTCATGTAATGCCGCTCGCGCGCGCGCTCCACCTTGAGCGGCGCCCCCTCGGGCCCCCCGGTGGCGCCGAGGAAGTCGAGCCGGAGGCTCCAGTTGAAGCCCTGCGGGGTGCGGTACTCCACCGGGATGGTGCGGTAGATGCCGTTCCAGGAGCCGGTGAACTGGGCGGTGATGGTCTCGGTGACGTCGAGGCTGCCGTCCCGGTTGACCACGATGGTTGCCTCGAAGCGCCTGATGGCCAGGGTGCGCTGGGCCTCGACCGGGACGGGGCCGGCGCCGGCGGCGGCCAGCGCCAGAAGGAGGAGCGGCACCGTCCGTCTCATCGGGACTCCTCCAGGTTGACGCCGGGGTTGAGCCGCTCGCCCGCCTCCTCGATGCCGAAGAACTCCAGCTGGTGAAAGCCGAAGGGGCCGGCCACGAGGTTGAAGGGGAACTGCTCGATCCGGGTGTTGAGGTCGCGGACGACGGCGTTGTAGTAGCGCCGGGCGTCCTGGATGTGATCCTCGATCTCGGTGAGGCCCTTCTGGAGCTGGAGGTAGCTCTCGCCGGCCTTGAGGTCGGGATAGGCCTCGGCCAGGGCGAGGAGCTGCCGGACCGAGTCGGCCAGGACCCGCTCGGCTTCGCCCGCCGCGCGCGGTCCGCCGGCCTGCATGGCCCGGCCGCGGGCCTCGACCACCGATTCGAGGGTGCCCTTCTCGTAGCCGGCGTGGCCCTTGACCGTCGCGACGAGGGAGGGGACGAGGTCGTGCCGGCGCTTGAGCTGGACGTCGATGTCGCTCCAGGCGTTGGCGGCGAGGAGCCGGAGGCGGGTGAGGCCGTTGTAGGCGTAGATGACAAACGCCGCGAGCGCGGCCAGGCCGAGCAGCCCAAGACCCATGCTGGAGCTCCGAGCGGACGGGGAGGCCGAAAGATAGCGGACACCTCGGCCGCAAGGGATCGTCGTCGAGGCAAACCCGCGTTGTCGCGGCGGAGAGTGGCCAGTGGGGGCCGGTCGCTTCCTGCGCGCCTCTCGTCGGACACCTCGGCCGCAAGGGATCGTCGTCGAGGCAAACCCGCGTTGTCGCGGCAGAGAGTGGCCGCAAGGGATCGGTGAGATCGCTTAGCGGCGCACTCTCCGCCGCTC
>CAZCVG010000320.1:0-2556 GCA_964501735.1 uncultured Gemmatimonadaceae bacterium | reverse complement strand
GCGTCCACCACCGGCCGGCGGCGGTCCTTGCGCCAGGCGGCGGCGATGGTCGTCTCGGCCCGCTCCGAGGGAATCGGCCGGTAGCGCACCCCGGTCCACCCCAGTTTCTCGACCGAGGCGGGCAGGATCGAGACCCCCAGCCCCGCCTCCACCAGGCTCACGCTGGTGTAGAGCTCCCGGCTCTCCTCCACCACGTTGGGGGTGAAGCCTGCGGCCCGGCACAGGCCGAGGACCTGGGCATGCAGCCCGGGTGCCAGCTCGGCGGGGAAGAGCACGAACGGCTCGTCAGCCAGGTCGCGCACGGCGAGGGTGGGGCGGGCGGCCAGCGGGTGCCCGCGATGCACCGCGATCCTGAGCGGTTCCCGCATCACCGTGACGATCTCCAGCGCCGGGTCGGGCTCGGGCTCGCGGACAAACCCGATGTCAATGTCCCCCGACCGGAGCGCCGCCAGCTGGGGTCCGGTGGGCATCTCGCGCAGGTCGAGGTGGACCAGCGGAAACCGGTCCCGGAAGGCCCGGATGATCCTGGGCAGGGCGAGGAACATCACCGTGGCGGCGAAGGCCACCCGGAGGTCCCCGCTCTCGCCCCGGGCGGCCCGGCGGGTGGCCTCGACGGCCTCGTCGGCGGCGGTGAGCGCCCGCCTGGCGCCGATGAGCAGGGCGAGGCCGGCCGGGGTGAGCTGCACCCGCCGGCTGGTGCGGTCGAGGAGCCGGCAGTCCAGCAGGCGCTCGAGTCGCTGGATCTGCTGGGACAGCGGGGGCTGGGCAATGCCGAGCCGGGCCGCGGCTCGTCCGAAGTGGAGTTCCTCGGCGACGGCGACAAAGTACCGGAGCTGGCGGAGTTCGACGGCGCTGGTCATATGTAATGCATATTAATAGTGGCGATTACTAGTATTGGACATATTGGTGCCGCCCGGCTAGCTTGGCAAGTGCCTCGCGCCGGGGGGGGTCCGCCCGCAGGCCAGACTGCGCCCGCCGGGCCGAGGCGCCGGTCGCCGATCTCGTCGTCCCGCCATCCGGGAGTCCACATGGCTACTCAAGTCCTCTCGTCCAGCACGCCGGCCGCCGCCGATCCGTTTCCGATCAACGGCACCGACTACGTCGAGTTCTACGTCGGCAATGCCAAGCAGGCGAGCCACTACTACCGCAGCGCCTTCGGCTTCCAGCTGGTGGGCTATCGCGGGCCCGAGACCGGGGTGCGGGACCGGGCCAGCTACCTCATGGTGCAGGACAAGGTGCGCTTCGTCCTGACCTCCGGCCTGGGCCCCGATTCGGCCATCGCCGAGCACCACCGCACCCACGGCGACGGCGTCCGCGACCTGGCGCTCTGGGTGGAGGACTGCCGCGCGGCGCACGGCTATGCCGTCGGGCATGGCGCGGTGTCGGTGCAGGCGCCAACGGTGCTGAGTGACGCCGACGGGGAGGTGGTCATCGCCGCCATCCGTACCTACGGCGACACCATCCACAGCCTGGTGGAGCGGCGCAACTACCGGGGCCTCTTCCTGCCCGGCTTCCAGCGGCTGACGCCCCGCTACCAGCCGGCGCCGGTGGGGCTCAAGTTCGTGGACCACTGCGTGGGCAACGTGGAACTGGGCAAGATGAACGAGTGGGTGGGGTTCTACGAGAGGGTGATGGGCTTCAAGAACCTGGTCTCCTTCGACGACAAGGACATCTCCACCGAGTACTCGGCCCTGATGTCCAAGGTGATGGCCAACGGCAACGAGCGGATCAAGTTCCCCATCAACGAGCCGGCCAGCGGCAAGAAGAAGTCGCAGATCGAGGAATACCTCGACTTCTACCGCGGCCCGGGTGTCCAGCACATCGCCATCCAGACCGACAACATCATCGCCACGGTGGGGGCGCTGCAGCAGCGGGGCGTCGAGTTCCTTACCGTGCCCGGCAGCTACTACGACGAGCTGCTCCAGCGGGTCGGCAAGATTGACGAGGACCTCGCCCCGCTCCGGGAGCTCGGCATCCTGGTGGACCGGGACGACGAGGGCTACCTGCTGCAGATCTTCACCAAGCCGGTGCAGGACCGGCCGACGCTGTTCTACGAGATCATCCAGCGCAAGGGCGCCCGCTCCTTCGGCAAGGGCAACTTCAAGGCGCTGTTCGAGTCCATCGAGCGGGAGCAGGCGGCCCGGGGAAACCTCTAGCGCGCCGGGCCGCCGGCCCGACCGACGCTGCACGGAGACGATCATGCCGTTCTATCACCAGCTGGGCCAGGTTCCCCGCAAGCGCCACACCGTGTTCCGGCGGCCCGATGGCGGGCTCTACGCCGAGGAACTGGTGGGCCACGAGGGCTTCGTGGGCACCTCCGCGCTGCTCTACCACACCCATCCGCCGACCACCATCAAGTCGGCGCGGCGGCTGCGGGACATCGTCTGGGAGGCGGACGACGCCACCAGCCTCCGGCACCGCCACTTCCTTACCAGCCGCATCCGCCAGGGCGGGAGCCCCACGCTGGACCGGATCCCGCTGCTGTTCAACAGCGACATCGCCATGCTGTACGTGGAGCCGGACGAGAACGACGCCCACTTCTACCGGAACAGCCAG
>CAZCVG010000319.1:0-2557 GCA_964501735.1 uncultured Gemmatimonadaceae bacterium | reverse complement strand
CGGTGACCACCGCGTGCTGGGTGTTCGACATGGTCCTCAGCCCCGGCAGCCGGAAGGGCGTGAGCAACTCCAGCTACTCCTGGGCGGCCGGCACCAGCATGGCCGCGCCCCACGTGGCCGGCGTGGCCGCGCTCATCATCGAGAAGGCCGGCGGGTACCTCCATCCCGCGCAGGTGAAGGCCAGGCTGGGCCAGACCTCCGATGACCTCGGCAAGCCCGGCAACGACGATTACTACGGCGGCGGCTTCGTCAACGCCCTGCGCGCCATCCAGTAACCGGCCCGGGGAGGCCCTCAGGCCTCCCGGTCCCGCAGAACCAACGGCCCTCCTCGCCTCTGGCGGGGAGGGCCGTCTCTCGTGACCTGTCTGGCTCCCGGTCAGTGGAATGGTGTGAGGAACCTCACCCGGGGCGGCCCCGGCGAGGCGCTCCCTTCGGAAGGCTTCCCGCCGGCAGGCAGAACCTGCCGCCAGCCGGACCGGTCTCCCGGTCCCGCGCCCCCCGCCCGCCCGGCGAATGCTGGCATGGATCTGGCGAAATCCTGTCCCACAGTACACGTTATCCGGCTCGCGAAACCTGATCATGTCGACCACGCCTTATCTCCATTGCCCCCAGTGCGGCCAGAGCGCGCTTCACCTTGCGACTCTGTGCCCGCGCTGCAAGCACCCCTTCGACCCGAGTCTCCGGCATCCGCCGGCGCCTCGGCGCCGGCACCGCAGGATACCGCAAGGTGTGCTGATTGCCGCGGGGCTGGGGGCCATCCTGGCTCTGGCTGCGGTCCAGCGTGAGCTGCGTCTGAGCTTCGGCTCCTCCACTGCCACGCCCCTCGCGGCCGAGGTGGTCTCCCCCGCGCCGGCCCCGGTGGCGGCCCAGACCCAAGCCGAGAACCTGGCTGAAAACCGGCCTGCCGAGCCTGCCGTGCCCGAGGCGACCCCAGCGGCTCTACCCACCGCTCAACCGGTTAAGAAGCCGGCCGAGTCCGCTCCAGCTCCGGCGCCAGTCGAGCCCCCCGCCCCTGCGGCGCCCGACGCCGAGTCCGGGGAACAGCGGTACGCCAGCACCTGGGTCAACGTCCGGGCCCGCCCCAGCGCCTCGGCGCCGGTGGTCAGGGTGCTGTCTCCGGGTGATCCGGTGGTGGTGAACTCGCTTCGCCAGGGCTGGTATCTGGCCGAGGTGGGGGGGCAGACCCTCGGGTACGTGGACCGTACGCTGGTTCGCACCGATCCCGACCCCGAGATTCCCTGAGCCGCCAGCCACCCGCCTGATCCCGGGAGACCGGCGCCGGACTACGGGGCTCCCTCTTCCAGCATCGCGCTTCGAGCCAGCTCCACCAGCCGCCAGTAGGGCGGCGGGAATCCCTGGGCTGCGGTAGCGCTGTCGGCCATCGCCGTCACCCTTCCAGCCAGTTGCCGCTGCCGGGCCGAGAAGGCGCTGTTCCTTAGGGCGGCCTCCGTGGACATCCCCTCCGGGATGGGGCCGGTCTTCCCCAGCAGCCCGAGCACCCAGCTGTACCCCTTTGCCAGCCGGGCCGGCGCCAGCCGGTACCATGGATAGCCCAGCCGGTCTCCCCGTTCCGCCCCCTCCAGCAACGCGTCAATCACCGCGTTGTCCACGTGGTCGTGCCGAAGGGTTGCCGGATCCCGCCACTCGGCCACCACCACCAGTTGCGGGTCGTACTCGAGGTCGGAGGGCTCCTGGGTCTCGAAGTGCCGCACGCCGAACGAGCCCAGCCAGCGGCGGAGCCCCGGGCTGGAGATGGTGGACATTCCCATCCAGAGCGTCACTCCCTGCTCCCGGTACGCCGCCGACGCCACCTCGGAACAGAACAGCTCGGCGGGGTCGGCGTAGTTCATGGCGAAGTCGTAGGGGATGTGTTCCCGGCGGGCGCGTTCGATGGCGCGGCTGGCGGCCCGGTGGGGCAGCATCGGGTCGGCGGCCAGCTGGGGCAGGTCGGCCCGGGGCCGGAGCACCATGATGCGGAGCTTCTTGTCGGCCAGGTAGTCCGCCGCGCTGGCGATGGACACCCCGCGCTCGATGTGGGCCTCGATGGTCGAGGCTTCGTGTGTGGCGCTGTCCACGTGCACCAGGGCCACGTGGGAAAAGACCCCGGGCAGGTCGTTCCCCCGGGCGATCAGCGCCGAGGTGGGGTAGCCGCCGCGGGAGACCAGCATGTCGCCGCCATGGATCCGGACACCCTGCACCACCGTGGACGGGGTGACGGACGGCTCGTCAGCGCCTGACAACAGTGCCGGCACGCTGTCGGGGTGGTGAAGCATCACCTCCTCGAGCCCCCCGCGGCTCCCGTAGAGCAGCCGGTAGAGCCGCTGGCGCGCCGGGTCGCCCTGGACGTCCCAACGGCGGGACTGCCACTTCACCGCGGCCCGGACCCGTGCCGAGAGCGCCGCATACTCGCGGGCCAGGGCGGGGCAGGCGGTGGCGACGGGCGCGAGGCCGAACAGCCGTTGCTCCAGCGAATCGAGCACGGCGGCGTCGGCCGCCACCGGCTCGGACGACAGCCGGGCCGCGAGCCGGTCCAGGGCGGCCAGCTCCCGGTTCCCGG
>CAZCVG010000318.1:0-2564 GCA_964501735.1 uncultured Gemmatimonadaceae bacterium | reverse complement strand
GTGGAGGAAACGGCTGACCTGATGGCAGACCTGGAGCAGGCGCTGGGCTGACCACGGCCCCGACGGGCGTCTGGACCAGGAGGCCGCGGTCGCGGCCTCTGCCCGGATCCCCTCGTCCTCGTCGGCCCAGATCCGTCTCAGCATGAAACTGCCCCTTGTTCTGGGCGTAGAGTGGTCGCCCCTTACAGATTGAGCCCGACATGACCCTGCCCGCCGCGCGCCCCCGGCGCACGTTTCCCGAGATTTCCGCCGTGTCGTGGGAGCACCCCGCCGACCGGGCCGCCCTCCAGGCGCTTCGATCGGTGCCGGGGTTCGAGGAAGTAACCCGGAAGGTGATCGCCTTCCTTGGCGGGGAGCGGGGAATCCGGCTCCTCTTCCAGGCCAATGCCGTGCGGGTGGGACCGTCCCAGTTCCCCAAGCTGTGGAGCACGCACGTCGAGGTGTGTACCACCTTCGATTGGCCGACCATCCCGGAGCTGTACGTCTCCCAGACGCCGGTCTTCAATGCGGGCGCCTACGGCGTCGACAACCCATTTATCGTCCTCCACTCGGCCGCACTTGAGCTACTGGACGATGACGAGACCCGGGTCCTCCTGGCCCACGAACTGGGCCACGTCATCAGCGGCCACGCCTTCTACCGCACCATCGCCGCAATCCTTTTCCTGGTAAGCGCTTCCGCCCTCCCGGGCCTGGCGGGAATCGCCCTCCTGCCGGTCCGGCTGGCGTTCCTTGAATGGTCCCGCAAGTCGGAGCTTTCCAGCGACCGCGCGGGGCTGCTCGGTAGCCAGGATCCGATCGCCGCCCAGCGGCTCTTCATGCAGATGGCCGGGGGCGTTCGCCCGCCTCACCAGCAGGGGCAGCTGGACCTCGACACCTTCATGGCCCAGGCCCACGAGTACAGCCAGAGCAAC
Source organism: uncultured Gemmatimonadaceae bacterium (assembly GCA_964501735.1). Taxonomy (GTDB): domain Bacteria; phylum Gemmatimonadota; class Gemmatimonadetes; order Gemmatimonadales; family GWC2-71-9; genus JADJOM01. The sequence continues at coordinate 1,653 of CAZCVG010000318.1, read as the reverse complement.
GACGGGCTGGACGTGGTCTACAAGGTGGCCGCCACCCTGATGCTGAGCCACCCGATGCACACGGTGCGGGCGGCGGAGCTGCAGCAGTGGATCCAGGGCGGCGACTACGACCGCATCATGCGGGGCGAGTACCCGCGCCGCGGCCCGGCCGAGCGGGAGCGCCCCCTGGGCGAGGACTTCAGCGCCGCCAGGGACTACTACAGCCAGGAGGCGAAGGAGACCCTCGGCCACGTGGTGGACGCGGCCAAGCAGGCGGCCGGCCGGGTGGGAGAGGCGTTCCGCAAGGCCAAGCAGCAGTGAGGATCCTGGTTGTCGGTGGCGGAGGGCGCGAGCACGCGATCGTCTGGGCGCTCCACCGTGAAGACCCCTCCGCCACGCTGTACGCCGCTCCGGGCAACCCGGGCACCGCGGCGCTCGCCACCAATGTTCCCATCGCCATCCATGACCTCGACCGCCTGGCCGATGCGGCCGACGCGTACGGCATTGACCTGACCGTCATCGGACCCGAGGCGCCCCTGGCCGAGGGGCTGGCGGACCGCCTGCGCGCAGAGGGCCGGGCAGTGTTCGGCCCCAGCCGGGCCGCGGCGCAGGTCGAGGCGTCCAAGGCGTTCTCCAAGGCCGTGATGGAGCGGGCCGGCGTGCCCACCGCTGGCAGCCGGACGTTCACCGAACTCAAGGCCGCCCTGGCATACGTTGCCGGGCACGAGGAGCCCCTGGTGGTGAAGGCCTCGGGCCTCGCCGCCGGGAAGGGCGCGGTGGTCTGCGCCACCCGTGCCGAGGCGCGGGACACGGTCACCGCGATGCTGGGGGAAGGGAAGTTCGGCGAGGCGGGGCGGACGGTGGTGATCGAGGCGTTCATGCCGGGCGAGGAACTCTCGCTGCTGGCCATCACCGACGGCGAGTCCATGGAACTCCTCCCCGCCGCCCAGGACCACAAGCGACTCGGCGAGGGTGACACCGGGCCCAACACGGGCGGGATGGGCGCCTACGCGCCGGTGGCGATTGCCACACCGGCGCTGCTGGAGCGGGCCCGCCGGGAGGTCCTCGCCCCGATGCTGGCGCAACTGGCGCGGGAAGGGGCGCCCTACAGCGGAGTGCTCTACGCCGGTCTCATGGTCGGGCCCGATGGCGGCATCCGGGTGGTGGAGTTCAACTGCCGGCTGGGCGATCCCGAGGCCCAGGTAGCCCTGCCACTCGTACAGAGCGGCCTCACCGAGTGCCTCTACCGGGTGGCCCGGGGAGAGCGTCCGTCCCCGCTCACCCTCGCCTCTGGCGCCGCCGTGACCACCGTCCTGGCGGCGGAGGGCTATCCCGACAGCCCGAGGAAGGGAGCGGCGATCGTCATCCCGCCCGCACTCCCCGAGGGTGTCACGGTCTTCCACGCCGGCACCGCGATGGATACCGACGGCACGCTCCGCGCCGTGGGGGGACGGGTGCTGACCGTCACCGCCGTGGCCTCGACCTTCGCCGAGGCCCAGGCCCGGAGTCGCTCGGCGGCGGAGGCCATCGCGTTTCCGGGCAAGGTGTTCCGCCGGGACATCGGCTGGCGGGAAGCAGCCCGGCGGGCCTAAGGAGGCACCCGCCACGTCGCGCCCGCTCTCCGGCGCATTCCTGCCGACCGCGCCAGATTTCCCCCCATGCCAGAACTCCCCG
>CAZCVG010000317.1:0-2571 GCA_964501735.1 uncultured Gemmatimonadaceae bacterium | reverse complement strand
GCCTCGATCAGGATGATCCCGAAGGTCTCGAAGCAGACCGACGGCACGATCAGCGCGATCGCATGCTCGTAGTACCGGCGCAGCTCATCCAGGCCCACCCGCCCCAGGAACTTCACGTTGGGCCGCCCGGCGCCGAGGGTCCGGAGCTGGGCGGCATACTCGCCGTCTCCCGCGATCAGGAGGTCGGCCTCGGGGTGGTCGGCGAAGACCGGGATGACGTCATCCAGCCCCTTGATCTTCTCCAGCCGGCCCACGAACAGGAAATAGGGCCGCTCCTGCGGCCGCTCCGTGGCCTGCCCCCCCGCGCCCGGCTCCACATCCGGCAGGAAGTAGGGCAGGACCTCCATGTCCCGCGGAAAGCCGAACTCCCGGTGCTTCTGCCGGCTGAACTCGCTCATGGCGATGAACGCATCCACGTGATGCAGTTCCCGCTCGAGGTATCCCGTCGCGCGCCATGCCTGGGGCGGGCGGCGGTAGGTCAGCTGGCACTTCAGGCATTCCCGGCCGTCGCAGCGTTCCCGGTTGTGCCGCCACAGCACGTGGGTGGGACAGACCAGCCAGTGCTCGTGGGCCATGTACAGCTTCAGCGCCGCCCCGTACTTCAGGACCCCCGGGCCGCCCAGCAGCGACACGTTATGAAAGTTGATCACGTCGAACCGGCCCTCGGCCAGGATCCGCGCGATCCGCCCGCCGTTGACCACCGGCCGGCCCAGCTGCTGAGTCAGCAGCGGGGACAGCGTCCCCACCCCGCTCCGCAGCCGGATCACCTCCAGTCCCTCCGGTTCGGGCGCCTCCGGCGGCTCGGGACCGGCGTGGAGCGCGTTGTAGGCGTCCACGTCGTGGATCACGGTCACGTGGTGGCCCGCCCGGACCAGGCCCCGCGCCAGCCGCTGGATCCCGATCCCGTCGCCGCCGAAGTTGTGCGGCGGGTAGAACGTGGTCAGGAAGGCGAACCTGAGCCCGCTCACGCCGCCACCTCGCGCAGCGCGCTGAGCGCCCGCTCGGCGCCCTGCTCCCAGCTCAGGCCCCGGGCGCGCCGCAGCGCCTCCTGCCCCATCCGCCGGCGGGCCGCCTCGTCGGTGAGGAGGAGGCGCAACCCGGCGGCAAGCGCCCGGTCGTCGCCCGGGGCGACGAAGATGCCCCCGCCCTCCAGCAGCGACGGCAGCGGGCTCGCGGTGGTGGCCACCACCGGGGTGCCGCACGCCGCCGCCTCCACCGCCGGGAGCCCGTACCCCTCGCAGGCCGACGGCAGCGCCAGCGCCACCGCCCCGCTGTGCAGGTGGCGCAGCTCCTCGTCGGGCAGGAACCCGGTCCAGTGCACCAGGTGCTCGGTCCCCGCCCCGGCGATGGCCTGGCGAATCCGGGCCTGGTCGCCGTGAAAGACGTCCTTGTCTACCGTGCCCACCAGCAGCAGGTGGAGCGGCTCGCCCAGCTCCGCGGCCAGCGCGGCATGGGCCCGGACCACCGCGTCCACGTGCTTGTGGGGGTTGAACCCGCCCACGTACACCAGCCAGCGCGCCCCGGCCGGCAGTCCCACCCGGGCGGCAGCCGCCTGGATCTGGGCGGCCGACTCGCTGGGCTGGAACGCCGCCGCCGGCGCCTCCCCGCTCACCCGGATGCGCCCTGGCGCCACCCCCAGCACCTCGGTCAGCTCCCCGGCGGCGAAGTCCGACACCGTCAGCACCAGCCGGGCCTGCCACAGCGCCAGGCCCACCTTGGCCTTCCAGAACAGCCGGGCCCGCGCGGTGGGCAGGGTCAGCTCGGGAAAGCGCTCCGCGATCGCGTCGTGCACCGTCACCAGGGCCGGCTGCCCTGGGGGCAGCGGGAAGTAGGTGTAGACCGACGGCGAGAAGAACACCTCCGGCTTCTCCCGCCACACCGCCCGCGTCAGCCGCAGCATGTCCGCCGGGGCCCGGTAGCCGTCGGCGCTGGCCGCCTCGGTCGGGGCCTGGCCCTGCATCACCCGGACCGGCCGGATGTTGGGCAGGTCCAGGTCGAAGCGCGCCGCCGAGGCGGCATCGAGGAAGCAGATGAACTCGTCCCCCGGCGCCAGCCGGGCCATGGCGGCGAGCAGCGAGCGGGTGAAGCGCCCATAGCCCCGGCCATTGGCCCAGCAGGTGGCGTCTACCCCGATGCGCATCGGCTCAGCCGACGGCCGCCGGCTTCGCGGGGCCCCCGCCCAGGTGCTGTTCCTCGACCTTCTGCTCCTCGTGATACTCGAAGTCGGTGTTGACCGCCCAGACGTCGTGCCGGGCCCCCTGCATGTTCTCGAGGGTCATCATGGCCGTCAGCATGGAGTGGTCGGCGTTGTTGTACTTGTGCATCCCGTTGCGCCCCACGGTGTGGAGGTTGGGGATGGCGTCAATGTAGGCCCGCACCGTGTCCAGGTGCCCGCGGTAGGCCGAGTCGTAGATCGGGTAGGCCTTGGGCATCCGGATCACGGCGCCGTCCACCACCGGGACGTCCCGCCGGGTGAGCCCCAGCGACAGGAACTCCTCGGTGGCCAGCTTCACCAGGTCGGCGTCCGGGGATTCCCACAGCCCGTCGCCCTTGAAGCAGAAGTACTCCAGG
>CAZCVG010000316.1:0-2580 GCA_964501735.1 uncultured Gemmatimonadaceae bacterium | reverse complement strand
CAGCGCCGGGGTGCAGGTGCGCCGGTAGTCGCTCCAGGTCTCGATGGTCTGGAACATCGTGATGTACTTCTCCCGCATGATCGCATCCAGCAACGCCTGCCCCACCGGGGCGGGGGCGTAGGGTGCGAGCCCCGCGGCGCCGCGCACGTTTTCCAGGCTGGCGAGGGCGGTGACCGGATCGCTGGTCTGGTAGGCTGCCTCGGCGATGATCAGTTCGTTTTCCGCCCAGGTGACGAGCGGCTGCCGGTAATCCGGGGCGAGGACGGTGGCGCCGAGGTCCGACAGGCTGCCGACCCCCAGGGTGTCCACCGGGTCGGCGCCGCGGTACACGCCCGGCGATCCCGGCACCTCGCTGTAGTACACGTCCAGCCGGGGGTCGTTGTCGGCCACCAGCAGGTCCACCATGAAGCGGCCCGCCTTGATGAAGTCGGTCCAGGTGTTGATGAACTGGTTCCAGAGATTCCGCTCGATGGACGCCTGGCTGTGGTAAGCGGTGAAATCGTCCGCCGAACTGCCGATGCCCATCTGCGCCTCGGTCAGCGCCGCCGCGTAGGCGGCGTTCCCGAGGACCTCGGCGGTGTGCAGGTGGAACCGCGCCTTCAGGGTGTGCGCCACGGCGGACCACTTGGCGGCGTCCCCGTCATAGCTCAGGTCCGCCACCCCGGGACCCTTGTTGCTGGGGTCGGTGGCGGCGAGGAAGACGATGGCCGTGTCCAGTAGGGACTGGATGTCGTCGTAGACCTGCTGCTGGGGGTCGGGGGACGGGGCATTGATGCCCGGGTTTACCGCCTCCCGGTAGGGGATGTCTCCCCAGACATCGGCCGCGGTGCCCACGAGGTAGGCCTCGAGCACCATGGCCATCCCGGCGAACACCGAGTCGCCGTCCTGCTGGGTGGCCCGGCGGACGCGCCGCAGGTCCAACAGGCCGCCGCCGCCGTAGGTGCCGGCCCAGAAGCCGTAGTACTCGTCGGCCCCGATGCCGTAGACCCCGAGCAGGCCGTATTGCGGCCCCTGGCCGGAGCAGGCCTGCATCCAGAGGCAGATGCTCCGGGCCAGGTGGTTTTCCATCTGCACGTACAGGTTCGCCTGCGCCGCCACGAAGAGGGCCGCGCTGGAAGCGGAGGTGGGGTTGTTGGGGTCGTCGGAGATCTTCGGCCCGGTCAGGAAGCTGTCGCACCCTGAGAGGCCGGCGGCAAGCGCCAGCGCGACCAGCGACGTCCGCAGTCTGTTGCGCATGGGGTCAGCTCCTCGTCGCTCAGCGGTTCAGGGTGATGGAGACCAGGTAGGACCGGCTCTGGGGGTTGTTGAACCAGTCGATCCCCCGGGCGCCGGTCTCGGCCCCGACCAGGTTGGTCTCGGGGTCCACGCCCCGGTACTTGGTCCAGGTGTGGAGGTTGCGGCCGGAGACCCGGATGTCCACGCTGCTGAAGCCGAGGGTGCGCTGGATGAAGGCGTGATCGAGGGTGTAGCCCACGGAGATCTCGCGCAGCTTGACGAAGCCGCCATCCTCGTAGAAGCCCGTGCCCACCGCGAAGCCGTAGTCGTAACGGAAGAACTCCTCGCTCAGGGTGGCCTGGGTCCCGGCGCCGGGCCCGGCGACCTTCTCACCCTTGAAGTAGTCGTCGCCGAAGGTGACCGTCTCGCCCCGCCGGGCGGTGGCCTTGGCGGTGCCGAAGTGGATGAGGGCGTAGCGGGTTCCGTTGTACACCTGGCCGCCGTTCTTGATGTCGATCAGCCCCGAGAAGGTCCACTTCTTGTACCGGAAGGTGTTGCGGAGGCTGCCGGTCCAGTCGGGCTCGGGGTCGCCGAACACCCGCGTGGTGGAGTAGTCCGGCACCGGGAAGCCGGGCTGGCCGGTGGAGGAGAAGGTCCCGTCATCAATGTAGAGCGCCCCGGCCGGTGCATTGCCGCAGGCGGCATCCACGTCAATGGCGGTGCCGTAGATATCCGTGATGCCGCGGCCGCAGCGGACGTAGTCATAGTCGCGGAAGACACCCACCGGCTGGCCGATCATCGCGTTCGCGGTCCCGAACCCGCCGTTGCCGCCATACCCCACGTAGCCGCCGTTGGGATCCACCCCCTTGAGGGCGAGGACCCGGCTCCGGTTGGTGGCCACCTGGAAGCCGACCTCCCAGGTCACGTCCCGGCGGGAGATGGGCCGGATGTTGAGCATCCACTCGGTGCCGGCATTGCGGATGGCCGCGCCGTTGGCGCTCTCCAGGGTGTAGCCGGTCGAGGCGGGGACGGGCACGCTGAGGATCACGTCGTCCGAGCGGCGACGGTACCAGGTGAAGCTCAGGTCGGCGTAGTCCTTGAACAGGGCGACGTCGAGCCCCAGCTCAAGCTCCTTGGTCCGCTCGGGTTTCAGGCCCACAGCCGGCTTGATGGTGGAACTGTACAGCCCCCCGATGCCCCGTTCCGAGGCGCCGATGGCCACCGAGTAGGGGTCGGTGAACTTGCCGCCGGCCACGAACGTGACCGTCGTGAGGTACGGCGCCGGCTCGGTGCCGACCTCGCCGTAGGCTGCGCGCAGCTTGCCGTAGGTGATCTTGTCGCCGAAGGCGGAGGTGGCGTTGGTGA
>CAZCVG010000315.1:0-2594 GCA_964501735.1 uncultured Gemmatimonadaceae bacterium | reverse complement strand
CCTGGATGAGGACGGTGGACTCGGTGGGGGAGACCTGTTCCGCCAGCTTCATGACCTCCATGAACCGGCGCGACTTGCCGATGGGGCGGCTCACCCCGGCCCGGTCGCGGCGCTTGATCTCCTGCCGGAGCTGCTTGTTCTCCACCCGCACCGCGCGGTACTCGCAGGCCCGCCGGAGGATGGCCACCAGCTCGTCGTTGGCGAAGGGCTTCTGGATGTAGTAGTACGCGCCCGCATTGACGGCACCGATCGCGGTCTGCAGCGAGGCCTGCGCGGTCATCAGGATGACCGGCGTCATCGGGTCCTGTTCCCGGGCGGCGGTGAGGATGTCGAGGCCGCTCACCTGGGGCATCCGCACGTCGGTCAGCACCAGGTCGTGGGTACCGGCCTTGATGGCTTCCAGGCCGGCCTTGCCCCCCTGCGCGGTGGCCACCTCGAAGCCCTCCTTGCGGAGCAGGATCCGGAGGGTGTCGAGGATGCCTGATTCGTCGTCGATGACCAGGACCGTCGGTTTCTGGCTCATGCCGCTTCCTCCGCCGCGCGCCTGGCGGGAAAGAAAATGGTGAAAGTGGTGCCCTTGCCGGGCCCGGAGTCGAGGAGGACCACTCCGCGATGGGCCTCCACGGCCCGCTGCACAATGGCGAGCCCGAGGCCGGTGCCGCCGGTCCGCCCGGTCACGAACGGCTGAAACAGCCGCTCCCGGAGATCCTCCGGGATGCCCGGCCCGTCGTCGCGGACTTCGAGGCAGACCGGCTGCTCGATGCTGCACCCCACCGGCAGCTCGGCGGGACGGGCCGGCCGGGTGGACACATTCACGACCGTCGACCCGCGGGAGGCCTGGACCGCGTTGAGCAGCAGGTTGGCCACCACCCGGTGGAGGAGGTCTTCGTCGCCATCCAGCACCACCCGGGAGCCCTGCACCCGGATCTCGATGTCCGGGCGGCAGTCGGGGTGCTCCCGGACCAGCCGGGCGGCGGCGGTGACCACCGCCTGGAGGTCCACCGGGTAGAAGTCGGTGGCCCGCACCCGGGCGAAATCGAGGAACTCCGAGAGCAGCCGGCTCAGCCGGTCGCTCTCGCGGACGATCAGCTGCGCAAGATAGCGGTCATCCTCGTCCCCGTGGGCCGAACGGGCCAGCTGCTCGACGCTGCTGCGGATGGAGGCCAGCGGGTTGCGGATCTCGTGGGCCAGGGAGGCCGAGAGCGCCGCCACCGCCTCCAGCCGCTCGGCCCGCAGGTTCAGCTCGTTGAGCCGCTTGAGGTCGCTGATGTCGGTGAAGATGGCCGTCACCGACGGGCGGCCGTCCGAGTCCCGCTCGAAGGTGGTGGTGGAGAGGCCGATGGGGAAGATGCGGCCGTCTTCGTGCAGCACCGTGCCCTCGCCCCGGCTCACCTTGCGGCCGTGGCGGATGGCGGCGACCAGGGCGGCCCACAGCTCGGGCGAGCGCAGCTTGAGCTTGTCCAGCACCGGCAGGCCGGTGTCGGTCTCCCCATCCACCTGCAGCAGCCGCTCCGCCATCGGATTGATGAAGGCCAGGCGGCCGGCATCATCCACGGTGATCACGCCCGACCGGATGTTCCGCAGGATCTCGTCGGCGCGGAGCCGGACCCGGCGGAGTTCGGTCTGCAGCGACTCGCGCTCGGCCCCGGCGGCGCGCAGCCGGGCGGCGAGCGCGCCCAGCAGCACGTAGGCGGCGATGAACACCACCACCTGCCCCCAGAAGGCCAGTCCCGGGGCGTCGGGGGCGAGCCCCAGCCGGGGCGGCTGCAGCCAGGTGCTCTCGGCGAAATAGGCCGCCGCCACCAGCAGCGCCACCACCAGCCCGCCGCTGAAGGACATCAGCAGGGAGTAGGCGGCGATCACCAGGATGTAGAGCGCCGGGAAGGCGTTCTGGGGCCCGCCGGTGACGTGCACCAGGAGGGTAATGACCGTGATGTCGGCGAGGGCCTGCAGGAAGAAGAACAGCCCGCCGGCGCTCCGCTGCCTGAGCCACACCCACCAGTAGCCGTACGCCGCAAGGACCAGGGCGAGCAGCACGCCGAGGCTGGCGGAAAAGGCGAACGCCGGCTCGGCGTTGCGGGCCAGCGATGCCAGCACCAGGGCGATGAGGGCCAGCACCACGCGCGCCACCAGGACCCACGTCAGGATGGTCTTCTGGTCGGGCAGGGCGCGATCGGGCGGCCGGGCTACAGGCGATGTCATGGGCGTTCGCTAAAAGTAGCCAGTGACCGGGTCCGGACGCGACCGCCGATGGCCAGCCGGTCCACGCGCCGCCGCCCTGCGTGTAGCTTCTGGCCATGCCCTGGTCCGTCTACCTTGCCCGCTGCGCCGACGGTACGCTCTATACCGGGGTGGCCCGCGACGCCGCGGTCCGGATCGCGGCCCACAACGCCGGCCGGGGCGCCCGCTATACCCGCACCCGGCTGCCGGTGACCCTGGTGCACGCGGAGCCGGCGCGAGACCGTTCCGCCGCGCTCCGGCGAGAATGGGCCATCAAGCAGTGGACCCGAGCCGAGAAGGAGGAGTTCCTCGTGGCCAAGGCCGTACGCCCCGAACGACGCACCCCGCCCTTCACCGGGCTCAGGCCGGCCGCG
>CAZCVG010000314.1:0-2595 GCA_964501735.1 uncultured Gemmatimonadaceae bacterium | reverse complement strand
GGGAGGTCGCGCACCCAGAGAAACGGCACCACGGAATGGACGTTCGGCGCGCCGGCGGTAAGGGAATCAGGCATGGCATTCGCCTCCCTGGAGGGGCGGTGGCGTGGGAGGGAACATCGCCCGGTGCCGTCTCAGCGGCAACCACATGGCCCACCGCCCGAACGCTGGTTGGTCATGGGCCCGCAGCGCGGGACCCGCGCACTGGCCGGCCGCTACCGCCACTTCCAGCTCCTGGAGGGGGCCGATCGCCAGCAGCCCGGCAGTGAGGTTAGGCTCTTCGTGCGCGCCGCCGAGCCGTGGCCGGCTAGTTGGTGAACTCCCACCGCACGCCGAAGGTGCTGCCGAAGTTGAGGATCTTGAACCGGGGCACATAGGTCTTGCGGCTGGCGGCCAGGTTGTAGCGGTCCCAGTAGAGGATGAACCGGTCGAGCCGGATCTCGATCATCGTCCGCCAGAAGGAGGCCCCGTCCAGGGCCACCGGCGCCTGGGCGCTGTCGCGCCCGATGACGCCATCGCCGAAGGTCTCGTAGGAGAGCTGGGCCTTCAGGTCGAAGATGCCGCTCGGGAAGGTGCGCCAGAACTTGGACCGGATGGTCGCGGTGGTCACCGAGTGGGTCGGTGGCAGGCCCTCCGGTGTGGCGGCGCCGGTGGGATCGCTGTACCAGCCCTCCAGCGTGAGCCACTGCCTCGGCGCCAGCCGCCAGTTCACGGTGACCCACTCGGTCTTCGGCGCGTCGGCCATCCCGGCAATCTGCGGCAGGAAGGGCCGGTAGGACGGCGGGCGGAAGGCGCCGGTCTGGCCGTAGCCCAGCTCCAGCGCCGCCCAGGGCCGTTCCCAGCGCAGGCTGGCCTGCCAGTCGGTGAGGTCCTGGGCCTGGTCGTCGAGCAGCGTGGGAGCGGCCACCACGGTGCCGCTCCGTATCGCGGCGGCCGCCACCAGGCCGAGTGGCAGGTCGAGCCCGCCCCGGACGCCGACCCAGCGGCTCTGGCGGTCGCGGTCATGGGTCTGGTAGCCCGCCTCGCCGGACACGCTCACTCCGGCGACCGGCGTCCACCCGGCATCGGCCCGGAAGTCCCACGGCGTGAAGCGCGACCGGTTGAGCGCCCGCGCGGTCAGGCCGAAGGTGGGCGTCCGGAACCCGGCCGAGAGGCCACCCTGGCGGATCTCGTCGGTGAAGCCCTGCCCCTTCCACGCGGTGCGCCCGAACAGCACATCCACCCGGAGGCCCTGGTCGTCGGGCCGGCTCCGCCAGAAGCCGCGGACGATCGCATCGCTCCGCCGCCCGCGGAGCGCCAGCTCCAGGGTGTCGCCCTGGTCAATGAAGCGCTTGCGGTCCGGATTCGAGTTGAGCAGCTGGGCCTGGAACCCGAGCCGGTCGCTGGGGACGTAGCCGAGCTGGAGCCAGATGTTGGTGATGTCGAAGTCGCTGGACTCGCCGGTGGCGGTGGGCGCCACCATCCGCTCGCCACCCATCCCGAACCCGATGCCCGAGGCGTAGCGCCGCTCCAGCGCCGCGGAATAGCGGGCGATCTCCTTGTCCCCCGAGCTGATCCCGATGCGGGAGCCCGGCGCCTTGAGCCGGTGGCGCCGGGTGTACAGGTGCACCCGCAGGAGCCCCGGCCAGCGTTCGATGTCCACCCGCTCGAACAGGCTGAGCGAGAAGAACGAGGGATCCACCCCGACACTGTCGGGCCCGATCGGCAGGTAGGGCATGCCGTCCAGCAGGTACTCCACCGAGGCGGGCCCGCGGGCCCGGTAGTTGGGATACTCGGTGCGGCCCACCCAGCCGGCGCGCCACAGGTACACGCCCGCGGTGCGGAGCAGGAGGTCCCCCACCGTCTCGGCGAGGGCCCAGTCCAGCGAGTCGCGCTCCAGCACCGTGCGACTCAGCGGGGCCCGCGGGCCGTCGGCGCCCAGCAGCGGCAGCACCGGGAGGCGGACGGCCAGGGCCTTCTGGGCCTCGAGATAGCGCTCGGTGGTGTTGACGGTGTCCCGGCGGAGCGTGTCGCTGGGAATGGTGTCCTGGGGAATCTGGGCGGCGGCGGGCAGGCTGAGGAGGCAGGCCAGCGCCAGCGGCCCGAGGCAAGCGGCGAGCGCCAGGCGCACCCTCCCCCGCCGCCCGCCGCCCGTCCGCCCCGGAAGCATCCCGCGCGGCCGCGGCCCCCTCACGAGCCCTGCCTCACGACGCCCGCCCGGCGCTCACCTCGCTCATGCGCTCCGCCCCAGCAGAAACTCCGCGAACAGCCGGAGCGGGTTGCCGGTCGGCCCCTTGGCGCGGGCCGGGTCGTCGCGGTCGCTGTAGGCGGTGCCGGCGATGTCCACATGGACCCAGGGATACTCGCCGGCGAACTCGCGCAGGAACCAGCCGGCCGAGATGCTGCCGGCGGGGCGGCCGCCGGAGTTCTTGATATCGGCGACGTCGGACTTGATCAGGTCGCGGTACTCGTCCCAGAGAGGGAGCGGCCAGCCCCGCTCGCCGGCCCGCTCGCCGGCCTGGCGCACTTCCTCCACCAGCGCCTCGTCGGTGCCCATGAGCCCCGAGGCGAAGTGCCCCAGCGCCACCACCACCGCGCCGGTGAGGGTGGCGGCGTCCA
>CAZCVG010000313.1:0-2610 GCA_964501735.1 uncultured Gemmatimonadaceae bacterium | reverse complement strand
CCCACCACCACCTGCTCGCCGGCCTCGACGCCGCTGGTGATCTCCGCCTCGCCGGGCGCGCGCACCCCGATCGTGACCGGACGCCGGGCCACCTTGCCGTCGGTCACCACCCAGACCACCTGGGTACCCTGGATCGAGAGGATGGCCTGCTCGGGGATGACCACCGCCCGGGGACGCATGGCCGTGGCCAGCCGGGCCTCGGCGAACATGCCCGCCTGCAGCCGCCGCCGGCCGTTGGGCACGACCGCCTTGACCAGGAGCGTGCGCGCCGGGAGCTGCACCGACGGGCTCACGAAGTCCACCATCCCCGAAAACTCCTCCCCGGTGATGGACGCCACCCGGAACCCCACCCGCTGACCCCGCCGCACATCGCCGGCGTAGCGCTCCGGCACGGTGAAGGCCACCCGCATCGGATCCACCGTCTCGATGGTGACCAGCGGGTCGCTGGAGGTGACGTAGTCGCCCAGGCTGACCATCCGCTGGCCCACCACGCCGGCGAAGGGCGCCCGCACGGTGGTGCGGCTGAGCCGGAGCTCGAGCAGGGCCAGCGTGGCCCGGCTGCTCCGGGCGGTGGCCTCCGCCCGCTCCAGGTCGGCGGTGGAGGCGGCGTCCTGCTCCAGCAGCTGACGGGTCCGGGTCAGGGCCTGCTCGGCCAGGTCCCGCTCGGCCTCGGCCCGGGCCACTTCGGACCGGAGTTCGCGGTCGTCAATGCGGAACAGGGCCTCGCCCTTCGCCACGTCGCTGCCCTCGCGCATCAGGATCTCGACGATGCGCCCGTCCACCTCGGGGCGGAGTTCCGCCGACTGGATGGCCTCGATCTGGCCGGTGGCGAGAATGGCGTCCACCACGGTGTCCTGGCGGGCCACCGCGACTTCCACCGGGAGTGAGAACCCGCCGCCCTCGCCGCCGCCCTGGCCCTCCGCCGGGCCTCCCTTGCCACAGGCGGAAACGAGCAGCAGGGCCATTGCGCTGAGCTGTCGAGCGGTCACTGGGAATCTCCACCGTTGAGTTCGGGTCCGATCCGCCGGCCGAGGATGGCCTCGAGCGCCGCCAGCGCGAGGCGCTGCGCGTAGCGGGTCGTCACCACCTGGGCCTCGGCGTCACTGAGGCCGTTCTGGGCTTCGATGAGGTTGAGCACTGGCGTGGCGCCGGCCCGGTAGCGGGCTTCCTCCACCCGGTAGTTCTCCCGCGCCACCGCCTCGGCCTCCTGGGCCAGGGCGGCCTCGGCCCGGCTGGTCTCGTAGAGGTCGTAGGCGGCGCTCACGTCCCGCAGGGCGGAGCGCTCGAGGTCGCTGCGGAGCGCCCGGGCGTAGTCGCGCTGGCTGCGGGCCCGGATGATCGCGAACTCGCGCTGCCCGTTGTTCCAGATCGGCAGCGACAGGCCCAGGGTGATGGAGGAGACACTGAAGGCGTTGGGGAACAGCTCCACATCGAAGCGGTTGTGGGCCGCCGTGAGCGTCAGGGTCGGCAGGTAGGCGCCGCGGGCGCCCTTGAGCTGGGCCTCGGCGGCGCGCTCGCCCGCCCGGGCGGCGCGGTAGGCCGGCCCCGACTCCAGGGCCGACATGACGGCCTGCTCGACGGTCAGCGGCAACTCGCCGGGCGTTCCCGCCAGCGGGGCGGCGCCCACCGGCCCGTCCATGCCGACCCGGCGCCCCAGCTCGAGCCGCGCCACCCGGAGGGCGGACTGGCGCCGCCGGAGGTTCACCTGGGCCCGGAGCAGCTCGAGCCGCACGGTCAGCGAGTCCGACTGCACCGCCGCGCCTGACGACACCCGGGCCCGGGCCAGCACCAGCTGGGCCTCGGCCCGGGTGGCCCGCTCGGCCGCCACCCGCTCCAGCTCGGCGTCTCCCAGGACGGCGTAGAAGGCGGACTCGGTGAGCAGCGCCGCGGCGAACTGGCGCTGCACCGCGGTCTGGGTCAGGGCCTCGAGATCGGCCTGGCTCCGGCCCAGCTCGGTGAACTTCCGGGCGCTGAACAGCTCGTAGCTGGCCGCCAGCGTGGCGGTGGCCGAGGTGCTGGCCGGGGTCAGCGTCCCGATGTTGAAGAAGTCATCGGAGTACTTGGTCCAGTCCAGGCTGGCCGAGACGGCGGGCACGAAGAACGCCACCCGCGCCGCCTTGCGGGACCACTCCGCCTCCGACACGGCGCCAAGAGCCGAGACATAGTCGGGATTGAGCCGGACCGCGCGGCGAAGCGCCTCCGCCAGCGTCAGGACCGGAATGCTGTCGCCGACCCCGACCGCGGGGGCCGGGGTGTGGCGGGCATCGGGGACGGCCACCGCCTGCGGCGTCACCGCCGCTGCCGAGATCGTGGCGGCGGCCTGGAGGGTGAGCAGGGCCGCGATCATGACGCCTCCGCCGCCGGCTCCGCGCCCGGCGCCATCTCGAGATCATGCACTTCCCGGCGGGCAAACCGGTCCAGCAGTGAGTAGGCCACAGGCACCACGTAGAGGGTGAGGATGGTGGAGATCAGGATGCCGCCCACGATGGCATAGCCCAGCGGCCGCCGGCTGATGGACCCGGCCCCCAGCCCGGTGGCGATCGGCAGCGCGCCCATGATGGTCGCCACCGAGGTCATCAGGATGGGCCGGAGCCGGATCCGGCCGGCCTC
>CAZCVG010000312.1:0-2615 GCA_964501735.1 uncultured Gemmatimonadaceae bacterium | reverse complement strand
TGAGGAACGTCGGGACCACGCTGCCCCGGCTGCCCAGCACGTTGCCGAAGCGCACTGCCACGAAGTTCCGCCCCTGCTCTTCCGCCGTGATCTGGACGATCTGTTCGGCCACCCGCTTGGTGGCGCCCATCACGCTGGTGGGCCGGACCGCCTTGTCGGTGGAGATCAGCACCAGGTGCTCGACCGGCCCCGCGGCCGAGGCCTCCACCACGTTGCGGGTGCCCAGGACGTTGTTGAGCACCGCCTCGGCGATGTTGTCTTCCATCAGGGGCACGTGCTTGTGGGCCGCCGCATGGAAGACGGTGAACGGCTCCCAGCGCTCGAACACCCGCTGCATCTGGGCGCCATCCTTCACGTCGGCGATGACCGCCTCCACCCGGAGGTGCGGGAAGCGCTGGGTCAGCTCCTGCTGGATCAGGAAGATCGAGTTCTCGCCGTGGCCGAGGAGGATGAGCTGCCGGGGCTCCAGGCCGCAGACCTGGCGGCAGAGCTCCGAGCCGATCGAGCCGCCCGCCCCCGTGACCAGCACCGTGCGGCCGGTGGCGAGGTCCTGGACCTGGTGCAGGTCAATCTTGACCGGCTCCCGGCGGAGCAGGTCCTGGATCTCCACCTGGCGCAGGGCAAACGGGTCGAACCGGCCCGACATGATGTCGGTGATCCCCGGCAGGGTCCGGGTCTTGACCTCGGCCTGGGTGGCGGCCTGGACCAGCTCGCGGACCTTCTGGCCCGGCGCGTTGGGCATCGCGATCAGCACCTCCGCCACGCCATGCTCCCGGCAGATCTCGGCGGTGTCCTTGAGCGCGCCCAGCACCGGCAGGCCGTGCAGCTTGTGCCGCTGTTTTTCCGGGTCGTCGTCCACGAAGCCGACCGGGATCAGGCCGATTTGGGGGCTCCCCTTGATCTGCTTGACCAGGAGCCCGCCGGCGACTCCCGCCCCGGCAATCAGCACCCGGCGGGATCCCGCTTCCTGCCCCGCCTGGTGCCACTCCAGGGACCGGAGGATCAGCCGAGGCAGCGCCACCACAAAGCCGGTGAGCAGCGCGTCGTTGACCAGGACACCGAGGGGAACCCGCAGCGAGGTGATCCCCGCCACCGGGAGCACCCAGCCGCCCAGTCCAAGGCAGAGGGCGCCGGAAATCCCGGTGGCAAGCAGGATGCTCTCCAGCTCGGACACCGACGCGAAGCGCCACAGCCGCCGGTAGAGGCCGAAGCCCAGCAGCAGGCTGATCTTGACGGGAAGTGCAATCAGCAGGTAGGTGGCCGCAATACGGGGATAATCGCCCGGCCACGCAGTCCCCTCGAACCGGAGGGTGAATGCCAGAAGGGTGGCGACCGGCACCAGCGCCAGGTCGAGTGCGAGCAGATGACGGTTTCGGAGTCCGTTCCGACTGTGGGTCGCCATGTGGCCTTGGAGGGAGCCGCCCGGGCCGCACAATACGGCGGCGTCGGTGCTGTTACATGATCATAATCTACCTGTGGTCATGCAGGCGTCAATCGGAAGCGGGGCAGCAACTTAGCCACCGTGCCCCGCCGGTTTCCCCGCGGGCCTCCCCCGGCTATCCTTGGCATCCGTGTTCCCACCGGAGACGCAATGGGTACAGAGGCTGGCGGCGTGACCCTCGTGGAGCACCAAATGGCCGGCGCCCCTGAACTCCACCGCCCAGCCCTGGAGGCGGCAGCCCAGGCCCATCCCGGACTGGTAGTGGCCCTCACCTCCGGCGGGGTGGAAATGGCCCGCGCCGTGGCGGGGAGTCCGCCGGTGCCGTCGGGACCGCCCGCCTGGCGCCTGGAGTTCGTTCCCCGCGCCTGCCGACGCATGGTCCTGCTGGACCGTGATGGCACCCTCATCGAGGATCGGCACTACCTCGCCGATCCTCAGGGCGTCACCTTGCTCCCGGGGGCCATGGAAGGGCTGCGCACCATGTCCGCGGCGGGAATTCGCGCCGTGGTGCTCACCAACCAGAGCGGCGTGGCACGGGGGTGGATCACGCCGGCCCAGCTGGCCGCGGTCCACCATCGGCTCACCGCGCTGCTCGAGGCCGGGGGTGTCAGGCTGGCCGGGATCTTCAGCTGTCCTCACGGGCCGGACGCCGGGTGTGCCTGCCGCAAGCCCGCGGAGGGGCTGGCTCGTCAGGCCGCGGACGCCCTGGGATTTGCTCTCCCTGAGGCGGTGGTGGTGGGGGACAAGGCCTCGGACCTCGAGCTGGGCCACCGGCTCGGCGTCCCCGCCATCCTGGTGCGGACCGGGGAGGGGCTGGCCACCCTCCAGTCCGGGGCGGCCGCGGCCGATTATCTGGTGGATGACCTGGCCGGGGTCGCCAGGCTGCTCACCCATCCGGCCGGCCTGCCCGTGCCGGCGCGGGTCCACACGGGCTGACGCGAGGACAAGTTCATGGACCGACCGAGCGGGGCGGCGGAGCGGGTTCGGCGGCATCTCCAGGAGACCGCCGAGGTGCAGCGGCTGGCCGCGGAACGGTGCGCGGACGACCTGGCGGAGGCGGCCGGGCGCTGCCTGGCGGCGCTTGGGGCCGGGGGCAAGCTGCTGTTCTGCGGCAACGGGGGGAGCGCGGCGGACAGCCAGCACCTGGCGGCGGAGTTCGTGAGCGCCCTCAACC
>CAZCVG010000311.1:0-2620 GCA_964501735.1 uncultured Gemmatimonadaceae bacterium | reverse complement strand
GGGCGATGGCGGCCGCCGCCAGCACCCCGGCCCGGCGCCCCAGGCGCGGAAGCAGTGACTCGGCCAGCGCCCCCTGGTCCAGTGCCCGGCGCAACTCCGCCGCGCTCCCGATCCGCTCGGCCGGCGCCTTGGCGAGGGCACGACTGATGGCGGATTCCACCGCGGCCGGCACCCCGGGGCGCACTACCCGCACCGCCGGGATCGGGGCGCCGAGGTGCTGGCGCACCACGCTTTCCGGCGTCGTCCCGGTGAATGGCGGCTGCCCGGCCAGCATCTCGTAGAGCACGCATCCCAGCGCATAGACATCGCTGCGCTCGTCCAGCGGCTGACCCCCGGATCCCTGTTCCGGGCTCATGTAGGCGGGTGTCCCGATGACCATCCCGGAGGAGGAGTCGGCCACCGTGGCCGCGGCGCTGAGCGCCTTGGCGATGCCGAAGTCGGCCACCACGGCGTGCCCGCCCTCGAGCAGGATGTTCTCCGGCTTGATATCCCGGTGGAGCACCTGCTGGGCGTGGGCGTAGCTCAGCGCATCCGCGATCTCGCGCCCGATCTGCAGCGCATCCTCCAGGGGAAGCTGCCGTTCCCGGGTGAGCCGGGCCCGCAGCGTCTCGCCTTCCACATACGGCATGGTGTACCAGGGCAGCCCCGATTCGCCGCCCAGGCCCGGCAGCGGAATCACGCCCGAGTCGTGCAGCGGCAGGATATTGGGATGGGTGAGCCGGGCGGTGAGTTCGATTTCCCGCAGGAACCGGGCAGGACCGAGCGTGGCGGCGAGTTCAGGACGGAGGACCTTGAGGGCTACCGGACGGCCGTGCTTGAGATCCTGGGCAAGCCAGACGTTGGCCATCCCCCCCTGTCCCAGCTTGCGGAGGATTCGGTACTGGCCCCGCAGGGCCGCATCCAGGTCAGGCGGTGCAGCAGCCATGGCGCGGTGCCCGGTTGGGGGAAACGCCTCAGGACCAATATGAGGTCCACCCGCAGGGGCGCCAGCGCCATTCGACCTCCGCCCTCCCGCCTGACCGTCCTCCCGTCCTCCCGTCTTACTGTCTTACCGTCCTACCGTCTTACTGTCTTACCGTCTTGCCGTCCTACCGTCCGCCCGACCGCCCGTCCGCCCGTCCGCCCGCTACATCCCCCCCGCCCGCCGCACCTCGTCCGCCGTCATCGTCACCACATCCACCCGCAGCGTGATCGGCGTGAGCGGCTGGTCGGTCGAGTCCCGCGGCGCGTGGACGATCCGTTCCACCACATCCATCCCCTGGAAGACCCGCCCGAAGACGGTGTAGTTGCCGTCCAGCCTGGCCAGCCCCTGCCGGTTGGCCACGATGTAGAACTGGCAGCCGGGGTCCACCTTGCCGGGGTTGTCGTCCCGGCCCGCGCCCACCGCTCCGTAAGTGTGCTTCAGGCTGTCGTGGAACTCGGGCTGCAGCAGGTCGGGGAAGTGCCCGAACCCTTCCGGCGTGTCGGGGCAGCCCCCCTGGGCCACGAAGTTGGGGATCACCCGGTTGAAGGTGAGCGTGTCCCAGTATTGCGTGGCCGCGAGCCGGAGAAAGGCGGCCGTGTGGTTGGGGGCCCGGTCATCGAGCAGGAAGCGGATCTCGCCCAGCGGGGTGATGATCCGGCCGACCTGGTGGCTCTGGGCTTCAGCCGGGGCGAACGACGCCGCGAACAGCGGGACCAGGAGCGCGAGGGTAATGCGTCGCATGGGTGCAGGGGGTGAGGGGAGGACCGCCGGTCCCGGCAAGCTAGCCGCCGGCCGGCGGCGGCGGGAGCGCCGCCACGCTGGACTGGACCGGGCGCCGGTGTAGCTTGACCTTCATGCGGCCCCGGCTCCTCGCCGCCCTCCTGGTCCTTCCGGCCTGTGCCTCTCCCGCCGCCCGGCCCCTGCCGCCGGCGCCGGCGGAGAAGGCCGCCGCCGCGCCCGCCGCCGCCGTGGGCGACTACGCCGTCCTCGACAGCGCCCCGCTCAAGGTGCCGGTGCTCTTCGGCACCAACCGCGCCCCCGACGACTCCAGCCGCACCGACCGCTGGTTCGGCACCCGCGACGCCGACACCCTCCGCACCGGGCTCGCGGTGGTCAACGTGCCCTCCTACCGCTACCGCACCCAGGGCGAACTGGCCGCGCCGCCCGCCTGGCGGGCCAACCGCTTCTGGTTCAGCCCCGATGCCGAGCGGGACATGTACATCACCGCCATCCGGGTGCTGGATTCGGCCGCCTTCGCCGCCCGGCTCACCACCCTCTGGCCCGCCGAGCGGGGCGAGACCGGCCTGCTCTTTGTGCACGGCTACAACGTGAGCTTCCAGGAGGCCACCCTCCGCGCCGCCCAGCTGGCCGCCGACCTGAGCATCGCCGGTCCGGTGCTGCTCTTCTCCTGGCCCTCCCGCGGCACCCTGCTGGGCTACACCGCCGACCGCGCCGAGGCCACTTACAGCGCACGCTACCTGGCGGAGTTCCTGCGGCGGGTGGAGGTGGCCCGGCCGGGGCAGCCGCTCAACCTGCTGGTGCACAGCATGGGTTCGGAGGTGCTCAGCCGGGCGGTGGAGCTGCTGGAGCGGGATGAGAATCCGGTCCGCTACGGCCAGGTGGCGCTGCTCGCGCCCGACGTGGACGCCCGGCTCT
>CAZCVG010000310.1:0-2633 GCA_964501735.1 uncultured Gemmatimonadaceae bacterium | reverse complement strand
CGATGCCCAGCGCGTAGAGGTCGGCCCGGAAGTCCACGTCCGGGTCGCCCGCCGCCTGCTCGGGCGCCATGTACGCCGGTGTGCCGAGCGCGAAGCCGACGCTGGTCATGCGATGGTGGCCCGCCGCCTCACTGACGGCGCGGGCCACCCCGAAGTCCATCACCAGGGCGTGGCGGCCCGAGAGCATGATGTTCTCGGGCTTGATGTCCCGGTGCACCACGCCCTGCTCGTGGGCGTAGGCCAGGGCATCGGCCACTTCGGCGAGGAGCCGGATGGCCTCCCCCAGGGGCATCACCCCCCGGGCCATCCGGTCGCGCAGGGTCTCGCCCTGGACGTACGGCATCACGTAGAAGAGGAACTCCATGCGCCGGCCGCCCGGGGCCGAATCGTCGGTCCAGCTGCCGGAATCGAGCAGGGGCAGGACATGGGGATGGGACAGCCGGGCCGCGATCTCGATCTCCCGCAGGAAGCGCTCGGGGCCCACGGTGGCGGCCAGCTCGGGACGGAGGAGCTTGATCGCCACCGGCCGCTGGTGCTTGAGGTCGCTGGCCAGGTAGACCGTGGCCATCCCGCCGTGGCCGAGCTCCCGCTCGATCGCGTAGCGATCGGCGAGAGCCTGGCGGAGGCGGTCGAGTGCGGTCATGCGGCCGCCCTGTCCCCCGGAACCCCCATTCCGTGGCCGCCCACCCATGGCCGGAACGCCTTCTCCCCGCTGGCGCTCACGGCTCCTCCGGTTCCGCAGCGAACACGTCCGACTGCCGATCCGCCACGTTCCCGTAGATCATGTCGGCCTGCAGATCGAAGGAGTGGATACCGCCACACGGAGCCGGTCAATGGCGGTCACGGGGCGAGGTCGCGCAAGTGCGCCCGGATGCCAAAACTATGTCCACCCGGCGCCTTCCGCGATCCCCGACGGAGTTCGCGCCTGCGGGGGCCGGAGGCACCCAGGCCCCCCTTCGGAGTTCGCCGCTACCGCCCTCATCGCCGTCCCCAGCACGAATCGGGCAGCCCATTCCCTCTGCAACGCCGCCCGCTCCCGGCGCGCGCCGGTGAGCACCGGAACGCCCCGGTGCCGACCCCTGCCCTGCCGGACCGGTCAGGCTAGTTTCCCTTCACCATCTTCCCTGAAGGCGCAATGTCCCGACTGGTCACCGCCGCATCTCTCCTCTTCCTGGCCGGCTGCAGCCCCTACACCCCGCCCCCGCCGCCGGAACCGCCGCTGCCCGACCTCCCGCCCGCCCGGGTGTCACCCTCGGGACCCGCACTGCAGGACCAGGTGAGCGGCCTTACCGCCCGGCTGCAGGCCGTCAGCGCCGTGGATGAGCGCGTCATCTGGGTGAGCGGCACCCGGGGCAGCTTCGCGGTGAGCGTCAACGGCGGCCGGAGCTGGCGCCCCGGCACGGTGGCAGGGGCCGACAGCCTGGAGTTCCGCGATGTGCACGGGGTGGACGCCAGGACGGCCTATCTCCTCGCCGCTGGCCCAGGCACCGCGAGCCGGATCTACAAGACCACCGACGGCGGCCAGAACTGGCAGCTCCAGTTCATCAACCGGGAGCCGAAGGCATTCTTCGATTGCTTCGCGTTCTGGGACGCCAATACCGGGATTGCCTGGAGCGACAACGTGGATGGCCGCTTCCCGGTGGCGCAGACCAGCAACGGCGGCCAGCGCTGGACCCTGGACTACGTGGACGGTGCCACCGAGGGCGAAGGCGCCTTCGCCGCCAGCGGGACCTGCGTCCTCACCCACGGGAAGGACCTGGCCTGGGTGGCCACCGGCGCCGGGAAGCAGGCCCGCGTCTTCCGGACCCGGAACCGCGGGGAGTCCTGGAGCGCCGTAGTCACGCCCATCGTGCAGGGCACCAACACCACCGGCCACGCCACCGTCGCCTTCCGCGACGCCCAGAACGGGCTCGCGGCGGGCGGCGATATCGGGGACCAACTGGGCGCCACCGACAACGTGGTCACCACCACGGACGGGGGCGCCAGCTGGGCGCTGGCCGGCCGTCCCACGTTCACCGGGGCGGTCTACGGCGCCGCCTATGTGCCGGGTGCGGGCGGCCTGGTGGTGGCCGTCGGGCCCAAGGGCGCCAGCTGGTCGCCCGACGATGGCCGCACTTGGCAGGTGCTCGACACGCTGGAGTACTGGAGCGCCGCCTTCGCCAGCCGGAACGCGGGATGGCTGGTCGGTCCCGGCGGGCGGGTCACCCGGGTCGGGTTCTAGGCCCGTCGCCGATCCTGGCGCGGGCTCGGCGGGTCGCTGACCGGGAATCGCCGGCCGTCCCGTGGAAAGGCGCCCGCGATGCGACGCGCGGATTCCTCGGCCTTCCCCTGGCCCGAGCAGGAATCGCCGGCCGTCCCGGAGAGAGCAGCCGCAGCCCCGCGGATTCCCCGGGGCCCGGGGCCCGGGGCCGGAAGCCGCCAGATCGGGAGCCTCCTGCGCCAACCGACAAGACAACAGCGCGGGCCGAGTCTCCGGCCCGCGCTGTCTGGTGTACTGCGTAGCAATCCGGTCTACTCGAACGACAGCAACTCCACCTCGAAGACCAGGGTCGAGTTGGGCGGGATCGTCGGCGGGGAGCCCTGCTCGCCGTAGGCCAGGTCGCTGGGAATCCAGAACTGGAACTTCGAGCCGG
>CAZCVG010000309.1:0-2645 GCA_964501735.1 uncultured Gemmatimonadaceae bacterium | reverse complement strand
GAGTGGATCCGGGTGCGCACCGGCATCGAGCAGCGGCACTGGGCCACCGAGGGAGAAACCGGCGCGGAGCTGGCGGCCCGCGCCGCGCGGCCGGCGCTCGAGATGGCCGGCCTCAAGGCCAGCGACCTCGACGCGATCGTCTTTGCCACCTCCACCCCCGATCACTTCGCCCCGGGGAATGGGGTATACCTCCAGCGCCTCCTCGAAGTTCCCGGCATCCCCGCGCTGGACATCCGCAACGCCTGCAGCGGCTTCGTCTACAGCCTCTCGGTGGCCGACGCCTGGATCCGGGCCGGCCAGTACGAGCGCATCCTGGTGGTGGGCCAGGAGATCCAGTCCACCGGCATGGACGTGACCACCCGCGGCCGGAACACCGCCGTGATCTTCGCCGACGGCGCCGGGGCGATGGTCCTGAGCGCCACCGACGCCGAGGACCGGGGCTTCCAGGCCTTCGACCTGCACTCGGACGGGGCGCTGGCGGAGATGCTCTGGGTGGACGTGCCCGGCTCGATGTATCACCCCAGGATCAGCGAGGAGCAGCTCCAGGCGGGACGCCACTTCCTGCAGATGGACGGCAAGGAAGTCTTCCGCCACGCCGTGACCCGGATGCCGGAGTCGGTGCAGACCGTGCTGGGCCGCATCGGTGCGACGGCGCAGGACATCAAGCTCCTGCTCCCCCACCAGGCCAACCTGCGGATCTCGGAAATGGTCCAGAAGGGGCTCAAGCTCCGGGATGACCAGGTCTACAACAACATCCAGCGCTACGGCAACACCACCGCCGCCACGATCCCGATCCTGCTGGATGAGTGCGTGCGGGCCGGCCGGGTAAACGAGGGGGACCTGCTGGTCTTCACGGCCTTCGGGGCGGGATTCTCGTGGGGGAGTGCGGCGGTGCGCTGGTAGGAGCGCGGGGTTGGGGCCCTGCTTATGTTCCGCCCATGCCGACCATCACCTGCACCCGCTGCACCCAGACCCGCGACCAGCAGGCCTTCCGGCCATTCCAGAACGAACTCGGGCTGCGGGTGTTCGAACAGATCTGCGCCACCTGCTGGGCCGACTGGCTCAAGACCCAGCAGCAGCTCATCAACCACTACAGCCTCAACCTCCGCGACCCGGAGGCCAAGGCCTTCCTCTTCAAGCAGATGGAAGGGTTCCTATTCCCCACGGCGTAGCGCCTTCACGCCGCTCGCCGTCCCCACCCCGGCGCCAATCCCGAAGATCGTGGTAGTCATGGTCGTGATGAACGGCAGGATGGCCGCCGGCCAGGCGATCAGCGCCGCGGCCAGCCCCGCAATCCAGGGCGCCGCCGGCGAGTAGACTCCATCCACGAACTTGAGCCGCCGGCGCACGAAACTCCGCGCCAGCAGGAAACCGAAGATCCCGGCGGCCACCGCCGCGGCTGAATAGATGAATCCCAGCATGTTGCACCTCGATTGATTGGGGGCCCTGCGATTGCGTTTCAGTACGAAACAGCCAGCCGCGAAGATTCAGGCCCCGCTCACCAGCTGTAGCCCACCCGGAAATTCGCGTCCACCGCGGGCCCGCCCGGGGCCAGGTCCTCGGTCATGCCGAAGCGGAACTCCCGGCCTCCCCGGGAGCGGATCATCCAGCCGAAATCAATGGTCACCTCCCAGCGGTCCAGCTCCGGCGCATCGGTCCCCGACATGTAGGGGCTGTGGACGTAGATGTTGGCGAAGCTCCACAGCCGCCCGATGGTCCGGACCCGGAATCCCGAGGTGCCCAGGAAGAAGAACTCCCGCTGGAACCGCGACAGGGCGCCATGCCGCGGGGTATAGCCGGCGCCGAGGGATCCCTCGTAGATGAACCGCTCGGAGGCTGGAACCCGAAGGGTATTGAGCAGGCTCAGCGATGGCACCCCGCGGGCCGAGCCCGCCCCAGCGGTGCTGGTCGGCAGGGTCACGGACAGGACCGACTGGGACCTCGGGTCGTGGCGCCGGCCGATGCCCATGCGGACATCGCCGAGATAGGCACCCCGGCGCGTGAACCGGGTCACCTCGCCGGCGGCGGACTGGTACTGGTAGCCGAAGGTGTTGGACGGCCGACCCTCGCGCCCGGGATCGGGGATGCCCAGCACCCCGTGGTACCAGTTGAAGAAGCCGTCCAGGAAACCGTCGTAGGTTCCGCCGACCGGGAGTTCGCCAAGCAGGAAGTGCCGGTCATCGAGGTCACGGCTGGCGCTCAGGTTGAGGCGCAGCACCTCGGCGTCGAGCAGGTAGGAGGTGTCGGCGAGGGAAAACCGGAAGGACAGCTCCACCATGCTGGCGTAGTCCAGGCCGATGGCGGGGCGCCAGCCGCTCCCCGGCGTCACGTACGGCTGGAAATAGAGGCCGCTGCGCGACTCGGCCACGGGATTGATGGGATGCAGGAGCGGCAGGGACTGGGCGGACCCCGCGGTGGCTGCACCGAGGATCAGCAGGGCGATGCCGAGGGACCTGAGGCCGGGCGACGGCTCGGACCGGACGGGCCTACTGGTCATCGAGCGCCCGCCACATGTACCACGCCGCACTGGTCCGCACCGGGCGAAAGCGTTCCCCCACGGCGGCCACCTGCTTCGGCGTGCGTGCCCCGTAGAGGTGGGCCACCGAGCGCTGCACCCCGCCGTCCCCCGCCGGCCAGACGTCGGG
>CAZCVG010000308.1:0-2674 GCA_964501735.1 uncultured Gemmatimonadaceae bacterium | reverse complement strand
GGCCAGCGCCGCCGCCACCGCCACCACCCCGGCCGCCAGCAGGAAGGGGGAGTGATGCCCCACCCGCTGGAACACCGCCGTGGCCAGGATCGGCGCCACCACCCGGGCGAGTCCGGCGAAGGTCTGCGCCACCCCCATCGTGGTCCCCAGCTCCTCCTTGGCCGAGACCCGCGACATCAGCGCCGTGGTGCTGGGAAAGAGCAGCGCCGTGCCGATGGGCACGAACGGGATGATGATCACCAGGAACCAGAGGTTGGGCGCCACCGTGTAGAGCAGCATCCCCGCCATGAGCGCGATGGTGCCCGAGCGCATCGTGCGCACCTCGCCCAGCCGGGCCACGATCGGCCCCAGGAGGAGCGAGCGCATCACGAACGAGAGCACCCCCACGTAGCTGTAGAAGTACCCGATGGTGGTCTCCGTCACCCCGAACTCGGCATCCAGGAACAGCGCCAGGATGGAGGTGAGGATGGAGAAGGCCAGCATCCCGATCCCGTAGATGAGCATCAGCCGGGAGACCGGCCGGGCCGGCTGCTGCAGCACCTCGGCGGCGGCGTGCCAGACCGGCCGCCTGACCCTGGGCGTGCCCCCCGCCGGGGTGGGCTGGCGCGACTCGGGCAGCCACTTCCAGGCGAACCCGACGTTGATCAGGCAGAAGAGCGCCGCCACCAGGCCCGGCGCCGCCGGACCGAACGCGGCGTTGCTGAGCGACCCCACCGCCGGCCCGATCGCCACCCCGGCGCTGGTGGCGGCCGAGAGCCAGCCCAGCGCCTTGGCCCGCTCGGCGGGGCGGATGGTGTCCGCCACGTAGGCCTGCGCCACCCCGGTGGTCCCGCCCCCGGCCCCCTGCACCAGCCGCGACAGGAACAGCAGCCAGAGCGAGTCGGCGAAGCCGAAGATCACGTAGGCCACCGCCGAGGCGGTCAGCCCGATGAGCAGCGCCGGCCGGCGGCCGTAGCGGTCGGAAAAACGGCCCCAGTACGGGGCCGCCACCAGCTGCGCCACCGAATAGATGGCCGTCAGCAGCCCGATGATCTCGGGCGTGGCCGCGAGCCGGAGGGCGTAGTACGGCAGCAGCGGCAGCACCATCGCGAACCCGATCATGTCAATGCAGCAGGTGGCGATCAGCACCGAGAGCTGCTTGAGGTCCGCCGGCATCCGCTGGACGGGATTCATCGGGTCACCACCTGCCGCTCACTCCCCAGCGCGAACACCAGCGCCGACAGCGCCATCAGCAGCACCCCGTACGCCGAGGCGATGCCCACGTCGCCCTGGCGCAGGCTGGAGAGGATCTCGAGGGAGAGGGGCCGGGTGTCGTAGGTGTACAGGATGATCGAGACCACGAAGTCTCCCAGGGCGGTGACAAAGGCCAGCGTGGCGCCCGCCGCCAGCGCGGGGCGGAGCAGCGGCAGCGTGATCCGCCGGAGCGTCCGGCCCCGGCCGGCGCCCAGCGAATGGGCCGCCTCGTCCAGCGCCGGGTCCAGCCCGCGGAATCCCGCCAGCACCGCCCGGCTGGCCAGCGGCAGGTTCCGGATGACGTAGGCCAGCGGCAGGATCCACACCGTGCCCACCAGGATGATCCGGGCCACCCACGGCGCATGCACGCTGAAGGCCGAGGCCAGCGCCACCGCGAACACCGTCCCCGGCACCAGCCAGGGCACGCCGAGGAGCTGCTCGGTCCAGCGCGCCAGCCTGGAACGCTCCCGGCTGATCAGCACGCCGGCCGCCACCGCGGCCAGCATCGCCACGGCGGTGGCCAGCGTGGCCATCCAGAGGCTGTTGCCCAGCGGCCGCAGCCGCTCGGGCTGGCTGAACAGCGTCACGTAGTTGGCGATGGTATACACCGGCGGGAAGGTCTCGATGGTCCAGGTGCCCACCGGCACGAACGAGAGCAGCAGCAGGGTGACGTGCGGCAGCAGGAGAAAGATTCCCAGCGCCCACCCGCCCACGGTGGCCGCCAGCCGGAGCGCCGGGTGGGCGATCAGCCGGGCCCTGGGCGCGATGCCCTTCCCTCCGGCCCGCGCGACCCCCGCCCCACCCTCCCCGGCCAGCCAGAGGCCGGCCAGCCCCAGGAGGCTCAGCACCACCGTCTGGGCCATGGCCATGCCGTACTCGCCGTTGAGGCGGGTGAAGACGATCTGGGTCGTCATCACCCGGAAGCCGCCGCCGAAGATGTAGGGCGCGCTGAAGGAGGCGAGGGCGGTCATGAAGGTGAGGAGCGCCGCGCCCCGGAGCGACGGCGCCAGCAGCGGCAGCGTCACCCGGAGAAGGGTCCGCCCCCGGCTCGCCCCCAGCGACTGCGCCGCCTCGATGGCGGCGTGATCGAGCCGCGCCAGTCCGGCACGGGTGAAGAGGTAGAAGTAGACGTACATGGAGTAGGCGTGGACCAGCAGGATGGCCCACGCCCCCTCCAGCCGCCACGGCACCTCGTCCATCCGGAGCGCGCCCTGCACCATCCGGGCGATGAAGCCGGTCTCGCCGTAGAGGAACAGGAAGGCGATCACCCCCACCAGCGGCGGCAGCACCGCCGGCAGCGCCACCAGCGCGCCGATGAGGCGGCGGCCGGGGAAGTCGTGCCGCTCGAACAGGAACGCCAGGGGGATGCCGATCAGGCCCGCCAGCACCACGCTGGCCACCGAGGTCCACAGGCTGGCCCAGAGCGCGCGCCACTCGCGGG
>CAZCVG010000307.1:0-2678 GCA_964501735.1 uncultured Gemmatimonadaceae bacterium | reverse complement strand
ACAGCGGCCGGGGCGCCACCCTGTCGCGGATCGGCTACGAGGCGCTCACCCGGCCCAAGAGCTATCACCTGAGAACCCGGACATGACGATTCCCCACCGGAACTTCAACTACCCCACCGCCATCAGGTTCGGGGCGGGACGCATCGCGGAGCTGGCCGACCACTGCCAGGCCCACGGCATCCGCCGGCCGCTCTTCGTCACCGATCCCGGCCTCGCCGCGATGCCGATGACCCGGAACGTCGTGGCGGGCCTCGAGCGGGCCGGCCTGGGCGTGGCGGTGTTCTCCGAGGTGCGCCCCAATCCGGTCGAGGCCAATATCACCGCCGGGGTGCAGGCCTTCGCTGCCGGCCGGCACGACGGCGTGGTGGCGTTCGGTGGCGGCTCCGGCCTGGACGTGGGCAAGCTCATCTCCCTCATGCACGGCCAGCGGGTGTCGGTCTTCGACCTCGAGGACGTGGACGACTGGTGGACCCGCGCCGACGCGGCCCTGATCAGCCCCATCATCGCCGTGCCCACCACCGCCGGCACCGGCTCGGAAGTGGGCCGCGCGGGCGTGGTGACCCACCCCACCACCCACGAGAAGAAGATCATCTTCCATCCGGGCATCATGCCCCGGGTGGCCATCCTCGACCCAGAGCTCACGGTGGGCCTCCCGCCGAAGCTCACCGCCGCCACCGGCATGGACGCGCTGGCCCACTGTCTCGAGGCCTACTGCACGCCGGCCTATCACCCGCTCTCCGCCGGCGTGGCGCTGGAGGGGATGCGGCTCATCAGGGAGAACCTCCCCCGGGCGGTGGAGCAGGGGAGCGACCTCGATGCCCGCGGCAACATGCTGGTGGCCTCCGCCATGGGGGCGACCGCCTTCCAGCGCGGGCTCGGCGCCATCCACGCGCTGTCGCACCCCTTCGGCGGCCTGTACGATGCCCACCACGGGCTGCTCAACGGCATCATCATGCCCTACGTCCTCAAGGCCAACCGCCGCGCGGTCAAGGACCTCATCCACCGGGCCGCCGCCTACCTCGGCATCAAGGGCGGCTTCAACGGGTTCCTCAAGTGGACCCTGGAGCTGCGCGAGCTGATCGGCATCCCCCACACCCTGGCCGCGATCGGCATTGACGATGCCCGGCTGAACGAGGTGGCGGCGATGGCGGTCAAGGACCCGACGGCGGGCAGCAATCCCATCGCCTTCACCAGGCGGCAGTACAAGGCGCTGGCCGGCAAGTGCATCGCCGGCGACCTCTAGCGGGCCGGGCCCGGGCCGGAAGGCCGGGCGCCGCCGCAGCGGGAGACTTGATGGTGTCGGGGCAGGCTGTTCCAGGCGGTCGCGCCGATGGTCGGGCGCATTCTCTCACCGGAGACATGTATGGCCGATCCAGTGCATGAGCACGACAAGAAAGTGCTGCACAAGATGGGTTATGCCCAGGAGCTGCACCGCCGGATGAACCTGTTCTCCAATTTTGCCATCTCGTTCTCCATCATCTGCATCCTGGCCGGCGGCATCACCGCCTTCCCGGTCGCGCTCAGCGCCGGCGGCGGCTTCTCGGTGGCCATGGGCTGGTTCGTGGGCGGGATTTTCTCCATGTCCGTCGCCTTTGCCATGGGGCAGATCGCCTCGTCGTTCCCCACCGCCGGCGGGCTCTACCACTGGAGCTCGATCCTGGGCGGGCGCGCCTGGGGCTGGGCCACCGCCTGGTTCAATCTCCTGGGCCTGGTCTTCGTGGTCTCCTCGGTGGACGTCGGGGTCTACCTGCTGTTCAAGTCGCTGGTGCTCAAGCCGATGTTCGGCATCGAGCCCAACTGGATCATCACCGTCACCGCCGGGTTCGACCTCGACATGTGGCAGCTGATCGCGGTGGGCCTGCTGCTGGCCTCGCAGGGCGTCATCAACCACTACGGCATCAAGCTCACCACCCTGCTCACCGACTTCAGCGGCTACCTGATCTTCGTGGTGGCGGTGGTGCTGGTGGGGGCGCTGCTGCTGGGGTCGCCGGTGCCGCTCGACTTCAGCCGGCTGGTCACCTTCGAGAACTACACCGGCGACGCGGGCGGCGGGGTCTTCCCGGCCACCGGGTCCGCGGCCTTCGCCTTCCTGCTCGGCCTGCTTTTCGTCTGCTACACCATCACCGGCTTCGACGCCTCGGCCCACACCTCCGAGGAGACCCACGACGCCCAGGTCAACGTGCCCAAGGGCATGTGGAGCGCTGTGCTGGTTTCGTGGGTGGCTGGTTTTATCATGGTGAGCACTTTCGTGCTGGTCATGCCCAGCGTGAAGGACGGGGCGGCGCAGGGGTGGAATTCCTTCTATTACATGTATGAAGGGTCCAGCATCGCCAGCGGGGTGCGGGCCTTCCTGAGTATCGGCATCGTGGTGGCCAACTACCTCTGTGCGCTGGCGGGGCTCACCTCCACCTCCCGAATGATGTACGCCTTTGCCCGGGATGGCGGCCTGCCGGCCTCGAAGACCCTGGCGCATGTGAGCACCAGGTTCCGGACTCCCACCTACGCCATCTGGACCTCGGTGGTCATCGCGTGGCTCTCGACCGTGTACGCCGGGGCCTTCGTGGTGCTGGCGACGGGGTGCGCCGTGTTCCTGTATCTCTCCTACACCATGCCGGTCCTGGCGGGGCTCCTCGCCGAGGGCAAGACCTGGAAGGAGAAGGGACCGTTCAACCTGGGGG
>CAZCVG010000306.1:0-2680 GCA_964501735.1 uncultured Gemmatimonadaceae bacterium | reverse complement strand
CCTTCTTGAGGGCGTTGGTGGCGAAGAAGATCCCGATCAGCTTGCGCGACACATCAGTGACGGCCAGCTCGCCGAACAGCTGGTGCTCCACCCGGTAGCCGGTCTCCGCGCCCTTCTCGAGTCCCGCCTTTACCGCTTCCAAAGCGGCCAGAGGCGCGGGGTAGTTGCCGCCGGTCTTCTTGAGCGTGTCCTTGCGCGCCTTGCGGTAGACGATGCGCCGCCCGATCGCGGTCCGGTCGAGGAACCCGCCGAGCAGCCCTCCCTTGGGCGGGCGGGCGATCCTGGGCCAGGGTGACCCCGGCGCCGCCAGCCGCTCCGCCGCCTTGAGGGCGATGTCGAGCAGGATGCTCTTCGGCACCAGCTCGTCCGCCATGCCCAGCTTGAAGGCCTTGAGCGCGGGCTCGGTCTTCCCCGGCATGATGATGCCGAGCGCCGCCGACAGCCCGATGAGCCGGGGCAGGCGCTGGCAGCCGCCGGCGCCGGGGAGCAGGCCGAGCTGCACCTCGGGCAGGCCAAGCTGGGTCTTGGGGTGGTCGGAGACGACGCGCCAGTCGCAGGCCAGCGCCAGCTCGAGCCCGCCGCCCACGCAGGCGCCGTGAATCGCGGCGACCACCGGCTTGGGGAACTCGTCCACCATCCGGAGCATCTCCTGCCCCTCGCGGGACAGCCGCTCGAACTCCTCCCGGGTGGAGAGCCGGGTGAACTCCTCGATGTCGGCGCCGGCGATGAACGTGTCCGGCTTGCCGGAGACCAGCACCACGGCCTTCACTGCCGGGTCGTCCTTGAGGCCGGCGAAGGCCTGCTCGAACTCCGCCTTCACCGCGGCGTTGAGCTTGTTGACCGGCTCGCCGGGCAGGTCCAGCGTGAGGACGGCGGTGTGGCCGTGGCGGGTGGTGGTCAGGGCGGGCATGGTGGTTGTCGCTCGTCGTGTGGTGGGCGGTCAGCGGGTGGCGGGCGGTTCGGGGGGAGCCGCCGGACACCGTCGGGCGAGAGCCGGTTGCCGGGGCCGGCCCATCAGACCTTCTCGAGGACCATCGCGAACCCCATCCCGCCCTGGGCGCAGATGGAGATCAGGCCGAACTGCACGTCCCGCAGGACCATCTCGTTGGCCAGGGTGGTGGCGATGCGGGCGCCGGTGGCGCCGAACGGGTGGCCAATCGCGATGGAGCCGCCGTGCACGTTGGTCCGGTCCCAGTCCACCTCGCCCACCGGCTCGGCCCGGCCCATCTTGCGGGCCCAGTCGCGGGAGGCCCAGGCCTGGGCGTTGGAGAGCACCTGGGCCGCGAAGGCCTCGTGGATCTCCACCAGGCCGAGTTCCTTCCAGGTGATGCCAGCGCGGTCCAGTGCCTTGGGCACGGCGTAGGCCGGTCCCATGAGCAGCTGCCAGCCCGGGTCCACCGCCGCCACGGCGTAGCTCCGCACCGCCACCAGGGGCCGGTACCCGAGGGCCCGGGCCTTCTCCTCGTTCATCATCAGCACCGCCGCCGCGCCGTCGGTGAGCGGCGAGCTGTTCCCCGCGGTGACCGACCCGTAGCGCCGGTCGAACACCGGCCTGAGCCCCGCCAGCGCCTCGGCGGAGGTGTCTCCCCGGATCAGGTTGTCGGTGGTGACAACCTCGTCCATGTTCCGGCCGCCGAACCAGGGCGCGATCTCGGTGGCCAGCCGCCCGCTGGCGGTGGCCTGGGCAGCCCGCTGGTGGGACAGGAGCGCCACCTTGTCTTGCGCCTCGCGGGTGATCCCGTTCTCCTTCGCCATCTTCTCCGCCGACTGCCCCATGGACTCGCCGGTGGAGGGCTCGGCGATGGCCGGCGCGACCGGCGCGAGGTCCCGGGGCCGCACCCGGGCGAAGGTGCCCAGCCGCTGGCCCAGCGACTTGGCCTTGCTGGCCTCCACCAGGATCTGCGAGAACCGCTTCGAGTGCAGGATGGGGATGTCGGACAGCGACTCCACCCCGCCCGCCAGCACCACGTCCGCGTGCCCCAGGGCGATCTGGTCGGCGGCGTTGCTGATGGCCTGGCCGGCGGACGCGCAGGCGCGGTTGAGCGAATAGGCGGGGATGCTGCGCGGCAGCTGCGGCAGCAGGCTCACCTCGCGGGCCACGTTGGGCGCCAGCACCGAGGCGATGACCTGCCCGAAGATGACCTCGTCCAGCTCCCGGCCGTCGAGCGCGGTGCGGGCCAGCAGCTCCTGGGCGGCGCGGCGGGCCAGCTGCACCGCCGACGCGTCCTTGAGGACCGTGCCGCTTCTGGCGAAGGGGGTGCGGAGACCGGAGACGATGACGGGACGGCGGGTGGGCATTGATGTACTTTCGACGGTGACGGTGCGGCGGGCGTCCGGCCGGCGACGCCCGCGAGGGCCGGCCCCTATGGCCCCTTCCGGGCCACCACGGACGCCACCGCGCGCACCTTGTTGGCGTCCACCGGCTCGAACACCTCGCGGCCGTGCAGGACTTCGAGCGGCGCTGCGAGGGTGGCCAGCTCCCCGGGTGCCAGCAGGTGCTCCTCCCGCGAGGGACCCCAGCCGAGGGCCCGCTGCCACGTCAGGTAGGTTTCCATGAAGAGCAGGCCCCCGGGGGCCACCAGCTCCCGGACCGCCGGCATGCGGCCCCGGTCAAGATAGTTGAACAGCATGACCACATCAAAACTCCCGAAGTCGGGCCACTCGCCCTCGAGATCCACCG
>CAZCVG010000305.1:0-2695 GCA_964501735.1 uncultured Gemmatimonadaceae bacterium | reverse complement strand
CGTTCAAGTGGTATGTCGGAGCGCAGGGCGGTGTGACCATCTTCGAGACCCCGACCCAGACCAACGGGGCGGTGGCCACCGGCGGCGCGCACATCCTCATCACGGCCAAGCGCACAGGCCTCCTGCTCTCCATTGACGAGGGCTTCAAGAACGACCAGACCAGCTCCTATCCCGACCCCACGGTCGTGGGCGGGTCGCGGCAGGTGCTCTTCAACAACCTCCGCAAGTACTCGCTCTCGGTGCTGGCCTTCCCGTTCCGGACCATCGCCCAGCCCTACATCGGGGTCGGGGTCGGCCTGGTCCACACGGTCAAGGAATACCCCCAGGGCTTCTTCGGCTCACCGGCGGCCGCCGACACCGCGGCCCAGCTGGCCGATCGCCTCGGTGGCTACGGCTTCGGGAGCCTGACCGGCGGGGTGCAGTTCCGGGTGGATCGCTTCATGCTCTTCGGGCAGTACCAGGTCACCACGGCGCCCCAGAAGGGCAAGCTGCTGACCGGCGCCACTCACGCCTTCATGGGCGGGTTGCGGATCGGCCTCGGCAACTCGCGCGAGGAGACCACGGGGGGCGGGTACTGAGGCTGGAATAGGGACGGGTGGTGGCAGGGGCGGGGCGGCCGGACAGGCCGCCCCGGTTCATTTGTGCCTCGGCCCGGAGACCCACGGGGATGCACGCACCAGGAACCGGAGTGGCCAGTCCCGGGCGCGGCTGATGCCGATGCGCGGAGTGCGGGCGATCAGCGAGGCCTCCGCCGGGTCCCCCGCCAGCACCTGGACCGGCGCGGCCCGCATGGCCAGCCCGTCCAGGCTTCGGGTGATGCCGAGCGCCTCGCAGAGGCGGCCGGGCCCGGCACAGAGGTGGCGGTCGCGATCCACGCCCCGCCGCCGCCGCATGAGCCCGAGCCCCTTGAGCGGCTCCAGCGCCCGGAGCAGCACCGCCGCCCCTTCTCCCGGCGGGCCGGCCACGAGATTGGCGCACCAGTGCAGCCCATAGGACCGGTACACGTACCAGGTGCCGGCCGGGGCATACAGCGAGAGGTTGCCGGCGTGGCGGCGGTATTCGAACGCATGGGACGCGGGGTCAGGCGCGCCCAGGTAGGCCTCCGTCTCGACGATGCGCCCCACCACACGGCGGCCCGCTCCTCCGGCCACCACGATCCGGCCCAGCAGCTCCTCGGCCACGGTGGCGGCATCCCGCCGGAAAAACGAAACGGGCAGCAGGGCTGCCCGTCCGGTCCTGCTCATCCCGCCGCCGCTTTCTTCCGGCTGCGCTTCTTGGGCGGCGCCGCGTCGGCCGCCGCCTCGTCGGTCTTGGCCGCCTTCTTCCTGCCCCGCTTGGGCTTGGCGGGCTCCTCGGCGGGGGCCGGCGCTTCCTCCTCGAGGCGCACGATGCCGACCATGGGGATGGCCGGCGGCCCGGAGCCAAGCCGGGAGCCTCGCCGGGAGCGCACCCCGCCCCGCGGCGCGGCCCCGCCGCCTGCCTCGGCCGCGGCGGGGGCGGCCTCGGCCCGGGCGGGGGCCAGGACCGGGACCGGCGCCGATTCAATGCCCCGGCCGATCACCTCGTACTCGTCGTCCCCGACACGCCGCACATCAGCCACCTCGGCGTCGTGCGCCTGCCGCAGCAGGCGGGTAAAGCGGCTGACCTCCAGCAGCGGATCTTCGCGGCCGAGCAAGGCCGCCATCCTGAGGCGCAGGGTCTCGTGGGCCACGCTCGGGGGGAGCTCGGCCAGAGCCGTCCGCATCAGGTCGAAGGCCCGGGCCAGGGTGAGTCCCTCGCCCCGGCGGGGGGTGGCGGGGGCTGGGTCAGCGGGCTTGGCCCCGGCTCCCCGGGCCGGCTCCGCCCGCCGCTCCTCCTCGCGTCCACCCCGGCCGCGACCCCGGCCGCGTCCCCGGCGGGAGCGGCCTTCGCGTCCCTCCCGGCCGCCCTCCTCGGCGGCGGGGCTGGGGCGTGCCTCGCGGCTCGGGGCCGGCGGCTCCTGGCCATCGAGGGGGCCCACCTCGTACTGGCCGTTCTCCATCCGGCTGAGCTTGATAAGGCCCTTGTGGCCCGCCTCCTGGACGAACTTGCTGAAGCGGCTGAAGCCGGCGTTCTTCTCGTCGAAATTCTCGTCAATCTGCTGCATGACCTGCTTCAGCCGGTCCGAGCGCATCACGTCCCCGGAGCGCGCCATCAGCGCCACCGCCTCCTGGACCAGGGCCCAGGGGTCCTTCTGGGCGGAGGGGGTGTCGGTTTCCTTGGTCAGGCCGGCAAGGTCGGAGTAGGAGAAGTACTCGTCGCAGTTCTGGATCAGCAGGTCGCTGGCCGACTCGCGGATCCCCACCCCGATGACGTACTTGCCGTACTCCTTGAGCTTGATCACCAGCATCGAGAAGTCGCTGTCGCCCGAGAGCAGGATGAAGGTCCCGATCTCGGGGCGGGTGAAGACCAGCTCCATCGCATCGATGGCGAGCCGGATGTCGGTGGCGTTCTTCTTGTTGGTGCCGAAGGCGGGGGCGAAGATCAGGTCGATCGAGGATTCCGACAGCGGGACAATGTACTGGTGGTAGCGGCGCCAGTCGGCGTAGGCCCGCGACACGGCCACCTTGCCCTTGATGATGTCGCTGTTGAGGAGGTGCTTCAGTTCCTTGGTGAGGTCCGAACGGATGCCCAGAGTGACGTTGTCGAAGTCAATCATCAGGGCGGCATTGGGGGC
>CAZCVG010000304.1:0-2698 GCA_964501735.1 uncultured Gemmatimonadaceae bacterium | reverse complement strand
CTGGTCACGGTCCACGAGACGGTGGTGCCGGGAACCCCGTTCTGGAACTGGTCAACCACCCGAACCTCCAGAGGGAATGCCAGGGTGTCTCCTACCCCGCCGTTCTGCCCGTTGCCGGTACGCCGGAGGATGGCCGCGGGGACGTCCGCAGTGCCGGTGCTCGTGAAGGTCACCGGGGAGCCGACATAGCCCGGGGCGGAGGCGTGCACAGTCTGCACCCCCGCGACGACGCCCAGGGTCGCAGTGGCCGCGGCCAGACCATTGGCATCGGTGGTGGAGGTTTGGGTAATGCTACCGCCACCCGAGACCACCGCCCACTGGACCGTCGCGCCGGGCCGCGGGTCGCCCTGGAGATCGGTCACCAGCACCCGGTAGGGCAGCAGGGTGCTGCCCACCGTGGCAGACTGGCCGCCGCCCGAGTCGAGCAGGATTTCACCGGCGTCGCTGGGGCTCGTATCCCCGCCGCCACAGGCGGCGAGCAGGGCAAGGCCGGTCAGGTAGGTGCAGCGGGAGATGGCGCGCATAGCATCCAAGGTAGAAGGATCGGCAGGCCGGGCCGTGCCCGGCCTCACATGCCGTGATGTTCGTGTCCATTCGGACGGGCCGGGCCCAGCAGGCCGCCGTAGCGTCCCATCCGGTGTCCGGTCATGCGCCAGCCGGCGCGGAGCCCAACCGAAACTGATCTCACCCGGTTGCTTCCGTACAGGATCTCCGGCGTGAGGACCCCGCCGCCCACGTTCCGGGCCGACCCCAGGGTTGCCTCCACGAACGGCTGCAGCGTCAGGCGGCCGTCCCACCAGCTAACCTCGGCACCGTACCCCACGGTGTGCAGGGTGAACCGCGTGGTGCCGAGGATCGCGTTCTCCAGGTGGGGCCGCACCGAGCGAAACAGGTCCAGCTCCCGCATGTCCTCGGGCCGGTCGGTCTGCTCGAAACGATAGTACGGACGGTGCGGGCCGCGCCGGTACTGCACCTCCCCGAGCACGCTCCGGAAGACGAAGAACCCCTCGGCCTCCGTGGTCCGGGCCCACTCGGCCAGCAGGTAGCCCTCCCCACCAGGGACGGCCCGCTCGGCCCGGACCGCGGCGTGCCACTTCCAGGCGTCGGTGCCCGCGCCGGGGCGGTGCTCCGGCGAATGCACCTTGGCGCGCGAGGCGGAGATCTCCACACCGGCCAGGGGGAGCACCGTCAGGCGGGCCGCCCACGAGTCGCCGAAGCGGTCCAGCAGGGGAGACTGCCCGGGCCGCTCCGGTTCATCGCCGTTGAAGACTCCGCCCTCCAGGACCACCGGCCCGGCGCGGACGCCGCCCAGGATCACCGCCCGTTCCAGCACCTGGGCAAGGTGATGATTCACCGGGTAGCGGAACACGGGCCGGCTCATGGGATCGTCCGAACCGAACGGCACGAACCCCTTGCCCACCGCCAGCGAGACCCGGGTGCCGCCATCGAGTGTGCCCAGGAGGTCGCTGCCCTGGAGCATCAGCTCATGGAGGTAAGTGTGAGGGTGGCGGCGGTCGTTGAACCCCTCCCCCCAACCGCCCGGGGTGAGCTCACCGCCGGGGATGGTCTCACCCTCGAGGTTGAGGGTGCCGGCAAGGGCCAGCCGGCCCCCCAGGGTCCACGCCCGGAGCATCAGCATCGGCTGGACCAGCCGGCCTTCGGTGAGGTCCCCGCCGCCGGGAATCGGATCCACCTTGGTGACGGCCGCGATGGCCTGGCCCGACACCGTAAGGCCGGTCCCGTCCTGCGCCCCGGCCACGGCCGGGATCGAACCCAGCAGCGCCAGGGCGGCGCCAAGACGGATGGGGAGCAGGGACATTCAGGGATGCAGGTCGGGGAAACAGGCGCGGCCCGGCGTGCTGGTGACGCCCGGGCCGCGCGGGACCGCACGGTCCGGGCTCAGAGCCCGACTTCCGCGGCGGTCTCCTCCTGGCGGGTGAGGCTGGCGCTGAGGTAGTCGCGATGGAGCGCGGTGATCCAGTCGATCGAGATGCCCTTGGGGCAGGCCTCCTGGCACTCCCCATGCCAGGTGCAGCCGCCGAATCCCTCGAGGTCCATCCGCTCCACCATGTTGAGCGCCCGGCGGGAGCGCTCGGGCTGCCCCTGGGGCAGCCGGCCGAGGTGTCCCGCCTTGGCGGAGGTGAAGAGCATCGCCGAGGCGTTGGGGCAGGCCGCCACGCAGGCCCCGCAGCCGATACAGGCGGCGGCGTCCATGGCGGCGTCGGCATCGGTCTTGGCCACGGGCAGGGTGTTGCCGTCGGGGGCGCTGCCGGTGGACACGGAGATGTAGCCGCCGGCGGCGATGATGCGGTCGAAGGCGCTACGGTCCACCACCAGATCCTTCACCACCGGGAAGGCCCGGGCGCGCCAGGGTTCGATGTAGATGCTGTCGCCGTCCCGGAAGCTCCGCATGTGGAGCTGGCAGGTGGCGGTGCCCTTCATCGGGCCGTGGGCCACCCCGTTGATCATCATGCCACAGGAGCCGCAAATCCCCTCCCGGCAGTCATGGTCGAAGGCGATGGGCGGCTCGTTCCGTGCCACCAGCCCCTCGTTGACCACGTCGAGCATCTCGAGGAACGACATGTGCGGGCTCACGTCCGGCGCCTCGTAGCGCACCAGCCGGCCCGGCGTGCCGGGGGCGGCCTGGCGCCAGACGAACAGGGTCAGGTTCACTTGTAGCTCCGGGTGCTCAGCTTCA
>CAZCVG010000303.1:0-2707 GCA_964501735.1 uncultured Gemmatimonadaceae bacterium | reverse complement strand
TGTGGGGGTGCTGCAGGTTGGCGGTGAGCTTGATCTCGGCCAGGAACCGCTCGGCACCGATGACGGCGGCCAGTTCCGGCCGGAGCACCTTGATGGCCACCCGGCGGTCGTGCTTCAGGTCATCGGCCAGGTAGACGGTCGCCATGCCGCCCTGGCCCAGCTCCCGCTCGATGCGGTAGCGGTCGGCCAGGGCGGTGGAGAGGCGGTCGGGCGGGGTCGTCATGGGGAGAAAGGTGCAGCAACCGGAGTCCCGCGTCTACCACCGCCGCCAGGTTCGCCGGCTCAGCGCCGCCCAAGTTCCATCACCCAGGCATCGTACCGGTCCGCCACGGCGGCCCCGAGGGGTCGATGGCGTGGAGCGGCCCGGGCGCGGGCCTGCGTCAGCTTATTCCGGTCGCCGCCGGGATCGTCACCGGCTACCCGAGTCGGCCGCGAGGACCAGGGCCTGCCCGCGGTCCCAGCGGGCGAGCCGGTAGGGCCCGCTCCCGGCCAGCCGGCCGAGCACCGTGTCGGCGCCCCAATCGGTCCGCGGAATCGAACCCCAGATGTGGGCGGGGATGACGCGCACGTGATAGGTGGCGTCGTACAGCTGCTCGGCATATGGCTCGGTGAAGTGCACCACCACCGTGCCGGGCCCCTCGGCAGTGACCCGAGCCACCCGGGCGAGGGCCACCCGGGCGGGTGTGTCGAGCAGGGTGTCGGCAAAGGCCTCGAAGGACAGGATCACGTCCTCGGCCGAGACCGGCTGGCCATCGTGCCAGCGGGCCCCGGGGCGCAGGTGGAATCGGAGGGCCAGGGGATCCACCCGTTCCCAGCGCACGGCGAGGGCCGGACGGTAGGCCGTCGTGTCAATCGGGGCTCCCGCCGGGGCGAGGTCGGCCAGGTGCTCGAAGATCTGGTCGCTGATGTCGCGGCCCACGGTCTCCACCACCAGGGGAGGAAGCAGGGAACGCGGCTCTCCCGTGGCGGCCACCACGATCTGGTCACACCGGGCACAGGGTGGCTCGCCGGCGCAGCCGGCAAGGACCAGCAGGGCGAGCGCGAACGGGCGGAGCGGAGGCGTCATGGATGCACTCGGTTACGGGAGGCGGACCTCAGGGGCGCGCCGGGGGGCGCGGGCGGAAGCATGTTGACGATCCTCGCTCGTCTGGTCACGCTGCCGCATGCACCGGTCAGGACCCGGCAGGGGCGGGCGCAGCGGCAGGTCGCCAGACTTGGCCGAGCGGCTGGCCATGCGGGGAGGCACAACATCCGCCGAAAGGTAACCGGCTAGCCGGAAAGGCGACCACCTCAGGCATGCGTCAGCATCAGGCAGTAGCCGTCGGGGTCAGTCACCGGGAACTCCCCCCGTGGGCAGTAGAAGGGGTAGCTGAGTTCACCGACCGCCACTCCAGCGGCCCGGAGCTCGGCGTGGGTGGCCACGACATCATCGTAGTACAGGTAGAACAGCACCGCCTGCTGCTCTGGGATCACCGGCTCGCTGGCCTTCGCCAGCATGAGCCGGGCACTGCCGAGTTCCAGCCAGGCCCAGGTGGGTCCCGGCGCGTCCGGCGGGGTGAAGGTGTTCTCGACCCGGAACCCGAGCCGCTCGTAGAAGGAGATCGAGCGCTCCAGGTCGGCGACGTGCACCATGGGCGTGAGATTGCGGACGGCCG
This sequence comes from uncultured Gemmatimonadaceae bacterium, assembly GCA_964501735.1. Lineage (GTDB taxonomy): Bacteria > Gemmatimonadota > Gemmatimonadetes > Gemmatimonadales > GWC2-71-9 > JADJOM01. Next base: position 1,052 of record CAZCVG010000303.1, on the reverse strand, counting down.
GCGGCATGGGTGGTGGGGTGGGAGTGAAGGGTTCAGCGGCGTCGGTACTCGGCGATGGCCGCGTCCCCGAGCGGCCGGACCTTGAGGACCGTTTCCTTGCGGATGTTGACGGTGCCCGGCGGGGCGCCGCGGGGCTTGGAGACGTGCCGGGCCTCGGTGCAGCTGACGGCGACGGTGCCGGCTCCGCGGGCCTTGCTGTGGTACGCGGCAATGGCGGCGGCGCGCTCCCGGGTTTCGCTGTCCGGCGCCGTCCCCGCCGGCACCCTGAGCACCACATGGCTGCCTGGCATGCCGCGGATGTGAAACCAGAGGTCGCCGGGGGCCGCCAGCGAGAGGCTCACGTGCTCATTGGCCCGGTCACTGCCGCCGGCCAGCACCTCCCAGCCGCCGGGCAGCCGGTATTCGATGACGGGGACCGGGTCGCGGCCGGCGGACGGGTCAGGCAATGTGAATCCTCCCCGTGAGCGGCCCCGAGCCGCTAGGCCCGGTCGAGCAGCGCGAGGATATCCTGCTCGAGCGACTCCGGGGTGTCGCGCGGGGCGTAGCGTTTCACCACCGCGCCGTCCGCATCCACGAGGAACTTGGTGAAGTTCCACTTGATGCGTTCCGAGCCCAGCAGGCCTGGCTGCCCGGCCTTGAGTAACTGGTATAGCGGGTGGGTGCCGGGCCCGTTCACCTCGATCTTGGCGAACATCGGGAAGGTGACATCATAGGTCAGCTTGCAGAACTCCCGGATTTCCTCCGCATCCCCCGGTTCCTGGTGCCCGAACTGGTCACACGGGAAGCCGAGCACTGCGAACTTCCGGTGCTTGTAGCGGCGCCACAGCGTCTCCAGCCCCTCGTATTGTGGAGTGAAGCCGCACCGGCTGGCTACGTTGACGATGAGCAGCGTCGTGCCCCGGTAGCGGGACAGCCGCTGGCGCCTGCCGTCGAGAGTGTCCACCTGGATATCGTACAAGGTCATGATACCCGCCCGCGGGCTTGTGGTGTGTGGAGGACCGGCAGGCGGCACGCTACTGGGTCCCACCCGCACCGCCGAGGGCCTCCCGCAC
>CAZCVG010000302.1:0-2708 GCA_964501735.1 uncultured Gemmatimonadaceae bacterium | reverse complement strand
GCTGCCGCCGGCTGGTGCTGTTTCATCACGAGCCCGAGCACGACGACGCGGCCATTGATGCCCTGGTGAGTGGGGCCCGTGGTTTCGCCGCCGGCCACGCGCCGGGACTGGTAGTGGATGCCGCCATGGAAGGCATGGCGCTGACCCTCTGACGAGGTGATATATGCGACGGACCCTGACCCTGTTGTCTCTTGCCCTGCTGGCCTGGGCCCCTGCCGCGACCGCCCAGGACACCCGTCCCGGGATCGCGGTCCTGCCGTTTGCCAACGGCGGGTCCTACGGCCAGGACAAGGAGAACTTCGATGCCCTCGAGCGGGGCATCGCGGGGATGCTGATCTCCGAGCTGTCCCGTAACCCGGCCGCGCGCCTGGTGGAGCGGGAAAACATCCAGCGGCTGGTGGACGAGCAGAACCTCGGCGCCGACGGCCGGGTGGACGCCGCCACCGCGGCCAAGATCGGCAAGATCGTGGGCGCCCGGTACATGATCATGGGCGGGTTCGTGGACCTCTACGGCCGCTTCCGGGTGGATGCCCGGATCGTGGACGTGGAGACCAGCGAGGTCATCAAGGTGGTCCGGAGCGACCCGAAGCTGGAGAAGCGGGAGACCATGTTCCAGCTGCTGCAGTCGCTGTCGGAGTCGCTGATGGCGGAGACCAAGCTCCCCGCCCTCTCCTCCGAGGCCCGGGGCGCGGCCCGCGCCCGCACCGTGCCCACCGAGGCGCTGACCCTCTACAGCCGCGCCCTCCTGTACCAGGACCGCGGCGACAACACCCGGGCGGCCGACTACTACCGCCGGGCGCTGGAGGTCTTCCCGCAGTACGCCGAGGCCCAGCAGGGTCTGCAGAAGGTGAACCCCAGCTGAGCCGGTGATCGGCTTTCTCGCCGCCGTCGGGCGGGGCACGGCGCGCTGGCTCGCCCGGGTGGGCGCGCAGGCGCGCTTTGCCTTTGCGGCGGTCGAGTCCATCCGCGGGCTCCCCGGCGCCGGCCGCCGGGTGGCGGCGCGGGTCCTGCTTAACCAGCTCCGGTTCACCGCCCTCGAGGCGGTGGGCCTGATTGTCCTGCTGTCCGGCATCCTCAGTTACCTCACCATCTCCACCACCATCGCCCAGCTGGACCGGGTGGGCGCCTCGGAGCTCATCGGCAAGGTCATGGTGGTGGCCATCGTGCGCGAGCTGGGGCCCCTGCTCACCGCCCTGGCCATCGTGGGGCGAAGCGGCACCGCCATCACCGCCGAACTGGCCACCAACACGGTGCTGGGGGAGGTTCGCGCCCTCGAAGGCATGGGGATCGACCCCTTCCACTACCTGGTCCTGCCCCGGCTGTTCGGCTGCATGGTGTCGGTGTGCGTCCTGATGGTGGTCTTCGACGTGGTCGCCATCGTGGGCGGCTTCCTCGCGGCCGGGATCATCGGGGGCATGAGCGTGGAGCGGTACCTGGGGATCGTGATCGCCAACCTGACCACCCAGGACATCGTCCTGACCGCGCTCAAGGGAGTCATCTTCGGGCTGGTGGTCGGGATCATCCCCAGCTTCGAGGGCCTGTCGGTGCGCCGGGGCCCGACCGAGATCCCCCAGGCCGTGATCCGCGGCACGGTCGGGTCGATCGCCGTGATCTTCGTGTTCGCGGCCATCATCGTCTCTGTCACCCGGAAATGACCGCCCCGCTGGTCTTCGAGGAGGTGCCCCTCGGCGCGGTTCGCCGCACCACCCGGACCGGCATGCCCGCCGCCGAGCGGGCGGCGGCCGGGACCTTCAGCCTGACGGTCCCCCCGTGGCAGACCACGGCGGTCGTCGGGGATGAACAGAGCGGGGTGGACCTGCTGGGTGGGCTGGCGCTCGGGCTGGAGCGGCCCCCCGCCGGGCGGGTGCTGACGCTGGGCACGGAAATCCCCACGCTGGCGCGGGGCGCCCAACTCGCCTTCCGCCGCCGGCTGGGATACCTTCCCGCAGGCGACGGCTTGCTGCAGAACCTCAGCCTGCGCGAGAACATCCGGCTGCCGCTCCTCTTCGGCAGCGACTATCGGCCCAAAGACATCGAGGGACGCGTGGACGTGATCCTGGCCCAGGTGCGGCTGACTCGCGTGGCGGAACTCCGCCCGGCGCAGGCGAACGCCGAGGACCAGCGGCGGGCCGCGCTGGGCCGGGCGCTGGCCTTCGACCCCGAGCTGGTGATCCTGGAGGATCCCTTCGACGGGCTGACCGAGCGGGCGTCCGCCGAGCTGCTGGAGACGGCCCGCGGAGGAGAGACGGCCGAGGGCGCCCGCCGGACCGTGCTGGTCACCGGGCCCGACCTCCCCGCCCTGCTCCGGACCCGGGTGGACCGGCAGGTCCGGCTGGTGCGCGGCCAGGTGGAGGGCGGCCGATGACCATGCGGGCCCGCACGGCCGACGCCCTGGTCGGGCTCCTGGTGATCGGGGCCATCGTGGTGATGGCCGTGGGCGTGGCGGTCACCCGGGGCTGGACCGAGCGCCGGATCACGATCTACATGCTCAGCCCCTCGGTGCAGGACCTGAAGGAAGACACCCCGGTGTACCTCCAGGGCCTCGGCATCGGCGAGGTGGCGGGCATCTCGCCCAAGGTGGACAGCGGGGCCATGGGCCCGCCCCAGTTCCTGGTGGCGCTGCGCCTGCGGGAGCGGTACGCCAACGGGGTCCCGATCCAGCTGCCCCTCGGCACCAAGGCCGAGATCTCCTCCAGCGGCCTCATCGG
>CAZCVG010000301.1:0-2721 GCA_964501735.1 uncultured Gemmatimonadaceae bacterium | reverse complement strand
GTGGCGCGACAGTCCTGACGATGGGCCTTCCGCTCATGGCGGACAAGCTACTCCCCTTCAGGGCGGAAAACCTAAGGAGCGGCGGGTCCGGCGTCAACTGAGGGGGGGGCGCTGGGTCAGGCGGGCGGCCAGCGCACCATCCGGACCGCCACCCCGCCATGGGTGGTGCGGACGGCGGTTTTCCAGCCCAGCCCCGTGGCCCGCTCGAGCGGCGTCTCCGGCAGGAGCAGCGTCGCCCGCCATCCGCCGCACCGTTCCTGGAGCACCTGTCCCAGCCTGGCGTACAGGTCCCGCAGCGCCCGCTGGTCGCCGATCCGGACACCCCAGGGCGGGTTGCTCACCAGCGCGCCCGGGCCGGGCGGCGGCGCGAGGTCGGAGATGGCCGCCCGGCGGCACTGCAGGTCCGCCGCGACCCCGGCCCGTTCGGCATTCTGCTCGATTGCCCTCACCGCGCCGGCGTCGCGGTCCGCGACCAAAATGGGGGCCAGTGCGCCGGGCAGGATCCGGGCCCTGGCTCGGGCGAGGGCCTCGTCCCACACCCTGACGTCCCAGCCGGGCCAGTGGCGGAAGGTGAAGTCGCGCGCCAGGCCAGGGGGGATGCGCCGGGCCAGGCAGGCAGCCTCGACGCCGATCGTGCCCGATCCGGCGAAGGGGTCCACCAGTGGAGTGGCGGGGTCCCACTCGCTGGCGAGGACCAGGGCGGCGGCCAGCGTCTCGCGGAGCGGCGCCTTGGCACCCGCCAGCCGGTAGCCCCGGCGATGGAGGTGTTCTCCTGAACTGTCGAGACTGATCCGGCAGACATCCCGGTAGAGCCGGACGACGACCAGCTGCCGCGGTTCCGCCGACCCGGTGGCGTCGTCCTCCGCTTCCGAAGGGGCCGGACCGGTTGCCCGGCCGGCCACCCCGGCGGCGCGGGCCAGGCGTTCGGCGATGGCCTTCTGGTGGTACAGCCGGGACTTCTTCGAGGTGACGCGGAACGCCACGGGGAGGCTGGCCGGCAGCCAGCGATCCCACGGCAGCTGCCCCGCCTTCCGCTCCAGTTCGCCCAGCGCCCGCACCGGGAACTCGGCGCCACGGAGCAGGACCCGGCTGGCGGTACGCAGGTGGAGGTTGACCCGGGCCAGGTCGAGTGCCGAACCGGTGAAGCTCAGGCCCCCGGGCTCGTCGAGGCTCCCGGTGATCCCGAGCCCGCCGAGCTCGGCGGCGGTGATCGCTTCGAGGCCGGGCTGGGTGACGACGTAGAGGTCGAGGGAGGCGGAACGAGTCGACGGCTGGGCGGGCGGAGCCGGCATCAGAAGGCGGGGTCCGCCTGGTGCACCGGATCGTCCAGGCGGATGGCGCGGGCCGTGGCGCCCGCCGGCGTCTCGGGCTGGCCCTCGGGAATCACCAGAAGGGCGTTGGCGCGGACCATGGAGGTCAGGATGCCCGACCCCTGGGGGCCGGTGAGCCGGGCCTCGGGGAGCGGCTGGCCGCCCGTCACGGGGCCCGGCAGGGAGGGCTCGGTGACCACGGCCCGGAGGAAGTGCTGCAGGGTCGGTCCCACCCGGATGGCTTCCGTCAGGGTCACGTCCACCGCCCGGCGGAACGGGGCGGCCCGCCCCGCAAGGACGCGGATAGCCGGCCGGACGAACAGCTCGAACGTCACCATGGTGCTCACCGGGTTGCCGGGCAGCCCGATCCAGGGCACCCGGCCCAGCAGCCCGAATCCCACCGGCGCCCCTGGCCGCATGCGGAGCTTCCAGAACTTGAGGTCCCCGCCCAGCTCGGCCAGCACGGCGCGCACGTGGTCATGTTCTCCCACGCTGATGCCCGCCGTGCTCACGATGAGGTCCGTGCTCAGGCCGCGCTGAAACAGGGCGCGCAAACTTTCGGGCGTGTCCCGGGCGATACCGAGGTTCACCGGCTCCGCGCCGGCCTGGCGGATCAGGGCGGTGAGGGTGTGGGTATTGGAGCTGGCGATCTTCCGGCCGCTCAGGATCTCGTCAGGCCGGTCGATGTCCACGATCTCGTCGCCGCTGCCCAGGATGGCCACCCGGGGACGGCGGAAGATCAGCGGCTGGGACGCCGCCACCGACGCGAGGACGCCCAGCGCGGCGGGACCGAGTTCGGTCCCCGCCGGCAGGGCCACGGCCCCCTGGCGCAGGTCCTCCCCGGCCAGCCGGATGTTCACTCCGGCGTCGCGATCCTTGTAGATCGTCACCACCTCGCTGCCACCGTCGGTGTCCTCCTGGCGGACCACCCCGTCGGCGCCCTCGGGCAGCGGGGCGCCGGTGAAGATCCGGGCGCAGGTGCCGGCCGTGACCGGTCGGGCCGGGAAGGCGCCGGCCGGGATGCTCTCGATGACCTTGAGCCGCTTCGGGGTGGCCTCGGTGGCGCCCCGGACATCCTCGGCCCGGGCGGCGTAGCCGTCCATCGCCGAGTTGGTCCATGCCGGGATATTGATGGGGCTTACGACGTCCTCGGCGAGCACCGCGTCCAGCGCCTCGTCCAGCGGGACACGCAGGGCGGGCTGCCGGGTGAGGTGCCCCAGGATCTGCAGTGCGGCGTCGCGGGCGGAGAGCGGGGGAGTCATGGCGGGAAGATACCCGCGCGCGGCCGGCCCGGGCGGCCGGGGCCGGCCTAGAGGACCGTGGCCCGTTCCCAGGCGAGGTTGGCCAGGAGCTGGAGCCACATGGTGTCGCGGAAGCGGAGCACCGGGCAGGGGGCCTCGAACTTCTCGTC
>CAZCVG010000300.1:0-2755 GCA_964501735.1 uncultured Gemmatimonadaceae bacterium | reverse complement strand
GGAGGACCTCCATGGCCTTGAGCTTGTTCTGGAGCTGGGACTTCTGGTCCTGCTGTGACACCACCAGCCCGGTGGGCAGGTGGGTCAGGCGAACGGCGCTGTCGGTGGTGTTGACGCTCTGCCCGCCCGGCCCGGAGGAGCGGAAGACGTCAATCTTGAGGTCGTTGGGGTGAATGGTGACATCCACCTCTTCCGCCTCGGGCAGGACCGCCACGGTGGCCGCCGAGGTGTGGATCCGTCCCTGCGTCTCGGTGGCGGGAACGCGCTGCACCCGGTGCACGCCGGCCTCGCGCCGGAGCAGCCCGTAGGCGTCGGGGCCCCGGGCCGCGAAGATCGCCTCCCGGACCCCGCCCGCGGCTCCGTCGCTCAGCGAGATGACCTCGACCGAGAGCCCCTTCCGCTGGGCGAAGCGCTGGTACATGCGCAGGAGATCGGCCGCGAACAGGGCGGCCTCGTCCCCGCCGGTTCCGGCGCGGATTTCGACGATGGCGTCGCGGTCATCCAGCGGGTCTCGGGGAAGGAGCAGCTCGTGCAGCTCGGCTTCCAGCGGGAGGATCTCTTCGGGAATCCTGGCGAGGTCGGCCGCCGCGAGGGCGGCCAGGTCCGGGTCCGCCTCCTGGGCGAGTTCCCGGGCCTGGGCGAGGTCGTCCTTGAGCTTCTGCAGGCGCCCCGCCACCCGGACCACGGGGAGCAGCTTGGTGTGCTCCCTGCCCAGGCTCTTCAGCCTGGCCGGGTCGCTGGCGACCACCGGATCGGCCAGCGCCCGGGCCACTTCCTCCGCCCGGGCGAGCGCCTGGCGGAGTCGGGCCTCCATGACTCAGCCCTGGGCGGCGGTCTTGTCGGCGTACTTCTTCCGGAAGCGGTCCACCCGGCCCTGGGTATCCACCAGCCGCTGCTTGCCGGTGAAGTAGGGGTGGCACTTGGCGCAGATTTCCACGTGCATGCTGGTGGTGGTGGTGCGGGTGTCGAACTGGTTGCCGCAGGCGCACTGCACCGTCACTTTGTGGTACATCGGGTGGATGTTCGGCTTCACGATCTTTCTCCTTGGCAGCTCCGTCCCGCCGGACGGCCGGTGTCCCGTTCTGGGAAGCCTGAAAATATAGCAGGGACTGGACTTAGGTATCAACTGGCCCCCCCGGGGCCTCCCGGGGCCGATTTGACAGGTCAGAACGGCCTAACTATCGTATTCTACTACACTTCCAGCCACCCAGAGGCCCAGTGTCCCTGTCCCCCCTCGAGGTCCTGAAGAAGGTGCCGCTCTTTGCGACCATGCGCGAGGGCGACATCCTGGCCTTCGCGGAGCTGGTCCGCGAGCGCTCCTACCCCAAGGGGAGCGTGATCGTCTTCGAGGACGACCCGGGGGACGCCCTCTACCTGGTGGCCTCGGGCCAGGTCAAGGTGGTCCTGATCGGGGAGGACGGCCGGGAGGTCATCCTGTCGGTCCTGGGGGAGGGCAGCTTCTTCGGGGAGATGTCCCTGATTGACGACCAGCCCCGGTCGGCGACGGTGATCGCCATGACCGACGCCGCCGTTCTGGTGCTGCGGCGGGAGGACTTCCAGGCCCGGCTGCGGGGGTCCCCGGAGGTCTCGATCGCCCTGATGCGGGAGCTGTCCCGCCGCCTCCGCCGGGCCGATGAAAAGATCGGCAGCCTGGTCCTCCTGGACGTCAACGGCCGGGTGGCCGACCTCCTGCTCCGGCTGGCGGAAGAGGAGGGCGGCGAGGAGATTACCAAGAAGATCACCCACCACGTCATTGCGCAGATGATCGGTTCGAGCCGGGAAACGGTGTCCCGCACGATGCGGGACTTCGTGGAGCGCGGGCTGATCAGGGTCACCCGCAAGGACATCAGCATCATCAACCGACCTCTGCTCGAGCGCGCCGCGGGCCGTTCGTGATCCCGCGCACCACGGAGATGTGAGCCACGCCGCCGGCGCCGGTGGCAGGCTCCTTGCACCTGCACTGGCCCATCACGAAGAGAGAGGCTGTGTCGTACACGGTCATGTTCTGGGGCACGCGTGGGTCAATCCCCACGCCGGGGGTGCACACCGCACGGTACGGGGGGAACACCTCCTGCGTGGCGGTTTCGGGCGCGCCCGACCAGCTGGTGATCCTCGACGCGGGCAGCGGCATCCGGCTGCTCGGGCGCGAGCTGGTTCGCCAGACCCCGGGACCGATGAGCCTCGACATCCTGCTCTCGCACACCCATTGGGACCACATCCAGGGGCTGCCGTTCTTCCAGCCCCTGAACACCAAGGGGAACGCGGTGCGGATCTACGGGGCGGCCCAGGCGGGCGTCCCCCTGGAGGAGATCCTGGACCGCCAGATGGACCCGGTGGTGTTCCCGGTCCCGCTGAAGGCCCTGGCGGCAGACCTGACCATCACCGAGGTGCAGAGCGGCTCGTTCGAGATTGACGGTTTCCGGGTGGAGGCGTTCCGGTTGCGCCACCCCGGCTCGACCCTGGGGTACAAGCTGGTGCCGGTGTCGGGCGGGCGCACCATGGCGTACCTCACCGACAACGAACTGGGCAGTGGCGGCAGCTATGACGTGCCGCCGGACTGGCGGGCCCAGCTGGTGAGATTCCTCGGGGGGGTGGATACGTTGATTCATGACGGGATGTACTCCGAGGCCATGATAGAAGCGCGGGCCGGCTGGGGGCACTCGACCCCGGAACAGGCCATCGCGCTGGCCGGCGAGGCCCGCTGCCGCCGGCTGGTGCTGTTTCATCACGAGCCCGAGCACGACGACGCGGCCAT
>CAZCVG010000299.1:0-2761 GCA_964501735.1 uncultured Gemmatimonadaceae bacterium | reverse complement strand
CGGTCGCGGGCTGGGGGTGGCCGGCAGTGACGACAGGAGCCCTAGTATACCCGCCACCGGAGGGAGGGGCCAGCAGCCGCCGGGCGGGCCACCGGGCGCCGCGGCGGCACGGGGCCGCTCAGCCGAACATCCAGCGCACCACGATCACCGACAGGATCGCGGCCGAGACGTCGGCCAGGAGCCCGGCCGGCACCGCGTGGCGGGTCTTGCGGATGTTTACCGCCCCGAAATACACCGCGATCACGTAGAACGTGGTCTCGCTGGAGCCGAACATCGTGGCCGCCATCTTCACGATCAGCGAGTCGGCGCCGTACTGGTTGATCAGGTCCAGCATGATCGCCGCCGAGCCCGAGCCGGTGAGCGGCCGGGTGATGGCCATCGGCAGCACCTCCGGCGGGAAGCCCAGCGGCCCGAGCAGCGGCCGGAGGCCGGTCACCATGAAGTCCATGGCGCCGGAGGCCCGGAACATCGCCACCGCGAAGAGAATCGCCACCAGGTAGGGGATGATGTTCACCGCCACCTGGAATCCCTCCCGCGCGCCGGTGACGAACTCCTCGTACACCGGCACCCGCTTGTAGAGGCCGTACAGCGGGAAGCCGATGATGATCGTGGGGATCACGAACACCGACAGGGCATCGAGCAGGGCGCGCATCACGCGGTCCTCCCCTCGGCCCCGGCCCCGGCCGCGAGGCCGGGGTCGCTCCGCCGGTAGCCGCCGAGGCGGCCCAGGAGCTTGGCGGACACGATCCCCACCGCCAGCGAGAGCCCGGTGCAGATCACGATGGGAATGAACAGCTGGTTGACCTGGAGCCCCATGATGGCCACCAGCAGCACCGGCGGCACCAGCTGCACGCTGGCGGTGTTGATGGCCAGCAGCATGACCATCGCGTTGGTGGCGGTGTCCTTGACCGGGTTGAGCTTCTGCAGCTCCTCCATCGCCTTGATGCCCATCGGGGTGGCGGCGTTCCCGAGGCCCAGCACGTTGGCCGAGAGGTTGAGGGCGATGAGCCCGAGCGCCGGGTGCCCGCGGGGAATCTCGGGGAAGAGCGGCCGGAGCACCGGCTCGAACACCCGCACGATGCCGTGCATCAGCCCCGACACCTCGGCGATGCGGAGCATGCCGAGCCAGAGGGCGATGACCCCGATGAGGCCGATGGCCAGGGTGACCGCGGTCTTGGCGAACTCGATGGCGGCCTGGGTGATGGCCACCACCTTCACGAACCGCACCGGCGCGAAGACCAGGGTGGCGGCGGCCAGGGTGTCGCCCCGGGCGGGCTCGAGCCGGGCGGGGCCGCGGAGGTCGTTGTCCCGTTCCGAGGTGATGGTGCGGATGGTGGCCAGCGGCTCGGGGAGCGGGGCGCCCCTGGCGAAGCGCAGTTCCCGGCCCGCCGCGCCCTGCACCAGTTCGCCCGGCCACTCGGCGGGGACGCTGAGGGCCACGTTGTAGTGCGCGCTGAGTGCGGCCGAGTCGGCCCGGACCCGGACCGGCTGCACCCGGGCGTCGGGGTCGTAGCCGGCCGGGAAGGCCACGCTGAGCGGGACGTCCTGGCCGTTCCGGTAGGTGTCGCGCCGGATGGCGCCGACGTCGGTGGCCAGGGCGAAGACCAGGCTCAGCACGATGAGCGCGGCCCAGATGTAGTTGAGCATGTGGCCGGGGGTGGAGGGTTGGGGGAAGCTACGGCCCCGCGCCGGGCTCCGGGAGGCCTCTCGGTCCGACGGACCGACGGACCGACGGTCCGACGGTCGGACGGTCAGACGGTCCGATGGTCGGACGGTCAGGCGTCGGACCGGCCGTCCGCCTGTCCGCCTGTCCGCCCGCCTCCCGTCCTGCAACCCTCCCCGCCCCTCCCGCATCTCCCCCGGCGTCACCTGCTCACACGGAGCCACTCATGCGACGCCTTGCTGCCCGTCCCTTCGCTGCCCTTCCGCTCATGGGGGCCCTGGCGCTCATGGGCGCCCCCGCCCTGCCGGCCCAGGATCACGACGACGACCACGACCGTGACCGGCCCTTCGTGTTCACCATGACCAGCCGCCCCCGGATCGGGGTGGCGGTGGATGCCCGCCCCAACGCCGAGACCGACCGCTACGGGGCTCGGCTGCTGGATGTCACCGAGGACGGGCCGGCCGCGAAGGCGGGGCTCAAGTCGGGCGACATCATCACCCGCTTCAACGGCGTGTCGCTGGCCGGCCTCAAGGGCGAGGACGACGACGAGTCGGGGCCGGCCGCCAGGCTGGTGGAGCTGGCCCGGAAGCTCGATGCCGGCGACACCGTCGAGGTGGAGTACCGCCGGGACGGGCAGCCGAAGAAGGCCACCATCGTCGCGGCCAATCTGCCCGCCATGGCCACGCGCGAGTTCCGGCTCCGGGTGCCTGACATGGAGGGCATGCGGATGGGCCCCGGCGAGCTGCCGAAGATGCGGTTCGGCCCCGAGGACGGGCCGCGCGGGTTCATGTTCGAGGGCGGCCCCGGCGACGTGCGGGTGTTCGTGGACGGGATGGGGCTCGCGCCCCGGCTCACCGACCTCAACGCCGACCTGGGCGAGTACTTCGGCGTGAAGACCGGCGCGCTGGTGCTGGAGACGCCGAAGGACTCGACCCTCCCCTTCCGGGCCGGCGACGTGATCCTGGCGATTGACGGCCGCGCGGTGGCCGATGCCGATGCCGCCCGCCGGATTCTCCGGTCCTATGCCTCGGGGGAGACCGCCAAGATCGAGGTGCAGCGGAAGCAGCGGAAGCAGACCCTCACCTGGAAGGCCCCGGA
>CAZCVG010000298.1:0-2763 GCA_964501735.1 uncultured Gemmatimonadaceae bacterium | reverse complement strand
CCTCGGGGCGGTCGTACTCGTCGTAGATGTCGCCCACGATCTCTTCCAGCAGGTCCTCCATGGTGACCAGGCCGGCGGTGCCGCCGTACTCATCGAGCACCATGGCCAGGTGGACCTTGAGCCGCTTCATGTCGGCCAGCACGTCCTCCACTTCGCGGGTGCCGGGGACGAACAGCGGGGGCCGCATGATGTTCCCGACCTCGGTGCCGGGCTGCTGGCGGACGGCGGTGAGGATCTCCTTGGCGTGCACCACGCCCACGATGTCGTCGAGCGACTCCCCGAAGACCGGGTAGCGGGACCGCCGGGCCTGGGCCACCACGTCGGCCGCGGCCTCCACGGTGAAGTCCCGCTCCAGCGCCACCATCTGGGTGCGCGGCGTCATCACCTCCTGGGCCGTTTTCTCGCTGAACTCGAACACCCCCTCGATGAGCCGGGCGTCCTCCTTCCCCAGGCTGCCGCCCTCCTCGCTCTGTTCCACCAGCATCCGGATCTCGTCGGGCGAGTGCAGCCGCTCGTGCTCGCCCGGGGGCTTGATGCCGAACAGCCGGAGCAGCCAGTTGGCGGTCCCGTTGAGCACCCAGATCGGGAAGTGCATCACCCAGGCAAAGGCCATCAGCGGGGCCACCACCCAGCCGCTCACCGCCTCGGGGAAGAGCAGGGCCAGGGCCTTGGGCACCAGTTCGCCCAGGATGATGTGGAGGGCGCTGATGATGGTGAAGGCGATGACCACCGCGACGGTGTGCACCGCCACCGGCTGCCACCCGTCGGGCAGCCAGGTGAAGGCCCCCTCAATCAGCCCGGCGAGGGCCGGCTCGCCGATCCAGCCCAGCCCCAGGGAGGCGAGGGTGATGCCCAGCTGGGTGGCGGAGATGTAGCGGTCGAGCGACTGGGTGGCCCGGTGGGCCAGGGCGGCCTTGCGGTCGCCCCGCAGGGCCAGCTCCTCCAGCCGGGTCCGGCGGGCGCCGACCAGGGCGAACTCGGCGGCCACGAAGAAGGCGTTCAGGAAGACCAGCAGGATCACCGACGCCAGTTTGGCGGCGATCCAGCTACTTTCCGGCGGTTCCATATCCGCTGATTCTAGCCGACCCGGGCACCGCCCGCGAGGGCACGCGCATGATCCGCCAACTTGCCGTTCCGCCGTTCGACCGGCTGGAGCCCTTCCTGCCCAAGCCGCAGCACGTGGACACCGCCACCCGCGACCGGGTAGCCGCCATCCTCGCCGACGTCGCGACCCGGGGGGACGAGGCGGTCCGGCACTGGACCCGGACCCTTGACGGCGCCGACCTGGCCCCCGCTGAGTGGGAACTGCCCCGGGCGGAGTGGGAGAACGCCCTGGAGCGGATTGACCTCGAGGTGCGCGAGGCGCTCGAGACCGCGGTGGTCCGGGTCCGGGACTACCACGTGCGCCAGCGGGACACCGGCTTCACCGTGCTGGAGGAGGACGGCAGCATCCTGGGCATGCGGGTGACCCCGCTGGAGCGGGTCGGGCTCTACGTGCCGGGCGGCAAGGCGGCGTATCCCTCGAGTGTCATCATGAACGCCATGCCGGCGGCGGTGGCGGGGGTGGAGGAGATCGTGGTCGTGACCCCGCCGCAGGGGATCACCGACACGGTGCTGGCCGCCTGCCTGCTGGCGGGGGTGACCCGGCTCTACCGGGTGGGCGGGGCCCAGGCGATCGCGGCGCTGGCCTACGGTACCGGCACCATTCAGGCGGTGGACAAGATCGTGGGGCCGGGCAACAAGTGGGTGGCGGAGGCCAAGCGGCAGGTGGCCGGCCCGGTGGGGATCGACATGATCGCCGGCCCCACCGAGCTGCTGGTCATCGCCGACTCGACCGCCCGGGCGGAGTGGGTGGCCGCGGACCTGATCGCCCAGGCGGAGCACGACGAGGATGCCTCCAGCTGGCTGATCACCACCGACCTCCACCTGGCCGACCAGGTGCCGGCGGCCCTGGAGCAGCTGCTGGAGCGGAACCCCCGCGCCGCGGTGGCCCGTGCCTCACTGGCCCGCAACGGGCTGATCGTGTGGGTGCCCACCCTGCAGGACGCGGTGAAGGTGGCCAACCTGCGGGCGCCCGAACATCTCGAGATCATCACCCGGGACCCCGAGCAGGTGGCCGAGGGGGTCAGGCATGCGGGGGCCATCTTCCTGGGCGACGGCACCCCGGAGCCGGTGGGAGACTACATCGCCGGGCCGAGCCACGTGCTGCCCACCGGCGGCACCGCCCGCCACGCCTCCCCGCTCGGCGTGTACGATTTCGTGCGGCGGACCAGCATGGTCTACTACACCCGGGACCGGCTGTTCACCGACGCGGCACGGATCATCGCGCTGGCCGAATCGGAGGGGCTGCACGGGCACGCGGAGTCGGTGCGGGTGCGGGTGTAGCCCCGCACTTGCTCCCAGTCCCCACCCTGTCTATATATGCCGCGCGGCACCCGGGTGGGGCCGCGACGGACCCGAAACCAGACGGACCGATGGCCCAGAACAGCAACATCCGCAACATCGCAATCATCGCCCACGTGGACCATGGCAAGACCACCCTCGTGGACCAGATGCTGCGGCAGGCTGGCGCCTTCCGGGCCAATCAGCACGTCGAAGAGCGGGTGATGGACTCCAACCCGCTGGAGCGGGAACGCGGCATCACCATCCTGGCCAAGAACACCGCGGTGCGCTGGGGCGACACCAAGATCAACATCGTGGACACGCCGGGCCACGCCGACTTCGGCGGCGAGGTCGAGCGCATCCTCCGCATGGTGGACGGGG
>CAZCVG010000297.1:0-2765 GCA_964501735.1 uncultured Gemmatimonadaceae bacterium | reverse complement strand
GTGCCGAAGGAGTCGCCGGTGATCATCCGCTGGCCGGTGGCGCACTCGAACAGCACGATCCCCGCGGCGTAGAGATCGGCCCGCCCGTCCACCGGCTGGCCCATGAGCTGCTCCGGCGCCATGTACTCGGGCGTCCCGATGATGGTGCCGTCGGCGGTGAGGCCCGGCCCCTTGGCGGCCTGGCGCCCCTCCACCAGCCGGGCGATGCCGAAGTCCATCACCTTGAGGAAGCCCTGGGCGTCCACCACCAGGTTCTGGGGCTTGATGTCCCGGTGCACCACGCCCTGGGCGTGGGCCACCTCCAGCGCCCGGCAGAGCTGCCGCCCCACGGTGAGCGTCACCTCGAGCGGCAGGGCGCCCTTGCGCTGGATGAGCTGGTCGAGCGGGGTGCCCTCGACATACTCCATGGTGATGAAGTAATGCCCGTCGGTGACCCCCAGGTCGTGGGTCCGCACCACGTTGGGATGCGAGATCTGCCGGGCCAGCCGGATCTCCTGCTTGAAGCGCTCCAGCAGGGTGGCGTCGCCGACCAGCTCGGGCCGGAGGGTCTTGATGGCCACCAGCTCCTTGAGTTCGCGGTCATAGGCGCGGTACACCACGCCCATGCCGCCCTCGCCCAGTTGCTGGCGGATCTCGTAGCGGCCGGCCAGGAGGCCCCCGGCGCCGATCCCGGTGCCCGAGACCGTGCTGCCGGCCTGGAGCACCTGGGTGCGCACCGCGGTGGCCGAGGAGCCGAGGAACTCCACCAGCCGCTGCTTCTCCCGCAGTTCGGCCACCATCCCCTCGAAGGCCCGGGCCAGCTCGCCGATCTCGTCCCGCGAGGTGATGGCCAGGCCGCCGGCGTAGCGCCCCTCGGCCACCTGGCGCGTCATTCCCACCAGGCGGCGCAGCGGATCGGTGATCTGCCGGGCCAGGAGGAGCGAGATCACCAGCGCCACCGCCAGCGCGCCGAGGAAGGCGTACAGCACCGAGCGCTGCAGGGCGGTGAACGGCGCCAGCTCCACCTCGCGCTGGCGGAGCCCGGCGTATTCGCCCACGATCACCCCCGACGCGGTGGTGAGCGGGCCGGCCGCGGCGATCCAGGTCTGGCCGGCCATCTCCACCCGGAGCCGCGAGGGCACCGAGTCAATGTCGGGGCCGGTGGCGGGGTAGCGGGCGCGGAGCGCCGAATCAATCGGGGCCCCCGCCATGGTGGACGTCGCCACCACCGGGGCGCCCTCGGCGTCGAACACCACGAACACCACCTCGGACGCGGTCTGGCGCTTGAGTCCCTCGGCGAAGGCCCCGTCAATGGCCACCGCCACCACCAGCGCGCCCGCCACCGGCGCCCCGGGCGCCGCCAGCGGGACTGCCACCGCCTGGAACAGCGAGTCGCCCGCTTCGGTCTCCTCGATCCAGATCCCCTCGGCGGGTTCACCCGAGAGGGCGGTCTCGATCAGGGTGCCGCCCAGGGTGTCGCCGAAGATCTGCTGCGAGCGGGTGGAGGCCTGCACCACACCGGACTCATCGGTGATGAGCGCCCAGGTGGCATCGCTCTGGTGCTGGAACTCGCTGGCCTGGTCGAGCAGGTCCCCCCGGTTCTGGGTGCGGAGCGCCTCCTCGATCCGGGAGATGTAGGCGGGGACCTGGGCCAGCACCTGGGCCGAGCGCTGCAGGGTGTGGCTCCGGCCGGCGAGGGCGTCGGTGATGGCCGACTGGGTGGCCGCCAGCCCGCGGGCGATGGCCGCGTCGGCCGCCTGCCCGGCCCGCATGCGGATGAGCAGCAGGGCGCCGCCCAGCGTGAGGACCACGACGAGCACCGTCGCCAGGAACAGCTTGAGGCCGAGGCCGCGAAGCGGATGGGTGCTAATACCGGCGGCTCCGGTCGGAGTAGGACTTCCCTTCCTTGTCCTTGTGCTGCACCACCCGGAAGCCCCGGGCATCGAGCGTCACCGCCACCGGCGCGGGGGCGCTGGCCGTCACCCGGAGGGGCTGGGTCACCTCGGCCGCCCGTTCATGCCAGGTGTGCAGCACGTACTCCCCGGGCGGCACCCCCTCCAGCCGGAAGCTGCCATCGGCGCCGGGCTGCACGTAGAGGCTGCTGCCCAGCACCAGCACCAGGCCGCGCATGGTTGCGTGCACGTTGCAGTAGACCCGGATCACGCCTTCCTTGTCGAACTCCACCGACCTGGCCTCGCCCCGGCCGAACAGGCCCAGGTCGAACACCCGCTCGGCGGAGAGGGAGAACACGTTGTGGTTGAAGGGATCGTGGTTGGGGAAGCTGACCGGAGAGCCCCGGTGGACGATGCGCACGTGGGGCACGAACTGCTTCCCCTCGGTCGCCATCTCGGCGGCGGCCGGTAGGGCCGGCGGGGCGGCGGGGCCGGTTAGCCAGACCACCGCCTGGCCCACGTCCTCCGCGGCCCGGCCGCCGCGTTCCTGCATCGTGACCTTGCCGGTCACGGCCACGCCCCGCTGCGCGGCCAGCGGGGCCGGCAGGAGCAGCAGGACGGGGAGGAAGAGCCCAAAGCCGCCGGACAGGCGTATCTTACGCATCGGCACTAGCTTACTCCTCGCCCCCTCGGGGCGTCAACCATGACCGGCTCCCGGCCCTGAACCCATGCGACCACACCCCCTGATCCCCGGGCTGCTGCTGCTCCTGGCCGGTGCCCTCCAGGCCCAGGACCGGCCGGCCCCGGAGGTCACCTTCTCCGCCACGGTGCTCCTCAACGGATTCTACACCAGCGACAAGAGCAACAACGTGGACCTGCCGCAGTACGCGGTCC
>CAZCVG010000296.1:0-2789 GCA_964501735.1 uncultured Gemmatimonadaceae bacterium | reverse complement strand
GGATCATCCGGGCCCAGGACGCCACCCCCGATGACGGGATCGCCCGCGGGTACAGTGTCCTCTACAGCCCCTACTTCCGGAGTACCGGCTGGCAGCCGTCCTACCCGGAGACCACCGGGTACCTCATTCCCACCCTGTTCGAGGCCGCCCGTGAGCTGGGCCGGGAGGAACTGGCGTCCCGCGCCATCCGGGCCGCCGACTGGGAGATCGCCATCCAGCTCCCCAGCGGCGCGGTGCAGGGCGGGGTCATCGGCGAGGGGCGGAGCCCGGCGATCTTCAACACCGGCCAGGTGATGTTCGGCTGGCTGGCGGCCCTGGAGATCACCGGCGAGAGCCGCTACGCCGAGGCGCTGGGCCGGGCGGGCCGCTACCTGGTGTCGGTCATGAGCCCTGAAGGGCAGTTCCGCGAGGGGGAATCCGACTTTGCCCGCAAGGACGCCACCCTCTACAACGCCAGGGTAACCTGGGCGCTCGCCGAGACCGGCAAGGCCCTGAACGAGCCGGCCTTCCTGGAGGCGGCCCGCCGCCACCTCCGCATGGTGGCCGCGCGCCAGCACGACAACGGGTGGTTCCCCGACTGTTGCCTTACCGACCCGGAGCGCCCGCTGCTCCACACCATCGCCTATACAGTCCGGGGGCTGGTCGAGGGCGGCCGGGTCCTTGCCGACCGGACCGTGAGCGACGCCGGCCGCCGGGCCGCTGCCGCCCTGCTGCCGCTGGTGCGGGACGACGGCTGGCTGCCGGGCCGGTTCGCCGCCGACTGGTCCGCGGCGGCCGAGTGGAGCTGCCTCACCGGCGACGTGCAGATGGCCAACAACTGGATGCGGCTCCACCTGATCACGGGGGAGGACCGCTGGCTGGAGCCGGTGGCGCGGGTGCTGGAGTTCGTCAAGCGCACCCAGAACCGGACCTCCTCCAACCCGGGACTCCGGGGCGGCATCAAGGGCTCGGCGCCCATGTCAGGCGACTACGGCCGCCACGAGATCCTCAACTGGGCCACCAAGTACTTCGCCGACGCGCTCATGCGGCACGACCAGCTGGCCCGCGGAGATGCGGCCGACCGGGGCCGCTCCGCGTTCCGGCTGGCGTAGGCGATGGGCCTCCTCGGCCGGTTCGTCCCCGCGCACCTCCATAATCCTGGCGGATTGGCCCTCCGGCTGCTCCGCTCCGGGGACCGCGATGCCCGGGGCGCCATGCTGCACGCCGCCCTGGGCCTGGTGCTCACCCCGGCCGACCTGCTCCTGGCCCACCGGGAGCGGCGGCTCTACGCGGCGGCGCCGGCACCGGCCCGGCCCCAGCTGTTCGTCTGCGGGCCGCCGCGCAGCGGCACCTCGCTGGTGACCCAGGTGCTCCTGGCCCACCTCCCGGTGGCCTACTTCAGCAACCTATCGGCGCTCTTCCCCCGCTCTCCCATCGTGGCCGAAGGACTGCTGGGCCGGCTGGTGGGGCGGTGGCGGCCGGCGTTCCACAGCTATTACGGGCGGGTGGCGGCGCTGGCCGGCCCCAACGACGGGCTGCAACTGTGGGATCGCTGGCTGGGGAGCGACCGCACCCGGGTGCGGGAATCCCTCACCGAGGCGGAGGCCGAGGCGCTCCGGCGCTTCTTCGGCGCGCTGGAACAGCGGACCGGCCGGCCGTTCGTCGGCAAGAACAACAACCTCAATCTCCAGGCGGCGCCGGTGGGCCGGGCGCTGCCCGCCGCAAGGTTCCTCTGCCTCACCAGGGAGCCGCTATACCTGGCCCAGGCGCTGCTCCGTGCCCGCCGCGACATCCATGGCGCCGACGCCGTCCCCTACGGCCTGCCGGCTCCGGGCGACGCGGCCACCGATCCCATCGAGAGCGTGTGCCGCCAGGTGGTGCACCACCAGCGGGCCGCCCTGGCCCAGCAGGCGCTGCTGGGCGCGGACCGGTTCCGGTTCCTGTCCTACGAGGAGTTCTGCGCCGACCCGGGCGGCCTGGTCAGCGCCGTCGCCCGGGAGCTCGGCCTGGCCGAGGGCGAGGTCCGCGCGGTGGGCCCGGAGATCCGGTTCAGTCCGTCCAACCGTGCCCGCCTCCCGGAGGCGGAGTTCGGGCGGCTGGAGGCCACGCTTAGGCGGGTGCAGGCCGAGGCGGAGGCGGTGGCCGGATGACGGCGGCGCGATCGAAGGCCGTGGAGCTGGCGGTCATCCTTCTCCTCCTGGTGGTGGCCGGGATCCCCAGGCTGGTGGACCTCGAGGCCGATCCCCCGGTGCGGGTCTCGGCGGCGCTGGTGACCGACGAAGGCTGGTGGGCCCAGAATGCCCGGCAGCACGCCCTGTTCGGGCAGTGGGTCATGGACCAGCACAATCCGGCGCTCTATGTCACGCCGGTGTACACCCTCGCCCTGCGGGGGGTGTACGGGGCGGCCGGCGTTGGGATCTGGCAGACCCGGCTGGTGAGCGCGCTCTCGGGCATCCTGACCTGCCTGGTGCTGTATGCCGCCCTCCGGGTGGCGCTGCCCAGGCGCCGGGCGCTGTTCCCGGCGCTGGTACTGGCCCTGAGCCTCATGGGCATCACCCTGAACCGGATCGCCTTCACCGAGTCGCTCCAGCTCCTGGTCATCACCGTCACAATGGCGGCGGTGCTCTGGGCCGGCCGGCAGGCGGCCTGGGGGCTGGTGGGCGGGGTGGCGCTGGTGCTGGCGGTGTTGTGCAAGCCCAACGCGGCCGTCGTGGCGCTCATCGTCGCCGGCTACTGGGCCGGCGAGCTGTGGCGGGACCGGCAGTCGGCCGTCCCCTTGGGCCGGCGGCTCCGGCCCATGGCGTGGTTCG
>CAZCVG010000295.1:0-2792 GCA_964501735.1 uncultured Gemmatimonadaceae bacterium | reverse complement strand
GGATCGTGATCAAGCCGTTCGTGGACACCACCACCTTCCGGAACCTGGTCGCGGGGCGGGCGGCGGTGGTGAACCTGACGGACGATGTGCTGCTCTTCGCCCGGGGAGTGACCGAAACGGCCGTCTTCCCCCACCGCCCGGCGGAGCGAGTCGACGGCGTGGTGCTGGAGGCGGCGTGCGGCTGGCGGGAGGTGGAAGTGGAAAGCGTGGACGATACGCCGCCCCGGTCACGAATCGTCACCCGGGTGGTGCACCGGGGCAGCCAGCGGGAGTTCCTGGGGTTCAATCGGGCCCGGCACGCGGTGCTGGAAGCGGCGATCGCGGCGACCCGCACCCACCTGATCCCCGCCGCCGAGATCCGGGCGGAGTTTGCCCGGCTCCGGATCATCGTGGACAAGACGGCGGGCCCACGGGAGCAGGAGGCCATGGCCCTGCTGGAGGCGTTCGTTCGGGACCGGCTCAGCGGCGAGCCCGCTGCGTGAGCCGCGACCCCGCCGGACCGGTCAGGGTCACCGTCGAGGCTCCCGCCCGGCTCCACTTCGGCCTGCTGGACCTGCGGGGACACCGGGGCCGGCGCTTTGGCGGCATCGGGGCGGCGGTTCCCGACCCGGCGGTGCTGCTCGAGGCCACCCCTGATGCGCGGGTCACCGCCGAAGGCCCGGACGCGGGCCGGGCGCAGGCATTCGCCCGGCAGTACCTGGCGGCGGAGCGGCTCAGCGGGGGGGTGCACCTGCGGGTGGTTCGCGCCATCCCGGCGCACGCCGGGCTCGGCTCGGGCACGCAGCTGGCGCTCTCGGTCGCGCGCGCCCTGGCCGAGCTGTACCAGCGGCCGGCGGACCCGGTCACCCTGGCCCAGGCTGTGGGCCGGGGGAAGCGCTCCGCGATCGGCACCTGGACCTTCGCGCTGGGCGGGTTCGTGCTGGAGGGCGGCCGGCGCCCGGGCGCCGACCAGGTGGCACCGCTGCTCTCCCGGCTTCCCATGCCGGGGCACTGGCGAGCGGTGATCGTCATTCCCGACGATCGACCCGGTCTGAGCGGACCGGCGGAAGCGGAGGCGTTCCGGCAGCTCCCGCCGCCGCCGGAGGCGGAGGTGGAACGGGTGGCGCACCTGGTCCTGATGCAGCTCCTGCCGGCGCTGGCGGACGCCGACCTGAATGGCTTCGGCGCCGCGCTCTCTGAGGTGCAGCGGATCACCGGGACCTGGTTCGCCCCGGCCCAGGGGGGCGCCTTCGCCGAAGCGTCCACGGCAATGGTGGAGCGGCTGGCGGCCTTCGGGGCGGCCGGCGTGGGCCAGAGTTCCTGGGGCCCCACAGTCTACGGCCTGGTGCCCCACCCCGACGCCGCCCGCGACCTGGCCCAGCGGGTCCGGGCCCATCTCGGCGGCCGGGGGGCAGTCATCGAGACCCCCTTTGCCGACCGGGGCGCCCGGATCGACTCAGTCTGGGCGCCCCCCGAGGGGGGGTGAGACCGGGGGGCCCGGCCGCCCGGGGCCCCGGCCGAGGGGGTGGCGGGTCGTAATTGACAGGTTCTCCGGCGAGCCGTATAATCAGCCCCACTTCGGAATCGGGGGCCGCCAAGACGGAACTCCTGCCGAGGTGGACGGTACTACCAGAAGTTCGGTGGGGCCGCAACAGCCGGGACTCCCAGTCCTGACCGATAACAAGCCCGTCTTACCAACACACAACATCACACTATGGCCTCGCTTTCCGAGGGGGTCAGCCGCAGCGCCTCATGAGGTTTGCCATGGGAGCTCTGTCGTCCCACATCCCCGGATGTTGGGCTGAAATCGCGTCCCGGTATTCGGGGCACGGTTCATCGGCCACTTGGCGCATTAATAATGGGCGTCCTACTACGTTTCATTATGGAGCGTGGTGGAATGGTCAGGAGTCTGGCAGCAGGTAGGTCAGCAGGAGCGGCCATTCGGCGCAGTCAGCCGGGTGGCCGTCGGAGTTTTGGCAGGTGCAGTACGGAAACTCGGGGAGTCGTCAGGGTCCCGCTCGCGAACGCCGGCGCGAGCGTCCTGGAAGCGCCCCGCGCAGTCAGCAGCCCAGCGCTGCTGTCACCCTTCATCACGAGGTCAACTATGAACCGTATTACCCGCAGCATGTTGTCTGGGGGGCTGGTCGCGGGGCTTACGCTGCTCGCGTCCGATGCCTCAGCCCAGGCGCGGTCGGGCGCGTGGACCCGGAATGCTCCGGAGGGCGAGTGGCATATGCCCGGCCGGGACTACGGGCTCCAGCGTTTCAGCCCCCTGGCCCAGATCAACACGGCCAACGTCGCCAACCTCAAGGCGGCGTGGACCTTCTCGACGGGCACGCTGCGCGGCCATGAGGGCAACCCCCTCGTGATCGGGACCACGATGTACGTGCACACCTCGTTCCCGAACATCGTGTACGCGCTCGATCTGTCCAAGGAAGGCGCGCCCCAGATCTGGAAGTACACGCCGAACCAGTCCGCCGACGCGATCCCGATCGCGTGCTGCGACCTGGTCAACCGGGGCACGGCGTATCACCCCAGCGGCAAGATCTACATCAACGCGCTGCAGGGTGATCTCATTGCTCTCGATGCGAAGACCGGCAAGGAGCTGTGGAAGGCCCGGCACCCCGAGCGTTCCGGCAGCCAGGTGGAAGCCGTCACCTACAAGGATGGCGCCACCATCACCGTTGCCCCGATCGTGATCAAGGACGTGGTCATCACCGGCATTTCGGGTGGTGAGTTCGGCGTCCGGGGCCGCGTTTCGGCGTACGATGCGAACACCGGCAAGCACCTGTGGACCGGCTATTCGACCGGCC
>CAZCVG010000294.1:0-2803 GCA_964501735.1 uncultured Gemmatimonadaceae bacterium | reverse complement strand
GCTTGGGCATGGCTTGCGGGGTGGTGGATTTCGGCCATTTTGGCAGAGCAGTCTAGCCCCGGTTGCCCGGGACTAGCAAGGTGGGGACGGCGGGCTGATACTTGTGGCTGAATGGGCGGTCTGGGGCTGGCCGAGGACTTACCGGGGAGCGGGGATGGCGGAATCGGAGGGGAAGCGGGATTACAGCCATGAGGTCCGGCTGGTGGCGTCCGGGCCGGTGCGCCTGTGGCTGCTGGGGGTGGGTCACCTGAGCGTGGGCCTGGCGGTCCTGGGGGCCTTCCTGCCGCTCCTCCCCACGACGCCGTTCCTGCTGCTGGCGGCGGCCTGCTACGTGCGCGCCTCGGCCCGGTTCTACA
Source organism: uncultured Gemmatimonadaceae bacterium (assembly GCA_964501735.1). Taxonomy (GTDB): domain Bacteria; phylum Gemmatimonadota; class Gemmatimonadetes; order Gemmatimonadales; family GWC2-71-9; genus JADJOM01. The sequence goes on along the minus strand of CAZCVG010000294.1, from coordinate 2,447 downwards.
ACTGGCTGCTCAACACCCGCACCTTCGGTCCGATGATCGTCAACTGGCGGGTGCACCGCTCGGTGGCGCCGAGACACAAGGCGATGGCGGTGTTTTTCATCCTGGTGACCATCGGCAGCTCGGTGGTGTTCTTCATCCCGAACATCGTCGGGAAGGTGCTGATCAGCGCGATGGGCATGGGCTGGATCGCGGCCCTGCTCCGGCTGCCGACCCGGGCGGTGTAGCGGCGGCGGGCTACGGTTTGCGGGGTAGCTGAGCCAGCAGCCGCTGGAAGCGGGGGTTGCCGCGGAGCGGCGCAAAGCTGGGATCGAGGCGCAGCATCCCCGGGTTCACCGTGTACTGAAGCGACAGCAGCTCCTCCAGCAGGGTGATGGCCTTCTCGGCGTCGCCGTTGGCGACGTGAATCCGCACCAGCTGCAGGGAGGCATAGGGGCTGGTGCGGGTCCGCCGCTGGGCGGCGGACAGCGCCACCCCGCGCTCCCCTTCCCGCACGGCCTCGGCGGCCCGGTCCACGTGGGCCAGCATCACCCCGTAGAGCGCGTGGAGCTGGGGGTCGTCGGGGTTGGCAGCCGACTGCTCGGCCGAGATGGCCAGGGCTGAGTCGGCGTAGGCCCGGGCCCTCACCCGGTCGCCCCGCTGCTGGGCGGCGATGGCCAGCGCCTGTCCCCACCACGCCCGGTCGTTGTCGAACGCCGCCGGCGTCAGCCGGAAGAGCAGGTCCAGCTCGCGCTCCTCCAGCACCCAGGCCAGCTCATTGTACCCCGCCAGGTAGGCCACCACCTCGGTGGCGGCCACCGGTCCGATCGTCTCGCGGATGACGGCGCGGGCGCCAGCCAGGTCGCCGGCGCCGACATGCGCAAACACCGCCCAGCTCATGGTACCGAGGTCGGTCGGCCCGACGGCGAGCGCCTCCCGGGCAATCACCACCGCCTCGTCGAAGCGGCGCAGATAGACCATCGCGGTGAGCAGGACCGAGAGGGTCTGCTGGGACAGCGGGTCCAGGTCCCGGGCCCGTGTCAGCTTCGTGAGGGCGGATTCGAACCGGCCGGCCTGCAGGTCGAGGTTGGCCGACTGGGCCAGCACGTCGGCGTCGGAAGGGGCGGCGGCGAGGGCCAGTTCCATCTCCCGGTCGGCGGCCTCGGGATCCTGGGAAATGAGAAGATGGTATCGGGAGGCGGCGAGGTGGGACGTCGCCGACCCCGGGGCCAGCCGCAGCCCGAGGTCGATCGCCTCGCGCGCCCGGCGGGCCACCACCGGCTCCCGGGCGCCGTTGGTAAAGACCGAGGTCAGGGACCGCCCCAGCAAGGCCCAGGCTTCGGCGAAAGTGGAATCCAGGGCGACGGCCTGCTCGAAGTACCCCGCCGCCTGGCGCTGGGCGGTGGCTGCATTGCTGGCGATGGCCTTGCCCTTGAGGTACAGGTCGTAGGCGGCGGGATTGGCCGTGGGCCGGGCCGCGAGTTCCTGCTGGTCGGCGCTGCCTAACGCCGCACCGAGGGCGCCGGCCACCCGGGCCGCGATGTTGGTCTGCATCTGGAAGACGTCGGTGAGGTCGGCCTCGAACGACTGCTGCCAGGAGGTGGCCCCGGTCCGGCCGTCCACCAGCTCGGGGACAACCTGCACCCGCCGGACCCCGCCGGCGGCGCCGGCCCAGCGGACCTTGCCGATGAGCAGGTAGTCCACCCGCAGTTCCCGGGCGATCTCCACCGGCGACTTGGTGGTGTTCTTGTACTGGTTGGCGCTGGTGGATGCGATCATCGTGAGCTGGCCCACCTTGGCCAGCTTGCCGCGAACCTCGTCCACGATGCCGTCGGCGAAGTAGGCGTCGTCGGCCGCGCCCTGGTTCTCGAACGGCAGGATGGCCACGCGGGGCGAGGCCCGGCCGGCGCTGCCGCCGGTCCCGGCCCCCATGGCCAGCACCGTGGCGGTCATGGCCCACAGGGCCAGGGCTGCCACCCCGCCCAGGGCGGCGTTGCGCCAGGTGAGCAGCCCCTCCCAGCCCGCGAGGGTTGTCCCCGCCCGGCGGCGGCGCTCGGCCCGGGCAGTGAGAGCGAGCGTCGCCACCCCGCCGAGAATCAGGATTGCCGCCACGGCCAGCACCCAGGGCGGCAGCCCGCGCCGGAAGGCGGAAACCACGAACGCGGTGAGCAGCACCAGCGCGGCCACGCCGAAGCCCAGCCAGAGGCGGCTGCCGGCGGCGGGGCTGGCCGCGGGAGTCGCGGCGCTGCCGGTGCGCACCTGGTCTTCCGCCGCGGTGAGCGCCTCGGTGAACGCGGCGGCGCTCTGGAAGCGGTCGGCGGGGGACTTGGCCAGGGCCCGGCCCACCACGGCGCCGACTGCCGGCGCCAGCCCCTGCCGGGTGGCGGTGAGCGGCCGGGCGGTCTCGGTCATGCTCCGGGCGATGACCGCCTGCACGGTGGGCCCGGTGAAGGGCGGCTCGCCGGCGATCA
>CAZCVG010000293.1:0-2807 GCA_964501735.1 uncultured Gemmatimonadaceae bacterium | reverse complement strand
GCGAACCGGTAGGTCATGCGCCAGACCTGGTCCACGTAGGTGTCGTAGAGCTGCCGCTCCGCTTCCGGGTCTCCCGCCAGTACGCGGGCGATCAGGTCACGCTCGTCCACAGGCCCCCAGGGTGTCCTCGGTGGTACGGCCGTACAACCGCAACGTCTGACGGCAGGGGCCCCCAAAGGGTTGCGTGGGTGACGGGGGCGGGCGGACCGCCGGGCCCGAAAAAGCAGCGGGGCGGCCATCCCGGCCGCCCCGCCTGGAGCCTGGCATTCGCGCCAGGTCAGTTGTCCACTTCCACCTTGATCTCGCTGGCGGCAATGACCGCCGGGGGCCCGGCCTGGGTCACCGTGCCGCGCCCCTCGGCGCGGACCGGGCTTCCGTTAGCCACGGCGGCCGCGGTGCTGGCCAGGGAGAAGAGGTCCCCCTCGGGATCGAAGGTCAGGCCGGCCACCTCGATCACCGTGCCGCCGGTGAGGGTGAGGGTGCCCGCCACCTCGTCCACCGCGATGACACCCGCCTCGAACTCGACGTTGCCGGCCGGCACCTGGCCGCCGGGAGTGATCAGGGAGAACTCGGTGCTGGCGGTGATCTCGATGGCCAGGTTGAAGACCCGGAGGATCGCCAGCGGCGGCGGGGAGGCCACCGGCTCGAGGTTGTCGCTGTCTACATAGACCTCGATGCTGGGCTCGTCCGCCTGGCTCTCCAGCCGGAGGTCCAGGGCGGTGAAGGACGGATCGGTCGGGTCCTGCGGGGTGGCGCCGGGGTTCCGGCGGGCCTCCACCGGGGGCTGCTGCCCGCCGCTGATGGCGGCGCTCACGGCGCTCTCCCACTCGCTCCGGCTCACCCGGCTGCTGCCGGGGGTCCGGAACCGGGTGCCGGCGCCGTAGTTCACCGTCATGCCGCCGAGGGCCAGGGTGAGGGTGCCCTGGGCGGGGTCAATCGCGGTCACGGTGCTGACGATCTTCTCCTCGGCGTCATCCGGCTCCACTTCGACCTCGCGGGCCACCAGGCCCCCGGGGAGGAGCTTGATCTCGAGACGCTGCACCCCGCTGCCGAGGGTGCTGTCGAACTGGGAGAAGCTCAGGACCTGGCCAAAGACCGGCGGCGTGGAGGTGCCACCGGGCCCGGCGGGATCGGAACTGCAGGCCGCCGGAAGGAGGAGAATCAGGGCCGCGGCGCTGAGGCCGAATCGGCGGAAAATGCGAAGCACAGGAACCTCCAGGGTTGCTTGATGCATGCGAAGGGTGAACGCCACCCCGAGAGGCAGGTCTGGTGCCCGGGGCACAAGGGCGTAAGTGCTTGTCCCACAACGACGGCCGAGTCTCCGGGCCGGATCGTTTCGATGCGATTGGACCGAATCGGTACAGCCTCCGGGCGCGCGGTGGCTGAGCCTGGCGGGTCGGATGGCGCGGCGTTTCTTCGCCGGGTTGGGCGGGCCCGGGTCCGGCGTTCCTTTCGCCGTTCTAAGTCTTTGCCCTTCAATGCTTTGACCGCGCCGTTTCGGGTTGCCTTCAGGGGCTGGCCGGGGGTATATTTGTGCCTTCTCCCGGCCGTTTCCGGCCACGATCCAAATCCTTTCGGCGGAACCGCATGACCGGTCCTTCCCAGAGTGAACGCATCCTGCCTCGGCTGATCGAGGAGGAGATGCAGCAGTCGTTCATCAACTACTCGATGAGTGTCATCGTGTCCCGCGCGCTGCCTGACGTGCGGGACGGGCTCAAGCCGGTGCATCGCCGGATCCTGTACTCGATGAGCGAGCTGGGCCTGGTGCCGGGCCGGCCCTACAAGAAGAGCGCGACGGTCGTGGGGGACGTGCTGGGCAAGTACCACCCCCACGGGGACGGCTCGGTCTACGACGCGCTGGTGCGCATGGTGCAGGACTTCTCGCTGCGCTATCCGCTGATTGACGGGCAGGGGAACTTCGGCTCGGTGGACGGGGACCCGGCCGCGGCCTACCGGTACACCGAAGCCCGGCTCACGCCGCTGGCGGTGACCCTGCTGGAGGACATCGACAAGAACACCGTCGATTTCCAGGCCAACTTCGACGACCGGCTGCAGGAGCCGACCGTCCTGCCGGCGATGGTGCCCAACCTGCTGGTGAACGGGTCCAGCGGCATCGCGGTCGGCATGGCCACCAACATCCCGCCGCACAACCTCCGCGAGGTGGCCAGGGCGGTGCAGGCGCTGATTGACGATCCCGAGGCGTCCATCAGCGACCTCCGCAAGCACATCAAGGGCCCCGACTTCCCCACCGGGGCGTTCATCTACGGCAAGCAGGGCATCAAGGAGGCCTACGAGCAGGGCCGGGGCCGCATCCAGATGCGGGCCCGGGCCCAGATCGAGGAGAAGGAGTCCAGCGGCAAGAGCCAGATCGTCATCACCGAGATCCCGTACCAGGTCAACAAGGAGAACCTGGTCAAGGCCATCGCCGAGCTGGTGATCGACAAGAAGATCGACGGCATCAGCGGGGTGAACGACGAGTCCGACAAGGACGGCATGCGGATCGTGGTCACGCTCAAGCGGGACGCGATCCCCAACGTGGTGCTGAACCAGCTGTACAAGCACACCGCGATGCAGTCCACCTTCGGCGTGATCATGCTGGCCCTGGACAAGGGCGTGCCGAAGGTGATGAACCTCAAGCAGCTGCTGGAGCGGTTCATCGAGCACCGCCACGAGGTGGTGGTGCGCCGCACCCAGTTCGACCTCGACGCCGCCCAGGCCCGGGAGCACATCCTCGAGGGCCTCAAGATCGCGGTGGACAACATCGACGAGGTCGTCGAGATCATCCGCAAGTCCAAGGACGTGCCGGA
>CAZCVG010000292.1:0-2811 GCA_964501735.1 uncultured Gemmatimonadaceae bacterium | reverse complement strand
GGATTTCGAGACTCATGCTGCTTCTGCTGCTCAGCCTCCAGCAGGTCCTTCCGGCCGACACCGCCAGCTCCCCCCACCTCGTCGCCATCCCCCGCCTCCAGGCCGAGGTGACGATTGACGGGCGGCTGGACGAGCCGGTGTGGAGCGAGGCGGCCACGCTGGACGGCTTCCACCAGTACCAGCCGGTGGATGGCCGCCCGGCGGAGGAACGCACCGAGGTACGGGTGTGGTACGCGCCCAACGCGATTCACTTCGGGATCATCGCCCACGACCGGGTGCCGGGCAGCATCCGCGCCACCAAGGCCGACCGCGACAACCTCGACGCCGACGACCGGGTGACCATCTACCTCGACACCTTCAACGACCGGCGCCGCGCCTTCTTCTTCACCGTCAACCCGCTGGGCCGCCAGGAGGATGGGGTGCGGACCGAGGGCGGGTTCACCGCCGGTACGCTTTCGGGCGGGACCAGCGACAAGAACCCCGACTACCTGTGGCAGTCCCAGGGCATGGTGACCGATTCGGGGTACGTGGTGGAGATCCGCATCCCCTTCAAGAGCCTGCGCTACCCGGGGGCCGGCAAGCAGGCCTGGGGACTCAACATCGTGCGCCGGACCCAGCGCACCGGGTTCGACGACACCTGGACCGACACCCGGCGGGCCAACGCCAGCTTCCTGCTGCAGGCCGGCACCATGACCGGGCTCGAGGACCTGCAGCGGGGCATCACCACCGAGCTGCAGCCGTTCGTGACCGGCCAGGCCAACGGGGTTCGGAGCACCAGCGGCTTCGACCGGGATGACCTCGAGACCAGCGTGGGGGCCAACCTCCGGCTGGGACTCTCGAGCAACCTCTCCCTGGACGCGACCTACAACCCCGACTTCAGCCAGATCGAGTCGGACGCCAGCCTGGTCACCGCCAACGAGCGCTTTGCGCTCTTCTTCCCCGAGAAGCGCCCATTCTTCCTCGAGGGCATCGAGCTGTTCGCCACCCCCAACCAGCTGGTCTACACCCGGCAGATCGTCAATCCGATCGCGGGCGGCAAGGTGACCGCCAAGGTCGGGCGGACCAACATCGCCCACCTCACCGCCCTCGACGAGCAGCCCGGCGCCGACGCGCTGTTCACCATCACCCGGGTGCGCCGGGACATCGGCACCAACTCCACCGGCGGCCTGACCCTCACCACCCGGGACCGCGACGGCGCCTTCAGCCGACTCGCCGCCGGCGACCTGCGGGTGGTCTTCGGCAAGCTCTACTACGTGGGCGCCCAGCTCGGCGGCTCCGCCACGCGGGACGTGCGGGGCGGGGACACCCGGACCAGCCCGATCTGGGAAGCGGAGTTCGACCGCACCGGCCGGAGCTGGGGATTCAACTACCGGCTCACCGGCATCGGCGAGGACTTCCAGGCAGCGGCGGGCTTCGTGCCGAGGAACGACGTGGTGAGCGGGCGGGCGTTCAACCGGCTGTCCTTCTACGGCAGCCGGGGCGCGCTGATCGAGCAGTTCACCGTGTTCGGCGGGGCGAGCCGCATCTGGGCCTACGAAACCTTCGGCGGGGATGCCATCGAGGGGGAGGAGGAGATCAACCCCAACCTCACGCTCCGGGGCGGCTGGCGGGTGGCGGGCCAGGCCAGTCACACCTTCGTGGACTTCGACCCGGCCGCCTACACCGGCTACACCGTGAGTTCCGGCGGGCCCCAGGTGCCCTACCAGCACCCGGCGGGAGTCAGCGACGGCTTCAGCTTCAACCTGTCGGTCACCACCCCCACCTTCAAGGCCCTCAACGCCTCGGCCCGGATCGAGCGTGCCCGGGGCGGGATCTTTGCGGAGGCCGCGCCCGGCTTCGAGACCCGGGCCTCCGGGTCGGTGACGCTCCGGCCCAGCGGGGCGCTCCGGCTGAGCACCTCAACTACCTACTCGCGGATCACCCGCGACCGCGACGGGAGCGAGTTCGCCCGGACCATCATCCAGCGGGCCAAGGTGGAGTACCAGCTCACCCGGAGCCTGTTCTTCCGGGTGGTCGGGGAATACATCGCTGGGCGGCGCGCAGCCCTCGTGGACGCGAGGAGCGGCGCCCCGCTGTTCATCGACGGCACCCAGTCATCGGCGACCGAATCAAACCGGATGCGGGTGGACTGGCTGGCGTCCTTCGAGCCGTCGCCCGGCACGGTGGCGTTCCTGGGATACGGGGCCTCGCTGGACGACCGGCGCCCCTTCGCCTTTGACAATGTCACCCGCTCGAGCGACGGCTTCTTCGTGAAGCTGGCCTACCTGATCCGCCGCTGAGGCGGGCCACACCGCCGGCCGGTCACGAGGGCTCCACCGACACCTCGGCGGAACCGTCGTCCAGGTAGTGCACCCGGACCAGCCAGGGCTGGCAGCAGACCTGGCAATCCTCGACGTACTGCTGGACCTCCCCGCTCCCGGGGTCCAGGCCGATCACGCAGGTCTCTCCGCAGTGGGGGCACTCAACCTCGGCGTCGAGCTGGGCCGTGCCGTCGCCCAGGGGGAAGTCCTCCTCGAGCGGGTCCTCGAAGTCAATCATCGTGTCACTCCCCGCCCCCATGGGCGGCCGGCCCCGGTGAGCCCGTGGCCCAGCGCATCTTGCCCCGCCCCATCGCAACCGCGAGCTTTCTCCTGCCAGTCCATCCACCCCGGGGAGCCCATCGCATGAGACATAGCCGCATCGTCGGCACCGGCATGGCGGTGCCCGATCGGATCGTGACCAACGACGACCTGTCCAAGGTGATGGACACGACCGACGAGTGGATCCGGGTGCGCACCGGCATCGAGCAGCGGCACTGGGCCACCGAGGGAG
>CAZCVG010000291.1:0-2858 GCA_964501735.1 uncultured Gemmatimonadaceae bacterium | reverse complement strand
AGCCGCAACGGCTCGACTACCTCAATGAAGCGCTCGCACTGGAGCGCCAGGGGGACTACGAGGCGGCCTTGACGTCCTACCGGCTGGCCATGCGGGACAACCCCAGCGACCCGCGCATTCTCCAGAACATGGCCATCGCGTTCACCAAGACCGGCCAGCAGGACGAGGCGATCCGGCACTACCGGCGGGCCCTGCAACTGGACCCGACGCTGGTGGGCGCGCACTACGGCCTGGCGTTCCGCCTCAAGGACAAAGGGGAGCTGACCGAGGCGGCGGAACACCTCCGGGCGTTCCTGGCCCGGCCCCCGCGCGGCCCCGACGCGGAACGCTGGGTCCGCCACGCCGAGGCGGCGCTGGGCGAGCTGGTGAGCGAATCCCCGCCGGAGCCGGGCTGATGCGCCGGGCCCTCCTGCTGTTGGCGGGAGTCGTGGGCTGCAGTTCGCTGGGCGAAGGGGACAGCGTGGTGGCCCTCGAGGTGCGTGCGCCGTCGCCGGCGGTGGTGGAGCAGCACGACACCATCCGGCTGGTCGCCCGGGCGCTCAACCTCCAGGGGGACAGCGTGGCGGCGGTGATCACCTGGGTGGCGGCCGACACCACCGTGGAAGTGACCGGCGCCGATTCCCTCACCACCGCCTACACCAGCGGCACCGGCCGGGCCCAGGCCCGCACCGGCAGCCTCCGCAGCGACCTGGTCATCTTTACCGTCCGGCGCCGGTCCGACAGCCTGGCCCTCACCGGGACCGCCGCGGACACGGTGGCCGCCGCGGACACGGCCAGCGTGCCCCTTGTCGCGGCGGTGCTGTCGCTCACGCCGGATACCGCCGGCATCGGCGGAACCCGGATCCACTACGCCATCGAGCCGGCGGCGGCCGGGACCGTCCGCTTCGCCGGCGGCGTGAGCGAGCTGTTCGCCTCCACCGGCAGCACCGGCGAGCCGGTGGTCCCCGTGACCCTGAGGCGCGTGCCGGGCACCACCCAGCCGGCCAGTGTGCTGGTCACGGTGGACGCGGTCCGGCCCAGCGGCCGGACGGTGCCGGGCTCGGGGCAGAGCTTTACCGTGGTGTTCCAGTAGCCGCACCAGCGTGGTGCGGCGCAACCGGCGGGCCGCCGGCCCGCTGACCTCGAAGGACCGTCCCTCCAGGGGAGGTTCCCATGGCTGCACCCGCAACACTCAACGAGCTGTTCCTCGGCGGACTCGATCGCTACGGCAAGCGTCCGGTGGCGATGCGGGTCAAGCGCGGCGACAGCTGGCAGGATATTTCCTACGCCGACGTCCAGGACAGCGTGCTGGCCATCGCCTTCGGCCTGCGCGAACTGGGCGTGACCGCCGGCCAGCACGTGGCGCTCCTGTCGGAGAACCGCCCGGAATGGGCCTTCGCCGACTACGCCTGCCTGCTCACCCGCTGCGCCGACGTGCCGGTCTACCCTACCCTCCCGGCGGGCCAGATCGCCTACATCCTGCGGGACTCGGGCTCGGTGGCGATCTTCGTCTCCAGCAAGTCCCAGCTCGAGAAGATCCTGGCCATCCGGAGCCCCGAAGCCACTCCCGCCCTGCGCCACATCATCGCCATGGACGCCGACGCCACCGGCCCGGGCGTCCTGCCGCTGGCGGACCTGATGGCCAAGGGGCGGGCGGCCGCCGCGCGCTACGGCAGCTGGCGCGAGGAGGCGCTGGGGGCCAGGCCAGGGGATCTCGCCACCCTGATCTACACCTCGGGCACCACCGGCGACCCCAAGGGTGTCATGCTGACCCACGGCAACCTGGCCAGCAACGTGGTGACCGCCTCCGGCTGCATCGCGCTGGTGGATGGCGACGAGGCGCTGTCGTTCCTGCCGCTCTCCCACGTGTTCGAGCGGATGGCGGGTCACTACCTGCTGTGGCACATGGGCACCATCATCAACTATGCCCAGAGCATTGACACCGTCTCCAACGACATGATCGACCGCCGGCCCACGGTGGTGCTGTCGGTGCCCCGGCTGTACGAGAAGATCTACGCCCGGGTGCTGGAGGGATCGGCCAAGTCGCCGCTCAAGAAGAAGATCTTCACCTGGGCCCGGCGGTGGGGAGAGAAGTGGACCGACCTCGTGCTGGCCAAGCAGCCGGTGCCCGCGGGCGTGGCGCTGCGGAAGGCCATCGGCGACAAGCTGGTCTTCTCCAAGCTCCGGGCCCGCACCGGCGGCCGGCTGCGCTTCTTCGTCTCCGGCGGCGCGCCGCTCTCGGCCGAGATCGCCAAGTTCTTCTACACGGCGGGACTGCCCATCTTCGAGGGGTACGGCCTCACGGAGACCTCGCCGGTCATCTCGGTCAACACCCCCGAGGCCATCCGGATGGGCACCGTGGGCCGGCCGGTTCCGGGCGTGGAAGTGCGCATCGCCAGCGACGGCGAGATCCTCAGCCGGGGCCCCAACGTGATGCAGGGGTACTACAACAAGCCGGAGGCCACCCGGGAAGTGATTGACGCGGATGGCTGGTTCCACACCGGGGACATCGGCGAGCTGGACGCCGGCGGGTTCCTGCGGATCACCGACCGCAAGAAGGACATCATCGTCACCGCCAACGGCAAGAATATCGCCCCGCAACCGATCGAGAACCGGGTCAAAACCAACCCGTTCGTGGTCAACGCGGTCATGATCGGCGACAAGCGCAAGTTCCCCATCATGCTGATCGTCCCCAACCTCGACGCGGTGCGCGCCTGGGCCGCGGAGAAGGGGCTGGAGGCCATGACCGACCCGGCGCTGGTGGCCAGCCGCGACGTCAACGACAAGATGGAGCGGGAGGTGAAGCGGGCCCTGCGGGACCTGGCCCACTTCGAGATGCCCAAGAAGGTGCTGCTGATCGAGCGGGACTTCTCCATCGA
>CAZCVG010000290.1:0-2875 GCA_964501735.1 uncultured Gemmatimonadaceae bacterium | reverse complement strand
TCATCCTGCGCACCGTGGTGTTCTTCAACCCGCTCAAGGTGTTCATCCCGCTGGGAGCGGCGCTGGCGCTGGCCGGGCTGGCCAAGTTCGTCTACGACGTATTCCTCGACAACCTGTCCGAGAGCGCCGTGCTGGCGCTGCTCGGCGCCCTGATCGTCTGGGCGGTGGGCCTGCTGGCAGACCAGAACGCGCGGATCGGGCTGAAGCGATGAGCCACGGGACCGGCCGGTCCAGGGTGACCGGATGAAGCTCTGGCTCAAGGTGGCGGTCAGCGCCGGGCTGCTGGCGGTGCTGGCGCTGGTGCTCCCATGGGAGCAGGTGCGCGAGGCGATCGGCCGCCTGTCCCCCCTGGTGTGGGCGGGCGTGCTCGCCGGGTTCATCGCGGGACATGCCCTGGGGACGGTGAAATGGCGGCTGTTTGTGAATGCCGGCCACGCCTCGCTTCGCGCCGCCGACGCCGCCCTCTGCTACGGCGCCGGCCTCTTCGCCAACCTCTGCCTGCCCAGCATCGTCGGTGGTGATGTGCTGCGGATGGCGCTGGCCGGCAAGTTCACCCGCCGCCCGGAAGCCGCATTCCTGGGCGGGGTGCTCGACCGGCTGACGGACATGATCGCGATGGCCGTGCTGATCGCCATCGGCGGGCTCACCGCCCGCAACGCCCTCCCGGGCTGGACCGGGGAGGTGCTCTCGGTCGCCATCCTGGCCGGCGCGCTGGCCCTGGCGGTGTCGCTGCCGTTCATCTTCCGCCGGCCGCTGGCCCGCTGGCCCCGGAAGATCCGCCGCGGCGTCGGCCGCACCCTGGTGGCGCTCCGCCGCATGGCGCGCGATCCCCGCACCGCCGCCGCCGGCCTGGCCCTCTCCCTGACCGTCCAGGGCGGGTTCGTGCTGCTGAACGCCTGGCTGGGACGCAGTCTCGGTATTGACGTGCCCCTCGCCGTCTGGTTCCTGGTCTGGCCCCTCGCCAAGGTGGCCGGCCTGATGCCAATCAGCCTCGGCGGGCTGGCGGTGCGCGAGGGAACCCTCGCCACGCTGCTGGTCCCCTTCGGCGTCCCATTCGCCCTCGGCGTGGTCTGCTCACTGCTGTGGCAGACCGTGCTGATCGGCGGAGGGCTGGTGGGCGGGCTGCTCTGGCTGGTGCTGGGGCGCCTCCGCAGCCGGGACCCCGCCGTTGCCGTCACGACCGACCACCCGCCGCACGCACCGCTCCAGGCCCAGCACCATGGCTGAACCGCATGTCGTCATCCTCGGCGCCGGCCCCGCGGGCGTCGGCGCCGCCTATCGCCTGCGGGAGACCGGCCGCGCCCGGGTGACGGTGATCGAGCAGCAGGCCGTCCCGGGCGGCAACGCCGGCAGCTTCGACGGGGGCGGACAACGGCTCGACTTCGGCAGCCACCGGCTCCACCCCGCCTGCGAGCCCGAGATCCTGGCCGAGATCCGGAAGCTGCTCGGCCCCGACCTGCTGGACCGTCCCCGGCACGGCCGCATCCACCTGCGCGGGCGGCTGGTGCACTTCCCGCTCAAGCCGGTGGACCTGCTCCTCCGGCTCGACCGCGGCTTCGCCCTCGGCACCCTCCGCGACATGGCCCGCAAGGCGCTGGGCGGCAAGGCCGAGGAGGGGGACACCTTCGCCTCGGTGCTATGGGCCAACCTGGGCCCGACGATCTGCCGCGAGTTCTACTTCCCCTATGCCCGGAAGATCTGGGGCCGCGCCCCGGAAGAGCTGTCAGGCATCCAGGCCCGCCGGCGGGTGTCGGCCGGCTCGTTCGGGAAGCTGGTCCGCAAGGTCCTCACCGCGGTGCCCGGCCTGAAGCCCAAGGGGTCGGGACGGTTCTTCTATCCCAGGCGGGGCTTCGGCCAGATCAGCGAGGCCTACGCCGCCGCGGCCGAACGGCTGGGCGCCGAGTTCCGGTACAACACCCGGGTCACCGGGCTCGAGGCGCCGGGCGAGTCGGGCCGCTGGGGCGTGATCACCGAGCGGGGCGGCCAGGGAGAGCGGGTGGACGCGGATTACGTCTGGTCCACCATCCCCATTCCGGTGGTGGCCCGGGCCATGGGCGACCGGGTGCCGGCCGCCGTCCGGGAGGCCAGCGGCCAGATTCACTACCGGGCCATGCTGCTGATCTACCTGGACCTGCCGGTGGACCGGTTCACCGAGTACGACGCCCATTACTTCCCCGACGCGGGGATCCGCATCACCCGGCTCTCGGAGCCGAAGCACTACGCCGAGCGCTACGACCTCGCCGGGCGCACCACCCTGTGCGCCGAGCTGCCCTGCGACGCGGACGACGAGGTCTGGCGCCTGGACGACGCGGCCCTCGGCCGGGTGGTAGCCGATGACCTGGCCCGGGCCGGGCTGCCGCTGCCGGCCCAGCCGACGGCGGTCTACTCCAGGCGCCTGCGGCAGGCCTACCCGATCTACCTGAACGGATACGAGGTGCCCTTCGGCACCCTGGACCGGTGGGTGGAAGAGCTGCCCCGGTTCCTGAGCTATGGCCGGCAGGGGCTGTTCGCCCACGACAACACCCACCACGCCCTGTTCATGGCCTATTCGGCGGTGAATTGCCTGGAGAACGGTAGCTTCGACCAGGCGCGCTGGGCGGCATATCGCGAGGTTTTTCGCACCCATGTGGTGGAGGACTGAGCAGGGGTGCTGGGAGCAGACCACAGTTGTGGCACTGACGCAACAGCCTGACCAGGTGGCTGGCCCCGGCAGCGTCCAGCCGGATCGGCTGTTACCGGGGCATTGCCTAAGCCTCCGCAGGGCATAACGTTTGCTCGCTCAATTGTCATTGCCTGTCCGACCCTGATCCCCGCACCAACCCCGGAGCCGGAATGAACCCGATCAGCCGCCTCGCACGCCACGCGCGTCTGACGA
>CAZCVG010000289.1:0-2888 GCA_964501735.1 uncultured Gemmatimonadaceae bacterium | reverse complement strand
GACGGGCGGACGGGCGGACGGGCGGACGGTAAGACGGTAGGACGGTAGGACGGTAGGGCGGGCGGCAACATGAAGAAGGGGCGGGGGCCTCTCGGACCCCGCCCCTTCGCCTTCGGGTCGTGATGTCAGGCGGCGCTTGGTCCGCTTACGGGCGACCTCCCGGCATGCCCGCCGGCATGGTCATCTGCTGGTAGCCCGCCGGGGCCTGGAACAGCGCCGCATCGAGAGTCTTGGGCTCGATCCGGGTGGCTTCCAGCATGACTTCCCGCTTGCCGCCCGCCACCCGGGTGATCCGGAGCGGGAAGAAGCCGTCCTGGAATTCCCGCATGATCGCCGCGTCGCGGAAGTTGGGCACCCGGCCCATCGGGTTGCGGCCCATGCCCGGGCCGCCACCGCCGGACATGTAGAAGCCCATGCCCTTGGCGGCACAGACCTCCATGTCCTGCTTGTCACCCACCAGGTAGTTCTCGCAGGTCCGGCCAGCGATGGTCTCCGAGGTCCCGAGCTTGGTGATCTTGGGCGTCTCGCCCTGGCCCTCCGGCCGGCCGGGCCCGCCCCGCATATCCATCACCATGTACATCTTCTCGCTGGGCATGATCATCATCATGTTCTGGGCCCCGGCATCCATGATCATGATCCCCTCCTGGCCGCGCCCGCCCATCTCCATCCGCACCTTGTCGCCCTTGATGAGCTGCACCATCTCCATGCCGCGCTCGCCCTGCATCCGAAAGGTGATGGCACCCTCGAACCCCTGGGCCCGGGCCGGGGACGGGGCGAGCAGGAGGAGCGCGGGAACAACCGTCCAAAACCTGGGTTTCATGGACACCTCGGGGGGTGAGGGTTCAGAGCGGCGCCGGACCGGGCCAGCGCCGGTCTTCGATTCCGCTGTGCTGTTCGATCTCGAGCTGGGCCTTGCGGTAATTGGCCAGCCAGGCCTCCTCCCACTCGGCCGGGAGATTGGCTCTAAACCATTGGGCTGTAAGGAGTTCTCCCCCAGGCCCGTGGTGCACTGCCTCCACATGGCCAAGGAAGTGGGTGGCATAGCCGCCGTCCATGGTGTTCAGGACGCGCAACTCGAAGGCGGCGACGCAGTCCTCCAAAACGGGAACCCCGGTGACCCCCCACTGATACCTGACGGTGGAGAGCTTGTCACCATCTCGCCCACTTGAGAATCCAAACCGGTGGACCAGCGGCAGCTGGCCCTGGTGGAGCAGGTGCACGCAGAGCCGGCCGCTGTTCCAGATGAGGTCGTGGCTGAAATGCCACTTGTGGATCTGGACCGAAAGCCGGGGGACGCTGGGAGAGATGGAGGCCCGGACCACACTGTCGGAAATCATCCCGTTGGCCCGGTCCCGCCAGCGGGAGGTGATGGCAACGACCGGGGAGACAAAGAGCCGGAGAAGCTCGTAGGCTGGGTCGGTCTGCATGGGCCGAAGTGTAATACCCCGGCCCTTGGGCGGTGAGACGCCCGGCCGTGCAACCGGCCCGGCCCGGCGGCGTCCCCGACGGCACAACCCAGCCAGGACCGGGGCAGGAACCCCTCTCCGTCAACCTTGGACAGGTGTCGAATCGGCGGACTCCCGACTCGGCTCCGGGGCGCGGTAGATAGAGCTAAGCTGTTGCAGGACAGTCGTTTAGTAGTTCGGTTTCTTTTCCGGGTGTGTCAACTTATATTGGGCAGTCTTTTTGTCGCCCTCTGACGCATGGACATTCCAGCCCAAGGAGGGGCGAGCGTGACCATTCCGCCGCGCCGCAAGCGGCGCACGGTACGACCGGCCCAGATCGCCAAGGCGATCGACGAAGGCCGTGAAAGCCTGGATCTGTACCTCGACGAGATCAGCAAGGTGCCGCTGCTCACGCGCGAGGAAGAGATGGAACTGGCCCGGAAGGCCTTCCGCGGCAACGTGGCGTCTCAGGAAAAGCTGGCCCGCCACAACGTCCGCTTCGTGGTTTCCGTCGCCAAGAAGTTCCAGAACCGCGGGGTGCCCCTGGTCGATCTCATCGGCGAGGGGAACCTCGGGCTCATGACGGCCGCCCGGAAGTTCGACCCGGATCGCGGCGTCAAGTTCATCTCCTACGCCGTCTGGTGGATTCGCCAGGCGGTGCAGGCGGCCATCGCCCGGCACGGGCGGCCGGTCCGGGTGCCGCTCAACCGGACCGCCGACCTCTCGCGCCTCGGCCGGACCACCACGCTGCTCAAGGACCGGCTGGGCCGCATGCCCACCACCGAGGAGCTGGCCCGCGCCACCGGCCTGACGCTGGAGGCGGTGCGCAGCCTGGGCGCGCTCAACACCGAGGCGGTGCGGCTGGATCATCCCACGCGAGACGGGGATTCCAGCGAGCGGATCGAGCGCTTCACCGCCCTGGACCAGGAGGGGACGGACGCCCCGGCCATCGCCAACAGCCAGACCTCGGACATCGAGGCCGCGCTGGCCACCCTGCCGCCCCGGGATGCCAAGGTGCTCCGGCTCTACTTCGGCCTGGACGACGGCAACAGCCGGACCCTGGAGGAGATCGGGCGCCTGATGGGAGTCACCCGCGAGCGCATCCGCCAGCTCCGCGACCGCGCCCTCAGCCGCCTGCGGGAGGGCGAGCAGGGCCAGAAGCTGAAGGACCTGGTGGCGTAAGCGGCTCGGCAGGGCAGTGCGAAGGGCGGGATCCTCGCGGATCCCGCCCTTTGTTTTTTCGGGGTCATCAGTGCTTGGGGATGTGGCTTTGCGGCACCGGATGCGGGCGGGCTCGGCTGTCGGACCGGGATGGGGCCGTGGCCATGCCCCGCCAACCCCACGGCCCCCATCCCGGTCCTCCGCCTCGCCCGCCCGGCGGTCGAGGCACCGTCACAGCGCCAGGCTGAACCGACTCGACGGTCCTCCGCCTCGCCGCCCGGT
>CAZCVG010000288.1:0-2901 GCA_964501735.1 uncultured Gemmatimonadaceae bacterium | reverse complement strand
AGAACATCGAGAACTTCATGGCCGAGTACTCGGTGTGGTAGCCCGCCACCAGCTCGGACTCGGCCTCCGGCATGTCGAACGGGAGCCGGTTGGTCTCCGCGAAGCCCGAGACCAGGAAAAGGAAGAACGACAGGAACAGCGGCGCCACGAACCACAGCCCATCCTGCTGGGCCTGGATGATGGAACTGAAGGCCACGTTGCCGGTAAGCAGCAGCACCGGCACCAGGCTCAGGCCCATCGCCACTTCATAGGAGATCATCTGGGCCGTGGCCCGCAGCCCGCCCAGCAGCGCGTACTTGCTGTTAGAGGACCAGCCGGCCAGCGCAATGCCGTACACGCCCATGGAACTGATGGCCAGCACGAACAGGAACCCCACCGGCAGGTCGGCCACCGCCATGGCGGTCAGGCCGGTATGCACGAAGCGGCCCAGCAGGGGCAGCGAGAAGTCGAAGGCCAGCGGCAGCGGCGCCGCCCAGTGGATCACGGCGCCCAGCGTCACCGCCGGGATGAAGGAGAGCGCCGGCGCCAGGGCAAACAGCACCCGGTTGGCCTCCCCGGGGAAGGTCTCTTCCTTGAGGATGTTCTTGAGCCCGTCGGCGGCCGGCTGGAGCAGGCCAGCGAAGCCCACGCGGTTGGGACCCCGGCGGTACTGCATCCAGGCCGAGACCTTGCGCTCCATCAGGGTGAGGAGGGCGACCCCCACCAGCGTGACGGTGAAGACCACCACCATCTTGAGGGCGCTGACGAGGAGGAAGCCCTTGAGTTCCGGGGTCATGGCTCAGGCTCCCTGGGCCGCGGCGGGCCGGCCCCGCTCGGCCACCCGCCCGGTGGCGCCGAGGTCGGCATGGCCGAGTCCCGCGAGCGCCGGGATGTCCTGGGCCACCATGGCAAAGGCCTGGGCCGTGGTCCCCGGCGCCCCGGCGCCGAGCGCCTGGCCCGCGATCCACCACGCCGGCCGGGCCATGCCCGGCGCCTGGCGCGCCTGGTGGTAGCGCTGGGCGCGGAGGTCGCGGTTGACGTACACCCCCTGCTCTTCCGCCATCGAGGTCACCGGCAGCACCAGCTCCGCCGCCGGCAGTTCCTGGGCGACGATCGTCCCCAGCACCACCACCCTGGCGCCGCCACCGATGAGCGCCGCCTCGGCGTCGGTAAGCGCCACGTCCAGCAGGACCACGAGGTCGGCGCCGGCGGCGGCCTTCACCGCGGCGGCCCAGTCGGTGGAATAGCCCAGCAGCCGGGCGCCGTCGCCGTTGGGCGCCCGCTCGCGCCGCAGGGCCAGGTCCTTGATGCCCTCGAGGGGCGCCTCGTCCTCGGCCATCGGGACCTGCACCGCGGCCGTGAGCGCGGCCTTGCCGAGCAGCCGCTTGAGCATCCCCAGGGACTCGAGCGACGCGCGGCCCGAGGCCAGCAGCACCGCCTTCCGGCTGGCGCCAGCGAGGGTGGCCAGGCGGGACACCGCCGGTTCCCAGCCGGTGGCGGCCAGCCGGCCGGCGTCCTTCATGAGGGGCGCCTCGATCCGGTCCCCCCGGTTCATCCAGCGGTAGTCCATCCGGCCGTGATCGCAGATGAAGTGCCGGTTGACCTCGAGATTGGGCCGGGGGCGGAGCCGCACCACGACGTTGTCCCGGGTGTCGATCATGATGTTGCAGCCCTGGCTGCAGCCGGGGCAGACGCTGGCGGTCTTGTCGAGGTCCCAGGCCCGCGCCTTGTGCAGGAAGTCCTTGGAGATCAGCGAGCCCACCGGGCAGAGGTCCACCACGTTGCCGGCCCAGGCGTGGTCCAGCAGCTGGTGCTCGTCAATGCCGATGTAGGCCCGGTCGCCCCGCTCCGAGACGTTGAGCACCGGCTCGCCGGCCACATCGTCCATGAAGCGGACGCACCGGGTGCACAGGATGCAGCGGTTGGGCACGTAGAGGACGTCGGGGCCGAAGTCCTCGACCGGGTTGTAGCGCTTGGGGTAGTCGCTGTAGCGGGTGCCGGCCCGGCCCTCCTGGAAGACGTAGTCCTGCAGCTCGCACTCGCCGGCCTGGTCGCAGATGGGACAGTCGAGCGGGTGGTTGATCAGCAGGAACTCCAGCACTCCCTCGCGGGCCTTCCGGGCCTGCTCGCTGTCGGTGCGGACCACCTGGCCCTCGGCCACGGTGGTGACGCAGGCGGGCATGAGCTTGGGGGCCTTCTCGACCTCCACCAGGCACATGCGGCAGACGGCCGGCGAGGGCAGCGAGGGATGGTAGCAGTAGTGCGGCACGAGCACGCCGGCCTGCTTGGCAGCCTCGATGATGCTGGTACCCTTGGGGACCTGCACCGTCATGCCGTCAATGGTGACCGACACCAGTTCCTGGCTCATGCGCCCACCGTCACCGGCTTGCGGGACCGGCTGATGTAGGCCTCGAACTCGCCCGGGAACTTCTTGATGGCGCTGACCACCGGGGCGGCGCAGGAATCGCTGAGCACGCAGATGGTCTTGCCGGTCATCTGCTCCGACAGGTCCAGCAGGAGGTCGAGGTCCTCGCGCCGGCCGTTGCCGCCGAGGATGCGCTCCAGGATCCGGGTGGTCCAGGCGGTGCCTTCCCGGCACTGGGTGCACTGGGCGCAGGATTCGTGGGCATAGAACTTCGCCAGCCGCATGACCTGGTAGACCACGTCGGTGGAGTCGTCCATGACGATCATGCCGCCGGAGCCCAGCATCGAGCCCCGTTCCACGATGCCCTCGTAGTCCATGAGGCAGCCGTCGGCCTCGGCGGCGGTCATGATGGGCACCGACGAGCCGCCGGGGATCACCGCCTTGAGGGTCCGGCCCGGCCGCATGCCGCCGCACATCTCGAAGATCAGCTCTTTCATGGGGGTGCCCATGACGATCTCGTAGTTGCCGGGCTTCTGCACGTGCCCGCAGACCGAGAT
>CAZCVG010000287.1:0-2901 GCA_964501735.1 uncultured Gemmatimonadaceae bacterium | reverse complement strand
ATGGCCGCCGGGGCCGTGGGGCTCGCCGCCTGCGGCGGTGGCGACGGCAACGGGGGCGGCGGCCCTGGCGGCAGCACCTCGACCTTCAGCGGCATCGTTTCACCCGATGACGGCTCGCCCAGCGGCTCGATCGTCCTGATCGTCCAGACCGGGAACCCGGCTCCGCCGTCGCCGACCGGGCCGGCCGCCCGCGATCCGGTGAACGTGACCGGCACGCTCAAGCTCAGCGGCGCCACCATCAGCCTGGTCGGCACTTATGACCCCGACCAGGACATCATCGGCGCCACCGGCGGTGGGTACGACTTCGGCGGGGGCTTCGACGGCACCAACCGGCTGGAAGGATTCTGGACCGGCCCCAACAACTCCACCGGCACCTTCGTCACCACCAACGGCAGCAACGCCGTGGTCTACTGCGGCACCTACGCCGCCGACGACCAGAGCGACTCCGGGGCGTTCAGCTTCGTGATCACCGGGAACCAGCTCCTCGGGGAGGCCGTCTCTGACCAGGGCGGGGGCACCATCCCGCTGGACGGCACCGTGAGCGGCAACAACATCACCATCCAGACACCGGGTGGCGGCTCGGCCCTGGCCACGGGGACGATCAGCGGCAGCAGCGTCTCCGGCACCTATGACGATGGGCAGGGATCCACCGGCACCTGGACCGGCGGCGTCTGCCCGTAGCGCCCGGCGGCAGGCCTTCCACGGACAACGGCGGGAGCCCAGCTCCCGCCGTTGTGCTTTGGGGCGCCTGGGTCACTCACCCGTAGGCCGTTTCCAGGTCGAGTACTTCCAGCGTGTGACGATAGAGCTCCTCCGCTTCGGCCCGGCTGTTGCCGATGGCCGTGAGCCCCAGCTTGCCGTACTGCGACAGCGCGCCGATGAGGTGGAACAGAACCCCGGTCTCCGCCCGGTAGTCGAAATTGAGCTGGTTGTGGGTCACGATCTCCAGCAGGTCTTCCGGCAGGACGCCACGATACCGGTCCGATTGCAGGTTGTCCGTCGCCCGGTAGAATTTCGGGCGGCCGCTGACGGCGTGGAACATCCCGGTGGCAGGATCCAGCGCCCCGTCGGTCAGGAACCGCAGGGCCAGGAACGGGTGGGTCGTCCCGCCAAGGCGCAGGTTGATCTCGATGGCGTGCAGCCGGAACCCTTCCGACGGGTCATCCCGCGTGGCCATGAAGTCCACACCGAACCGGCTGACGACCCCTGCGTCCGCCAGCACCCGCCCGATCCGGCGACCGGCCTCCATGGCGTCGAGGCGGTACGCATCCGCGGCCGGGAACTCGCAGCCCAGGAAGATCTGGCCCGCCGGTCCGCCCAGCAGCTGGTCGTGGGTGCTCAGCGGCATCACCTCGCCCGTGGGGCTGGTCCTGAGCTGGACGCTGGGTGAGTGGCACTCACGGGCCTCGAGGAACTCCTCCACCACCCCGCCGCCGGAGGCGAACTTGGCGAAGTAGGTCGCCCGTCGCTCGCCTGCGGCGGTAAAGCGCAACCGCTGCATCGCCAGCTCCAGCGCCCGGGCCCCTGCGTCGGCCGGGTACCGGAAGATCGCATTTCCCTCGCCCGAGAATCCCTCGTTCAGCTTGATGACGGCGCGCCGGAGACCCGGCCGGCGGCGGCCCAGCTCGGCCAGTGCCGCCCGCACGTCCTGCTCGTCCCGCAGGTCCTCCATCCCCTCCGGGCACGGCACACCCGCGGCCCGGAACACCCGCCTGCTGCCCGACTTGGTGCCCAGGTGGCACAAGGCAGGGTCCGCACCATTCAGCGGAATGCCCAGCAGCACGCTGAGCCGGCGCTCGAGGGGGGTGGCGTTGAAGACGCTGAGGAAGGCCTGCTCGGGGTTGGGGATGGCCCGCCGGATCCGCTCGATGAGGCGGGGCCGCTCGAGCACCTTCAGGGTCAGGGGCCGGTCGGAGGCATCGTGGGCCGAGAGCATGGTGAGCCGGGCCCGCGCGTGGCTGGCGGGAACCCCCGGCAGCATCTGCAGCAGGTAGTCGAGGATGGCGGGATGGACCGGCTGGCTGGTCACGTACACCATGCGGGCGCGCGGATTCCTGAGGCGCATGAGGAGGAACAACAGCCGCTCCTCGTAGAAGCTCACGCCCGCGATCTTGGCCATCTCCGCCTGATCCAGCGTCATCGAGGGCACCACCACCGTGGTGTGTGCGGTGCCGGTCTGGCGGACCAGTTCCTCCCAGACCCTCGCCAGGTTCGGCTTGAGGGCCTGATACGCCGCGAGTTCTTCCTCGAGCGTCAGCTGGCTGGCGAACGGTGGATGAGGTATCACGAGACCCGGCGGGTGAGGTGGAACCCAGACCACGGTACCGACCCGAAGCCCGCCGGGGAAGGGAGGAATTATGAAACTTGCTTTACCTAGGGCAGGAACTCTCCCTGCTTGGGCTCCACCCGGAGCACCCACAGGCCGCTGTTGATGTCGGGCACATACATGACCCCGTTCTTGACCACCACGCCCCAGGTGAACGGCACCCGGGGCACCGCGCCCATGGAGTCGGCGGTGAAGATCCAGCTGATTTCCCGCCCCTGGCGGAGCAGGTCCCCTTTGAGCTCGCCCGAGATGTCCAGCACCCGCGCCCCGCCCTGGTAGTTCCCGAGATAGAGGGTGTCGCCCTCCACCCAGACGTTGTGCACGCCGCCGTCGGTGGGCTCGTACCAGGCCACCTTCCGGGGGCGCTCGATATCCGAGACATCAATCACGTGGAGCTTCCCCCAGGTCAGGCCGTTGCCGTCCTGGAGCCCCTTGGACTGCCGGGAGGCGTAGACCTCGTCGCCCACGAAGACATACTTGCCCGCGCGCCACGCCGTGTGGGTGCCCCGCGCGCCCAGGCCGTAGAGCTGGTCCACCCGGGCGTACTCCTCGTTCAGGTTGTACTTGAACTGGGA
>CAZCVG010000286.1:0-2982 GCA_964501735.1 uncultured Gemmatimonadaceae bacterium | reverse complement strand
GTGTTCTCACAGGAGATTCTCGCAGGAAGCGCGGGTGCCGGAGTGCCGGCAGCAGAGGAGGTGCCGGCGCCGCCACCCGCGATCTGACATGAATATTCCGGCCAAACCGGAAGTGTCAAGAGCCCTCCAGGCCCCCCCGGAACGTCAGGCGGGGGAGCGCCCGCGGGGAGCGGGGCCCCGATCCCGCGATCATGAAGGGCCCGTTCATAATGTGATGCGAGGACACCACGGGAAGGCCCGGCACTTCTGCCAGCTCCAGCGGCCGGCGACCGAATCCCGGCATCCCCGGCGGGCCGCGGCGGTGCAAACTGATTATTTCATCCGTCAGGTGAATAGTTATCAGTCACGGCTTCCGCGGCCTGGAGCCCGGTTCACTCCAGCCCCATCACCCGGAGCAGGTCCCGGAAGCGCGCGTCGCCCCGGATCGGGTCGAACAGCGGCTCGACCCGGAGGTAGACCAGCCACCCCCGCCGCTCCGCCCGGGCCTGCTCCAGGGCGCGGAAGGCGGCGTCGTAGTCCCCCAGCGCCAGCGCCAGCTTGGCCCGGTCGGTGGGGGAGACGTAGCGCCGCTGTCCCAGCTCCTCGAACCGGCCGGCGATCGCCTCGGCCTCGGCCCGGCGCCCCTGCAGGCAGAGCACCCGGCCCAGCGCGGCCAGGGCATGGGTCTCCTCCGGGCCCAGGAGCAACGCCTCCCGCAGGGCCGCCTCCGCCTCCGCCAGCCGCCCGTCAGCCTCACGCGCCAGCCCCAGCGTCACGTAGGTGTCCAGGGCCTCGGGGTTCATGACCAGCGCCCGCTCCAGGGTCCGCACCGCCTGGGCCGGCTGGCGGGCCACGATCTGCAGCCAGCCGAGGCCGCGATGGATGGAGATGGAGGCGGGATCCAGTTCCACGGCCCGCGCCGCCTCCGGCAGCGCCTCCGCCAGGCGGCCCATGGCCGCGAGGTACCAGGCGTGCCACTGCCGGGCGGTGGGGTAGCGCGGGTTGAGCTCGATGGCCCGGCGGAATTCCCGGCCCGCCCGGGCCCAGTCCCAGTCATGGATGAACGTCACCCAGGCGAGCGAGGTGTGGGCCTCCGCCACGGTCTCGTCAATCGCGATCGCCCGCTCGGCGAGGGCCCGCGCCCGCTCCATCCCCGCCGACACCGGGGCGGCCCGGTAGTCCACGTGCAGGGAGTAGCCGTCCGCCAGGCCGGCATAGGCCAGGGCGTAGTCCGGGTCCACCGCGATGGCCTGCTCGAAGAACCGGATGGCGCTGGCCACCCCGTCGGCGGTGCGCTGGTTCCAGGCGTAGCGCCCCTTGAGGTACAGGTTGTAGGCGGCCACGCTGGAAGTGCCGTGATAGGGTTCCGGCTCGCGGAGGCCCACCGCCAGTTCGCCCCGCAGCCGGTCCACGATGGCGCGGGCCAGCTGGTCCTGCAGCGCGAAGACGTCGCGATCCTCCGCGTCATAGCGCTCGGACCAGAGCAGCCGCCCATGCGTCACGTCGGTAAGCTGGGCCGTGACCCGGAGCCGGGAGCCCGCCTTCCGGACCGAGCCCTCCAGGATCGAGGACACGCCGAGCAGCATCCCCGCCTGACGCACATCGGCCACCCGCCCCTTGAGGGCAAAGGAGGAGCTGCGTGAGGCGACGGTGAGCCCCGGCACCTGGGCCAGGGCGTTGATCAGCTCCTCCGTCATGCCGTCGGCGAAATACTCGCTGTTGGGATCGGCGCTGGCATTGACGAACGGCAGCACCGCGATGCTCCGGCCCAGCGGCACGTCCCCGGGCGCCGGCAGCCCGCTCAGCGGGGTGACCAGCGCCTCCGCGAACTCGGCCAGCGTGGGGTAGCGCTCCCCCGGCTCCTTCGAGAGCGCCCGGAGGACGGCGCACTGGAGTGCCAGCGGCACCTCGGGGCGGAGCGCCGTGATCGGCGGCACCGGCTCGGAGGCGTGGCGGGCCATGGTGGCGCGGGCGCCGGTGCCCGCGAAGGGCGGCTGGCCGGCCAGCATCTCGTAGAGCACGCAGGCCAGGCTGTACTGGTCGCTCCGCCCGTCCACCGAGGGGTCGGCGCTGGCCTGCTCGGGGCTCATATAGGCGGGCGTGCCGATGGCGATGCCCGGCTCGGTGACCGTGTCGGTGTCGCAGCTCTCGCACAGCCCGCGCGCCACCCCGAAGTCGGCGATGACCGGCTCGCCCTCCTGCAGCAGGATGTTCTCGGGCTTGATGTCGCGATGGACCACCTGGCGGCGGTGGGCGTAGTCGAGGGCATGCGCCACCGAGCGGGTCAGCCGGATCGCCTGCTCCACCGGCAGGACCCGCTGCTGCTGCAGCCGGGTGCGGAGCGATTCGCCGGTGAGCCGGGGCATCACATAGTAGAGCAGCTCGACCGGCGGGGCGCCCGGCCCGGGCGGCCCGGCGCTCACGGTGCCGGACTCGTACAGCGGCAGGATGTGCGGATGGGTCAGGGTGGCGGCGTAGCGGATCTCGCGCAGGAACCGGTCCGCCGCCTCCCGCTCGGCGACCAGCCGGGGGTGGATGACCTTGATGGCGACGTCCCGGTCGTGCCGGAGGTCGTGAGCCGCGAACACCATCGCCATCCCGCCATGCCCCAGCGGCTCGCCAATGGTATAGCGGCCAGCCAGTCCCGCCTGCAGCGCGGGCGACGGGTTGAACGGGGTCTCGGGGCTCACATAAGGAAAGTATTACGGCGCCGGAGGGAGGGAAGCAGGGGTGGGCGCCAGGGCGGTGAGGCCCTGGACCATGAGTTCACTTCTCCTGTGGAAGCATCGCGGGCGGCAACTCTTTCCGGTGAGACTCCTCCCGAACCGCTGGCGACTCCAGCTTGCGCGGCTGACGGAGCGGCACAGGCACCTGAGCCTGCACTTTCCTGTGGTGACAGCGCCCGCCGGCCACTGAACGGTCCGTTGCACGCGCTGTTCCGGGCATTGCAGCCACCTGAAACTGCATAATTCCTGCTGAACCGAGCCTGTCGGCCACTGAACG
>CAZCVG010000285.1:0-2987 GCA_964501735.1 uncultured Gemmatimonadaceae bacterium | reverse complement strand
CGCCGGGTGACCAGGGCATCGTAGACCTCCACCGCGGCGATGATGCGGGCACCCCACGGGATGGCCTCGCCGGCCAGGCCGTCTGGATAGCCGGCGCCGTCCCACCGCTCATGATGCCCCCGGACGAACCGGGCCACGTCCCCGAGGTGGGGGTACGGCAGCAGCAGCTGGTGGCCCACCAGCGTGTGCTGGCGGACCTGGTCGAGCTCGGCCGGGGTGAGCGGACCCTCGCGATTCACCACCCGGTCGCTGATGACCAGCATGCCGATGTCGTGCAGCCGGCCGGCCAGGCGGACCGCCTCGACACCGTTCTCGGGGTGTCCCAGCGCGTCGGCCACGGTGGCGCTGAGCTGGGCCACCCGCACCGAGTGGCCCGCCATGAACGGATCCCGGGCCTCGAGGGATGTCACCAGCACCTCCAGCGAGGCGGCCGCGAACTGTTCCACTTTCCGCTCCAGCGCGTGGGCCCGTTCCTCGATCATCCGTTCCAGCCGGGCCTGGGTGCCCGCGGTGTCCCCCACCTCTTGGCCGGTGCCACCTTCCTGGTGCATCCTCATGCAGCCTCCTCGTAGGTGAACTGCGGATCCGTCCGCAGCGTGGCGTCTCCGGCCTCCGCGGCGACGATGGCCTCGAAGGCCTCGACCACCGCGGGATCGAAGTGCGAGCCGCTCGATTCCCGGATCATCTCCAGGGTGCGCCGGACCGGCACCGCCCCGCGATACGGGCGGTCATGGGTCAGGGCGTCGAAGAAATCCACCACCGCCACGATGCGGGCCTCGAGCGGGATGGCCTGACCGGCCAGCTGGCGCGGGTAGCCCGTGCCGTCCCACCGCTCGTGGTGGCAGTGGGCGATCCGCTCCGCCATCTGGATCAGGTCGGACCGGCCACCCGAGAGGATCCGCGCCCCGACCGCGGCGTGGGTCTTCATTTCGGCATACTCTTCCTCGGTGAGCTTGCCGGGCTTCCGCAGGATGGCGTCGGAGACCCCGATCTTGCCGATGTCGTGCAGCGGCGCGGCCCGGGCAATGAGCATGGCCTCGGCGGGGTCGCAGCCCATGGTCCGCGCCAGCCGGCAGGCCAGCCGGCCCACCCGCTGGGTGTGCTGGCCGGTCTCGTCGTCCCGGAGTTCGGCGGCGTCGGCCAGGCGCTGAAGCATCTCGAGCTGCGACGCCTCCAGTTCGCGCGTCCGCTCGGCCACCCGGGCCTCCAGATCCTGGTTCTGGAGCGCCAGCCGCCGCTGCAGGCAGCGGGTCTGCAGCAGGCCACGGACCCGGAGGCCCACCTCGGTGGCGTCGAACGGCTTCACCAGGAAGTCGTTGGCGCCCAGGCCGAGGGCCCGGATGCGCAGCGCCTGGTCCTGGTCCCCCGTCAGCATCACGACCGGCACGACGGTGGCCTCCTCCTCCCCCTCCTGACCACGGATCCGCTCCAGCACCTGGAAGCCGTCGGGCTCCGGCATGTGGAGGTCGAGCAGCACGAGGTCCGGCGCCACCCGGCCGAACATCGCCAGGCCCTCCAGGGAATCGGTGGTAGCATGCACCTCCGTCAGTCCGGTCCGGTTGAGCATCCGGGTAAGGACCCGGAGGATGGCCTCGTTGTCGTCAATGATCAGGATCCGGCTGCCTTTGAGTCCCGGGGGCGGGAATCCCTGGAGTGACCCGTCGGGCCTGGTGGCGGTCTGCGGCGGGCTGCACTCGGTCGTCATACGGCCTCCTTCAGGGGTTCCGCACCGCGGAGGCGGGAAAGCGCCCGGTTCCGCAACTGCGACACTCGCGATTCACTGATGCCCATCAGCCGGGCAATCTCCCCGCCCGACAGCTCCTCGTAGTACGACAGGGTGATGACCTGCCGCTCGCGGACCGGCAGCCGGGCCACCATGTCCGCCAGCCACCCGAGATCCGCGGCACCATCCACCGGCTCGTGGCCGATCCGGACCGCGAGCGCTGGGGTGAGCGGCTCCGGCGGCCGGACCGCGTCGCGGCGCCAGGCGTGGTACTCGTCGGTCGCCAGGCCCGCTTCCTCGGCCACCTCGCGGGCCCGCGCCGGGCGCCCCAGCCGCCCCTCCACCCGGGCCCGGGCCAGCGCCAGCCGCTGCGACCGCACCCGCCGGGTCCGCGGGATCCCGGCTTCCTGCCGGAGGTGATCGAGGATGGCGCCCTGGATCCGCTGCATGGCGAAGGTGCTCAGGCGCCAGCCCCGGGAGGGGTCGAAGCGCTCGACCGCCTGGAGCAGTCCCAGCGCGCCGGCGCTCAGGAGGTCATCGTACTGCACGTGGGCCGCGGCCCGGCGCTGCACCCGCCGGGCCGCGTGGTGCACCAGCGACAGGTTCTGCTCGATCAGCCGGTCCCGGGCCGACAGGTCCCCCGTCCCGCGATAGCGCTGCCAGAGCTCCTGCTCGTGCGCGGGGGTCATGCGAACCTCCCGGCGCTGCGAATGGCACCGGCGGCCACATCGTGCAGCTGCCATAGCCGCTCGCGCACGAACCGCAGCCTGCTTACGGAGATCTCCCCATGGCCGGCCTCCCCAAGCATGAGAAGCTGGTCCACCTGGACCAGCGCATCGCCAAGGGAGTGGGCCAGCGCCGTCCCAAGCAGGGACGCGCCGGTGGTCGAAGGACGGTCCTGGATCGGGTCCTTCCCGGACAACACCTGTTTCTGCTGCATGATGACCTTGCCCTGCAACCGCTCAGAGGGGAGTGGCTGCGTGCCCCCCGGTAAGGCGGGTCCTGTGCCACGGGCATGGCCCCGGGATCACCGTGGCAAGTCCAAGCGATACAGGGGATTACACGGCAGGGCCGAAACCGCGGCAGGGGGCGGACGGGACTTTCTGTCCCGCCCGGGGGACCATTCGCGACCTCGCGGCCGGGCGATGGTCGGGCCAGAAATGAAGCAATGCTGAAGCCCGCATTGCAGCGGGTGCCCCTCGGCGGGGCCGGGCTACTTCCGGTGCCGGTGCTGGTGCGGCTGGGCGGTCGTGTCCGAAGGCAC
>CAZCVG010000284.1:1891-3015 GCA_964501735.1 uncultured Gemmatimonadaceae bacterium | reverse complement strand
CGGGAACTCATCAAGCGCGGCGAACTCGAGGCCGATGTGATGGTGGCCCGCGCCGGGTCGGAGGACTGGCAGCCGATGTCGGCGGTGGGGGAGTAGAAGGCGGTCGGGCGGGCGGGCGGGCGGTCGGTCGGGGTGCCGGACCGCCCGTCCGCCTGTCCGCCCGCACCTACCCCAGCCCGATCTCCTCCATATACATGCTCCCTCCCGCTTCCACCCCGCGCCGCCGGTCCACCCGGGTGAGCACCAGCCGGTCCCGCGCCCGGGTCATGCCCACGTAGAGCAGCCGGCGGCCGTCCTCGATCTCCGACTTGCCCGGCCGCTTGCCGGGGGCCGAGCCGGGGAGCTGGCCGTCTTCCACGCCCACCACGTAGACCCGGGAGAACTCCAGGCCCTTGGTGGCATGCAGGGTGAGCAGGTTCACCCGGTTGGCGCTGGTCTCGGCGCCCGCGGTCGAGGTGGACAGCGCCACCCGGGCGAGAAACTCGGCCAGCTGTTCCCTGAGGTCCGTGCCGGCGAGCGAGGCCAGCAGGCTCCGGAGCCGGGCCATGGTGGCGGGATAGCGGTCCGAGGCCGACTTCTCGCGCTGGATCCTGGCCATCAGCTCCCGGCCGCCCAGCCTGGCGATGACGTGCTCGACGTCGGGAGACTCGCCCGCCCCCGCCAGGGTCCGTTCCGCCTCATACGAGGCCAGCGCCCGGGTGTAGCGCCCCAGCGCGAAGATCCGGCCCAGCTCGAAGAAGATCCGGTCTTCCACGTTCAGCTCGGCGGTCTCGGTCAGGGCCAGCGCCACCGCCAGGTGATCCAGCAGGTGCCCCAGGCCAATAGTGCGGGCTCGCCGCAGGCGCTCCTCCTCCAGCCGGCAGACCACCTGCGCCAGGGTCCGGCAGTCGTCGAGGGCGCGGTGAGCCTGGCCGGTGTCAATGCCATAGGCGTGGGCGAGGTCCCCGAGCCGCTTGCTGCCGGGGTGGATGTCCCGGGCGAGCGGCAGGGTGTCGTAGCAGGAGAAGGTCCAGGTGTCCCCCGCCGCCTCGGCGAGACGGCGGAGCACGGGGAAGTCGAAGTCGTGGCCGTTGTGGGCCACCAGCTGGTCGTCGCCGGCAAAGGCGCGGAAGGCCCGCCACGCC
>CAZCVG010000284.1:0-1791 GCA_964501735.1 uncultured Gemmatimonadaceae bacterium | reverse complement strand
CCGGCCAGGGACAGCGCCCCGCGCGCGGCGGGCTCGATCACCACATCGGAAGGGTCTGGCGCCTCGCCGCCCGCCAGGAAACCGATGGTGGTGACGCCGGCCGCCCGGAGCATCCCGGCGAGGCCGAACTCGGCCCCGCCGAGGGACGGGAGCCAGACCCGCTTCCGGCCGTGGCGGGCACCCGCCAGGCGGGTGGCGAGGAGGCCGGCCGCCGGGTCCGCCAGCGGATCGGTGAGCAGGGACTCCTCGAACTTGTCCTCCAGCGGCACCCGGTAGGGGCCGACCTTGTGGCTGAGCAGGTGTTCCACGAGCGGCGTGAGGGCGGTGAACCGGTCGGTCAGGCCGGGGAGGTTGGCCAGGTTGGCCAGGCAGCGCAGCACCTTCTTCCCGTCTACATCCGGGTGCGGCCGCAGCCGGCGTCCCTCCCGGCGGAGCCACTCGGGAAACTCGGCCTTCTCGCGGGCGGCGCCGGCCCGAAGCGTGGCCATGAGCGGCTGCGGAAGGTGCACCGCGGCGAACTGTTCCACGAAGTACGGATCGTCGGGCCGGTCCACCACCCGGAGGGCGGCGATGAGGTACCCGACGACCGGGTCATCCGCCAGGGCGCGCCCGGTGGCCAGCTGGCAGGGAATCCCCGCTTCCACCAGCCTGGTTTCGAGGAGGTCGCCGGTCTCGTGCCGGCGGTAGAGCAGCGCCACCTCGCCCCAGGCATGGCCGTGTTCGGCCCGGTCCCGTTCCAGGTCGGCGATGAGCCAGCGGGCCTCCTCCTCCTCATCGGCGAAGCGCCCGGCGCTGACCTCCCACGGGGACTCCCGCAGCGCCCGGAGGTCCTTGTGGTGCTCCCGCGGGTTGCGGGTGATCAGCCGGCGGGCGGCATCGAAGATCTGCCGGGAACAGCGCCGGTTCTCGTCCAGGACGATACTGCCGGTGATCCGGTAGTCGTTGATGAAGGTGGTGAGCACCGTCGCGTCGGCCCCGGCGAAGCCGAAGATGGACTGCTCGTCGTCGCCGACCACGAAGATGTTCCGGTGGTCGCGGGCCAGGCGGGAGAGCACCCGGTACTGGGCCGGGGTGAGGTCCTGGGCCTCGTCAATCAGCAGGTAGTCCCAGCTGGCGGCGATGCGGGTGGCGGTCGCCTCACTGGTGCGAAGCAGCACCTCGGTGCTGGCGATGAGGTCGTCGAAGTCGAGCAGGTTGCGCTTGGCCAGGTGGGCGCGGTAGCGCTCGTGGATCGGGGTGAGCCAGTCGCCCAGCGGCTCCCCGGTCAGCCGGTGCCGGCTGAACCGGGTGAGGGGCCACTTCTGGCCTTCCTTGTAGAAGCCGGCCCGCCGGAGGGCCTGGAGCTGGTATTCCTCGTCGGCGATGCCGAAGCCCTTGGGGACCCCTGCCTCCTCGCCGTGCTCCCGCAGGAGCTGCACGCAGAGCGCGTGGATGGTGCCGCGGGTGACGGCCTCGGCCCGGTCGCCGAGGGCGGAGGCCAGCCGGCTGGCGATCTCGCCGGCTGCCCGGTTGGTGAAGGTGACCGCCACGATGCGCGACGGCTCGAAGCCGCGCTCTTCCACCAAATGGCGGATGCGCTGGATGAGGCAGAAGGTCTTCCCCGCCCCGGGCCCGGCCAGCACCAGCACCGGGCCGAGCGGCGCGGTGATGGCTTCCGCCTGGGCGGGTGACGGGACGAGGGTGGCCAAGCGGTCAGCCCTGGCTGTCCCCCGGGCCGGGCCGGCCGGCGAGCCTGGCCAGGCGCCAGCGGATGGCAGGTGGGGTGAGGAGGGTGGTGACCACGACCATCAC
>CAZCVG010000283.1:0-3026 GCA_964501735.1 uncultured Gemmatimonadaceae bacterium | reverse complement strand
AGCAGGGCCAGCGTGGCCGCGTCGGCCCACTGGAGGTCATCGAGAAACACCACCAGCGGATGCTCCGGGCGGGCCAGCACGCCGACAAACCGCTGGAACAGCAGGCTGAATCGGGTCTGGGCCTCCGCCGGCCCGAGATCGGCGGGCGCGGGCTGCGGGCCGATGACCCGCTCGAGTACCGGGATGATATCCACGATCACCCGTGCGTTCGGGCTCAGCGCCGAGCGCAGCCGGTCCGCCGACTGCTGCAGTTGCTCATCGCTCGTGGCCAGCAACTGCCCCATCAGGACCGAGAACGCCTGGACCAGCGGACGGTACGGAACATCGCGCGCCAGCTGATCGAACTTGCCGGCGATCAGGTGACCCCGGTGTGAGGTCAGGGATGGGTAGAGGTCCTGGATGAGCGACGTCTTGCCGATGCCGGAGTAGCCTGACACGAGGACCAGCTCGCTTCCCCCGGCCGCCACCCGGGCGATCGCCTCCTGCAGCTGCCGCACCTCGGCCTCGCGCCCGTACAGCCGGCGCGCCACCACGAACCGCTCGGGCACGTCCTCCGCGCCCAGCCGGCCCGGGGTGATCGTCCCGCCCGCCGCCCACTCGGCCGCGAACCGTTCCAGGTCCGCGCTCACACCCCGGGCCCCCTGGTAGCGCTCCTCGGGGTCCTTCGCCATCAGGCGGAGGATCAGTTCCGACAAGGCGGCGGGAACGTCGGGACGGCGCGCGTGCGGCGGATCGGGCGGCCGCGCGATATGGGCGTGGATCACTTCCAGGGGATCGGAGGACCTGAATGGAATCCGGCCGGTCAGCGACTCGTAGAGGGTCACCCCGAGTGAATAGAGGTCAGTCCGGTAATCCACCTCGCGACCCATGCGGCCGGTCTGCTCCGGCGACATGTACGCAATGGTGCCTTCCAGCGCCTGGGGATGGCTCGGCGCGGGCCGCTCGTAGGAGAGCCGCGAGGCAATGCCGAAGTCAATCAGGGTGACACGCCCGGTGCCCGCGTCCACCATGATGTTGTTGGGATTCACATCCTTGTGAATGACGCCACGGCGATGCAGCGCCCCCAGCGCCGCGCTGAGCTCCAGCCCAATCGCCAGGACCCGCTCGATCGGCAGCGGCGCCGCGGCAATGAGGCGCTTGAGGGTGGTGTCGCCCAGGTCCTCCATCACCAGCGCCGCGCGGTCCTGGTAGGTCACCAGATCCAGCGGCACGGCCACCCCGGGGATGTCGAGCCCTTCGAGGATCCGGAATTCCCGGCGGAGCGTTGCTTGTTCGGCCGGCAGGGGGAACTCGGCCAGGGGCGCCTTGATGATCACCGACCGGCTGTCCGCCAGCCGACGGCCTCGCCAGACCACCCGGCGGCGCCCGCGGTGAACCTCATCAGTGACTTCGTAGCCGGGGATGTTCATGGGGTCCGGGATAGAATGGCACCCCTTCGACCCCACCGGAAGGGGGTCCCAGAAATTCCTATTCTCACAGCTTGGTAGTTGGGAAAATCACTATTCCCAATGGGATTGGGAATTTCCGATCGCATTCGAGACCTCGGTTCAGCAGCATAAGTTGTTGTCTTACAACACAATAGACATGAGACAGAGGAGGAGCCATGGCTGGCACTGTCCATGCTTTTTGATAGGGCAGGCCAAACCATGGATCGCGCCGATGCTCCGGATTACAGACCTCCCTGGACCCACCCTGCGGCTCGAGGGGGTGCTGAGCGGCCCTGAAGTGACCGTGGCGGCGGAGTACCTGGCGTCGGTTCTGGGTCGTGAGGCGCGGGTGGTAGTGGACCTGCAATACGTGAAGGGCGCGGATCGGGAGGCCATTCGGTGGCTCCGGGAGCTGCCGCGCGATCGGGTGACCCTGATCAGGGCCCCCATGACCATCGAGGATCTCTTGCGGGAGGAGCGTGCATCATGACGGCCACGTCCCACAGGTCGAGAGTGGCGTTCGGGGACGCGATCAGCCCGTGGCTCGACACCGCCTACAAGCTGGCGGCCCAGCTCACGGAGTCACCCAGTCAGGCGGAGGCCTGCCTGGTCGAGGCGGCCCTCCTCGGCAGCCGGGCACAGCCCGCCGTCGAGGCGGGAGCGGACATCCGTCCGGCGTTCCTGGGCCTCATGCTGGAGCGTTGCCGGAGCCGGCAGGAGAAAGGCGGAGAAGCTGCCCGGCTCACCCTGCCGCCCGACGATGATTCGCTGCCGCTGTATGAGGCGGCCCAATCGGCCGGGTGGCTGGAGCAGGAGGGAGATCCGGCCGCGATGCTCCTGTCGCGGCTCACCCCGGCCGATGCCTCCGGCGCCCTGCGCACGCTGCCGTACGACCTGCGCGAGGTGGCGGCGCTGCACTACGTGGCGGAGCTGAGCTATGCCGAGCTGGCCGAGATCCTGAACCTGCCACTGGACCTGGTGCGGTCCCGGCTGCACCGGGCCCGGCGGGAGATGGAACGGGCCATGTGTGCCCGCGCCCGGGAGGCGGGGATCCTGCCGGCGGCGTGAGCCGCCCGGGGGTTACTCCCCGACCCGCACCCGGGCGCCGGCCGGGTCAGGCAGCCCGGGGTTTCTCGCCGGGCCGGAACATGACGGCGAAGATCACCAGGATCACCGCCGCCCCGATGGCCGGGCGGAGCCAGATGCTGTGCCAGTCGTGGCCCGTGCCCTCCGCATTGACGAACTGCTGGACCACTACGCCCGAGAGGAAGCTCCCGATCAGGTAGCCGACTCCCTGGGTGACGAAGGTCAGGAAGCCCTGCGCCGCGGCGCGGATCTTCTGCCCCGCCTGCCGGTCCACGTAGATCTGCCCGGTCACGAAGAAGAAATCGTAGCACACCCCATGGAGCAGGATGCCGGCGTAGAGCATCCATGCGCCGCCGCCGATGTCCCCATTGGCAAACAGGAAGTACCGCGCGCTCCAGGCCGCCATGCCGACCAGCATCACCACCCGGGTGCCGAACCGGCTGAGCAGCACGGGCAGCGCCAGCATGAAGAGGATCTCGGACATCTGGCCGAGGGTCATCTTGCTGGCGGGCG
>CAZCVG010000282.1:0-3050 GCA_964501735.1 uncultured Gemmatimonadaceae bacterium | reverse complement strand
GAGGCGTTCGCCGAGCGCATGCACCAGCGGGTGCGCCGGGAGTTCTGGGGCTATGCCCCCGGCGAGGTCCTGGACCACGAGGGCCTCATCCGGGAGCAGTACCAGGGCATCCGTCCCGCCCCAGGCTATCCCGCATGCCCCGACCACACCGAGAAGACGCTGCTGTTCGAGCTGCTGCAGGCCGGCCCGGCGGCGGGTATGGAACTGACGGAGGGCTTCGCGATGCTGCCGGCGGCCTCGGTCAGCGGATACTACTTCTGGCGCCCGGAGAGCCACTACTTCGGGGTGGGCCGGATCGGGCCCGACCAGGTGCAGGACTACGCCGCGCGAAAGGGGTGGACCGTGGAGGATGCCGAACGCTGGCTGGCGCCGGTCCTGGGATACCAGCCGGCCGCCGGCCGGGAAGGGCAGTGACCGCCATGGCGACCCTCCGCGAACTCATCGACGACGGCCGGAGCCATGTGGTGGACGGCGCCATGGGCACCATGCTGTACGGGCGAGGCGTCTTCCTCAACATCTGCTATGACGAGCTGGTCCTCAAGCAGCCGGACCTGATCCGCGACATCCACCGCGAGTACGTGCGCGCCGGGGCGGAGCTGCTGGAGACCAACACCTTCGGGGCCAATCCGCTCAAGCTGGCCCACTACGGCCTGGCCGCCGACACCGAACGGCTCAACGCCGAGGCGGCCACGCTGGCCCGGGAGGCGGCCGGGGGCCGGGCCGCCGTGCTGGGTGCCCTGGGGCCCCTTGGCCTCCGGATCGAGCCCTTCGGCGAGACCTCGGTGGCCGAGGCTCGCGATGCCTTCGGCCGCCAGGTGGACGGCCTCCTGGAGGGCGGGGTGGACGGCTTCATCATCGAGACCTTCAGCGATGTCGAGGAGGTGCACGCCGCGCTCGAGGCGATCCGCCAGCGCTCCGGCCTGCCGGTCATCGCCCAGATGACGGTGGGGAACGACGGCAAGACCCATTATGGCACCGATCCGGCGACCTTCGGCCCGCAGCTCCAGGCGCTGGGCGCGGATGTCGTGGGCGTCAACTGCTCGGTCGGGCCCCATGGGGTGCTGGAGGCGGTGGAAAAGCTGGCGAAGGTGGTCACCATCCCGATCTCGGCCCAGCCCAACGCCGGCCTGCCCCGGGAAGTGGGGGACCGCAAGATCTACATGGCCAGTCCGGAGTACATGGCGAGCTACGCCCGGCGCATGGTGGAAGCAGGAGCGAGGTTCGTGGGCGGGTGCTGCGGCACCACGCCGGAGCACATCAAGGCCATGGTGGGCTACGTGAAGAGCGTGCGGCCCCGACACACCACCTCGCACGCGGTCCAGCCGGTCCAGGCCGAGCCCCGCCCCGCGGTGCCGCTGGCCGAGCGGTCGCGCTTCGGCGCCAAGCTGGCGCGGGGCGAGTTCATCACCACGGTGGAGATCGTGCCACCCAAGGGCGTGGACCCCGCACCGATGTTCCAGCAGGTGCGCGCCCTGGCCGCGGCCGGCGTGGACGCCGTCAACGTGCCCGACGGCCCGCGGGCCCAGAGCCGGATGGGCGCCCTGCTCTCGGGCCTGCTGATCCAGCGGGAACTGGGCATGGAGCCGGTGGTCCACTACGCCTGCCGGGACCGCAACCTGCTCGGCATGCTGTCCGACCTGTTAGGGGCGGCGGCCAGCGACATCCGGAACCTGCTGATCGTCACCGGGGACCCTCCCAAGATGGGCCCTTACCCCGATGCCACGGCGGTCTTCGACATCGACAGCATCGGGCTGACCAACCTCGTGAGCCGGCTGAATCACGGCCTCGACCCCGGCGGGAACGCGCTCGGCGGCACCACCCGGTTTGTCATCGGTGTCGGGGTGAACCCGGCCGCCCCCGACCCCGCCCTGGAGCTCCGCCGCTTCGCCTGGAAGGTGGAGGCCGGGGCGGAGTATGCCATCACCCAGCCGGTGTTCGACCTGGAGCAGCTGGAACAGTTCCTGGTGAAGGTCGAGTCCTTCAGGCTGCCGATCATCGCCGGGATCTGGCCGCTGGTCTCGCTCCGGAACGCGGA
The DNA here is from genome assembly GCA_964501735.1 of uncultured Gemmatimonadaceae bacterium. Classification (GTDB taxonomy): domain Bacteria; phylum Gemmatimonadota; class Gemmatimonadetes; order Gemmatimonadales; family GWC2-71-9; genus JADJOM01. Next base: position 1,015 of record CAZCVG010000282.1, on the reverse strand, counting down.
GTTCCTCGCCAACGAGGTGCCCGGCGTCAACGTGCCCCAGCGGGTGCTGGACCGGATGCGCGAGGCCTCCGCCCGCGGCAAGGAAGCGGCCCTAGAGGAGGGCGTGCGGATCGCGCAGGAGATGCTCGCGGCCGTCCGCCACAAGGTGGCTGGGGTCCAGGTGGCCGCCCCGCTGGGCCGGGCCGAGGTGGCGCTCCGGGTCATTTCCAACGGGGCCGCCTGAGGGTGCTGTCCGCCCCGGTCCTCAACGGCCGCCACGTCCGGCTGGAGCCGCTGGCCCCCGAACACCTCCCCGGGCTCATCGCCGCGGGCTGCGACCCCGCGCTCTGGCAGATCACCGTCAATGACGGCAGCACCCCCGAGGCCATGCAGCGCTGGGTCGAGTCCGCCCTGGTGGAGCGGCGGCGGGGAACCGCGGTGCCCTTCGCAACGGTGCTGCAGGCCACCGGGCAGGTGGTGGGTGGTTCCCGGTTCGGCAACATCTCCGAGCACGACCGGCGGGCCGAGATCGGCTGGACCTGGGTGGCCCGGGCGTGGCAGCGGACGGCGGTGAACACCGAGGCCAAGTACCTGATGCTGCGGCAGGCCTTCGAAGCGTGGGGGCTGGTGCGGGTGGAGTTCAAGACCGACGCGATCAACCAGCAGTCGCGTTCGGCCCTGCTGGGGATCGGCGCCCGGGAGGAAGGGATCCTGCGGCGGCATGCCCTCACCTGGTCCGGCCGGTTCCGCGACTCGGTGTTCTACAGCATCCTCGACGACGAATGGCCCGCCGTGAAGGCCAGACTGGAGGCACGGCTGGCCCGGTAGGGGCACGCCGCCAGCCCTGCCCCGTCGGTTGAGCCGGCCCGCCGGTTCGGCTAGGTTCCCCGCCTCGGCGCATTGTTCCCGAGCCCTTCGCCCAGCGCCGGACCCATGGAGCCAGCCATGTCCACCACCACCGCCGCCGCCCCCCTGACGCTCCTCAGCGAGGAGGAGGAGCTGTTCCGGTCCACCGTCCGGGAGTTCGCCGAGACCG